>DATGLW010000040.1:0-9533 GCA_035293965.1 Acidimicrobiales bacterium
CTCGGGCATGCAGTAGACGCAGCGGAAGTTGCAGTTGTCGGTGAGCGAGATCCGCAGGTCGGTGTGCACGCGGCCGAAGGTGTCGACGAGAGGGCCGTCCTCCGGCCAGCCCGTCGCGGCGGGCCGCCTGGTCAGCACCACCGGTGCGCGCACCGGTGGTGCCTCGAGCGCGCCGGGCGCCTCCAGCGGCGCGACCCGCGGCGTCACGTGGCACCCGCCAGGTCGGCCTGCTCGTCGAGCCTGGCGAAGAGGTCGGCCGCCCGGGTGCCCGGGGAGCCTCGGCCCAGGTCGGCGGGGTCGGTGAGGAGCACCTCGACCTCGTCCCCTGCTCCCACGCCCTGGCCGTCGGGGAGCACCGCCAGGGCGTTGGCGCCAGCCATCGCCCGGAGCTGGTGCGACTCCTGACCGCCCGACGAGCGTACGTGGAGCAAGCCCTCCGGCCCGAACCGCGCGCGCACCCGAACGAAGTGCACCTTGCCGTCCGGCCGGCGGGTCAGCGGCTCGTCGGCCCGGGCGGTGACAAGGGGCCGGTCGAGCACCGCGTGGCCCGCCATCCGGCGGAGCCCCGGGCGGACGAACAGCTCGTAGCTCACGAGCGCCGACACCGGGTTGCCCGGCAGGCCGAAGACCGGCGTGCCGTCGGCCGCCAGGTTGCCGAACGCGAGCGGCTTGGCCGGGCGGATGGCGACCTGCATCCAGCGCATCGTGCCCCCCGACAGGTCGTCGAGCGCCACCTTGACGTAGTCGACGTCGCCGACGCTGACACCGCCCGAGGTGACGAGGGCGTCGCACCCCTCGGCTCCCTTTGCGATCCGGGCCGTGATCTCACCGAGGTCGTCGCCGGCGATGCCGAGGTCACAGGTATCGAAGCCGTCGCGCCGCAGCGTGGCGAGCAGGCTGTGGCGGTTGGCGTCGCGGATCTTGCCCGGCGACAGCGGCTCGGGGCCCTCCACGAGCTCGTCACCGGTCGACAGGACGCCGACCCGGGGCCGGGCACGAGCGTGGGCACCGTAGAGGCCGAGGCTGGCGAGCACGCCGAGATGCCCGGGCGACAGCACCTCGCCGGCGTCGAAGACGAGCTGTCCCGCGACGACATCCTCACCGGGCCGGCGTACGTGGCGGCCTTCGTCGACCGGCTCCTCTACCACCACGACGCCGTCGCCCTCGGGGCGTGTCAGCTCGATCATGCACACGGCGTCGGCTCCTTCCGGCAGCGGCGCGCCGGTCATGATGCGGACCGCTTGACGAGGTCCGACCTCGACGTCGGGTGCCGAGCCGGCGAGGACGCTCCCGATCACCGACAGGCGCGCGGGGGCCGGGCGCGTGTCGGCGGCCCGCACGGCGTAGCCGTCCATGGCCGAGGTGGTGAACGGCGGCACCGGGTGGGGGGCCACCACGGGTTCGGCGAGCACGAGCCCCAGGGCGTCCGCGAGCGGGACGGACCGCGGCGGGCAGGGCCGGCAGCCGGCCAGCACCAGTTCCCGGGCTTCGCGAAGGGAGATCACGACCGCAAGGCGCCCGGCACGTCAGGCGGTGCCCCCCGGTGCGCCACGGCCTGCGGTGCCAGGTCCTCGACGGACACGAGGTCGTGCTCGCACGTGCCCCAGCCCTCCCCGTCGCGCCAGGTCTCCCGTTTCCAGATGGGCACGGTCGCCTTGACGGTGTCGATGCAGTAGCGGGCGGCGTCGAACGCCGAGGCACGATGTGGTGTCGACACGGCCACCACCACGGCAGCGTCCGTGACGTCGAGGTGCCCCACCCGATGGAGGATGGCGAGCCGGGCGATCTCGGGCCATCGGCGCCGCGCCGCCTCGGCCACGGCGGCGAGGCGCGGGCGCACCTGCTCGGCATAGGCCTCGTAGAAGAGGCTCTCCACGCCGTCGCGGCCCTCGCTGTGGTCGCGCACGGTCCCGACGAAGGTCACTACCGCCCCGCACGTCGGGCGCACCGCCCATCGCGCCGCGTCCTCGACCGGCAGGGAGCCTTCGACGAGGCCCAGCCAGTCGTTGGCAGCGCCAGGCGGCGCCACGGCCACCGCGAGGCCTTCTTGGGAGGCCTCGACGGGCGGGGAGGCAGGCCCCGGCGGGGACGCGGTCACAGCCCGAGCTTACCGGGCACCTTCGGGCTGCCCGCCCTGCCGCTCGCTCTCGGTCGGTCCGCCTCCCCCGGCCGCCACGAGACGCATGCCGGCGGCGCCGGCGGCCACCCGCTGCCAGTCGCCGGACCGGCCACCGGTCTTGCGCCAGACGGTGAGCTGGTCGAGGTAGGCGCCGGGTGACTCCGGCAGGACCCGGCTGAGGACCGACAGGGCCGCCAGCGCGCACGCGGTGAGGGCCTCCATCTCGATGCCGGTGCGGCTCAGCGTGCCCGCCGTGGCCGACACCGCCACGTCGTCGCCCTCCACGCGCAGCGCCACGTCGAGCGCGTCGACGGGGATCGGGTGGCAGAGGGGCACGAGCACCGGGGTCTGCTTGCCGCCCTGGATACCGGCCAAACGGGCGGCCCCGAGCACGTCGTCCTCGGCGGCGCCCACGGCGGCGCCGGCGCCGACGACCCGGCAGCGGGCCTCAGCCAGGCGCGCCGTGACCGGCTTGCCCGTGACGTCCACCATCGAGGCACGCCCGTGGGCGTCGACGTGGGTGAGCCCGCCGCTGCTCGAAGGGTCCCCGGTCGACGCCATTCTCCCAAGCGTAACGGCCGATGTGGGCCGGTGGCCGGGCGGCGTCGCCGGAGGCAGCGGCCGGGCGGCGTGGCCGGGCGGCGTGGCCGGGCGGAGTGGCCGGAGGCAGCGGCCGGGGGCAGCGCCGTTGCCGAGGCGGCGTGTGCTACCACAGGGGAGGTGCCCGGTCCGCTCGCAGGTGTCAAGGTGGTCGACCTCACGACGGTGTACTCGGGCCCCTACTGCACGCTCTTGCTGGGCGACCTGGGGGCCGACGTCGTGAAGGTGGAGGCGCCCGAAGGCGATGTCGTCCGCCGGATCGGGCCGGGGCGCACGAGCGCCATGGGGCCGCTCTTCCTGTCGGTCGGCCGCAACAAGCGCGACCTGTGCCTCGACCTCAAGGCTCCCGGCGCCCGCCCGGTGCTCGACCGCCTGGTGGACTGGGCCGACGTGGTGGTCCACAACATGCGACCCCGGGCGGCAGCCCGCCTCGGTGTCGACCCCTCGAGCGTGCTCGCCCGCAACCCGCGCGCGATCCACTGCTCCCTGGTCGGCTTCGGCTCCGGGGGGCCCTACGCGGACCTCCCCGCCTACGACGACGTCATCCAGGCCGCCTCGGGCTTCGTGGCGGTGCAGAGCGCGGGATCGGTGCGGCCCGAGTACGCCCGCTCGGTGATCGCCGACAAGGTGGCCGGCCTGGCGGCCTTCGGCGCCGTGTGCGCCGCCCTCTACCGTCGCCAGCAGACGGGAACGGGCGAGGCGGTCGAGGTGCCCATGTTCGAGACCTTCACCTCCTTCGTCGCCCTCGAGCACCTCTACGGGCTTTCCTTCGTGCCGCCCACCGGACCCGCCACCTACCCGAGGGTGATGTCCCCCGAGCGCCGGCCGTTCCGCACCGCGGACGGGTGGCTGAGCGTGGTCCTCTACAACGACCGCCACTGGCGGGGCTTCTTCGAGCTCGTCGGTCGGCCCGAGCTGGCCGACGATCCCCGCTACGCGGACCACGGTGCCCGCACCGTCCACACCGACGAGCTCTACGCCATGGTGGACGAGGCCATGGCCGGGCGCACCACCGCCGAGTGGCTCGCCGACCTGCGCGCCCTCGAGGTCCCTGCCATGGAGGTGCGCGCCATCGAGGAGCTTCCGAGCGATCCCCATCTTCGGGCGGTCGGCCTGTTCGCCCGTCTCGTGCATCCGAGCGAGGGTGAGTACGTGCAGATCGCCAACCCTCTGCGCTTCTCGGCGGGTATCGACGAGCACCGACTCCATCCGCCACGTCTCGGCGAGCACACCGTGGAGGTCCTGTGCGACCTCGGGTTCGAGGCGGCCGAGGTCGACGAGCTGGTGAACGGCGGTGTGGCGCGCGTCGCACCTGCCGGCACGCCCGAGCCGGCGTAGGCCCTGTCCAGAGGTGGAGGCATGTCCAACGTTTGCATTGACACGTCCGCTCGTGGCGGGCTTGATTACCGGCATGCACGTCCGGGAGCTGCGAATCGACGTCACGGCGGCTGCCGGGGCCAGCACCCCCCTGGCCAACGCCGCGACGGCCTACCTGCCCGAGCACCCTCCCTCGTTGGTCGTTGTCGCCTACCCCGGCGGTGGGTACAGCCGCCGGTACTTCGACCTTCCTGAGCCCGGCTACAGCCAGGCACATCACCACGTCGCTCGCGGCGTGGCCCTGGTGGCCTGCGACCACCTGGGCGTGGGGGACAGCGACCTGCCCGCGGAGCCGGTCTCGTGGGAGGGGATCGCCGCCGCAGGCCATGCCACCGCCCTCGGCGCCGTGGCCGAGCTCGGGCTCGAGGGCGTGCCGGCAGTGGGGATCGGCCAATCCTACGGAGGGCTCCTCCTCACCATCCAGCAAGCCGAGCACGGGACGTTCGGCGCCGTCGCCGTCCTGGGTTGGAGCGGCCTGCACACCGTGCTGCCCGAGGCACCCCCCGACTACCGCGGCCCGTACGCCCCCTTCTACGGCTTCCACTTCGACGACGTGCCGGCGGCCCTCGTCGAGGCTGACCTCGACGGCTATCCGACGCGACCGCCCGGGAAGGTCCCGCCATGGGGTGCCTCAACCATGCCAGGGGGACCGGCGGCGGTCGGCCACCACCCCGATCCCCTCGGCCCTGGCGCGGTCGCGCACCACGCGGCCCGCATCGACGTGCCGATCTTCATCGGGAACGGCGAACGCGACGTCTGTCCCGACCCCTGGCGCGAGCCGGTGGCCTACCGGGCCTCCAACGATGTGACCGTGTTCACGGTGCCCCGGATGGCCCACATGCACAACTTTGCGAGCACTCGGTCCCTCCTGTGGGACCGAGTGCTCGGCTGGGCGGCCTGCGTCACCGGCACGTGACCCCGCGCTCGGCTGCGAGCGCGGTGGCCACGTCGTCCACGAGCGCCCGGCTTCCCCGGACGACGGCGGGGCGCTGGCGCTCGAGTGCCTCGACGACGACGGCGAGATGCTCGGGCCCGAGGGCGAGGCGGGGGCGGCGCCCGAGCACCTGCACGAGCAGCACCGCCACGCGCTGCGCGCTCTCGTAGTCCGACGGTTCGATCCGGCTCGCCCGCGCCGCCAGCCCGAGCCAGCGCGCGTGGTCGCGCGGGTCGAGCGCGGGCATCACCGCCGGGGCGAGCGCCGCCGCCCGGCGGAAGGCCTCGCCGAGGGCCTCGCGGTCTGGCAGCGACCCGTCGAGGAGGAGCTCGGTGCCGAGATGGGCGCCGCCTCGGGCGGCTCCCATCGGCACGCCGCCCGACGACAGGGCCCGGCGCAGCTGCGAGACGAGCTCGCGGAAGCCGTCGTGGCGGTGGAAGTGGGCGTCGGCCCGGTGGTGGAGCGCTCTGCCGGCGGCCACGGCGGCCGGCAGCCGCGACGGGTCGGCGCGCACGCGGGCCATGGCGAGCAGGTCGGGGAGCACGGCACCGAGGTGGTGCTCGGGCCCGGCCTGGGCAGACCGGCGCGCTACTTCGAGGTGGGCGAAGAAGTTCACGGCGAACCGTCCACGGGTGAACAGTAGAGTCGCTCCATGCCCGGATCGCTCCTCGGTAACGCCGTGCCGCGGGTGGAGGACCCTGACCTCCTCCTCGGACGGGCCACCTACGTCGACAACCTGCCGGTCGACGGCGTGCTCGACCTCGTGTTCGTCCGATCGCCGGTCGCGCACGCCACCATCGTGCGCATCGACACCGCTGCGGCCCGTCGCTCGCCTGGCGTGGTCGCGGTCTTCACGGCCGATGACCTGGACCTCGAGGTGGACTTCGGCTTCATGCGGATCAACGACGCGCTCGGGCGGCCGCCGCTCGCACGCGGGCGGGTGCGCTTCGTGGGTGACGCCGTGGCGGCCGTGGTGGCCGAGACCCGGGCGGCGGCGATGGACGCCGCAGAGCTGGTGGAAGTGGACTACGACCCGTTGCCTGCGATCGTGGACGCCGAGGAGGCGCTCGGGCCGGACGCGCCGCTCGTCTTCGAGGAGCTCGGCACCAACCTGGCGAGCTCGGCCACCGGAGGCAACGCCGCCGACCCGCTCGACGGGGCCGACGTCGTCGTCCGGGGCCGGTTCGAGAATCAACGGGTCGCCGTGGTGCCGATGGAGGGGAACGCCATCGTGGCCATCCCGGGCGACGACGGGGCAGGGCACGAGCTCACCGTCTACGTCGGCACCCAGATGCCCCACACCTTCCGCGCCCTGCAGGCCTCGGCGTTCGGCTTGCCGCCCGAGGCAGTCCGCGTGGTGGCGCCCCACGTCGGAGGGGCGTTCGGGTCGAAGATCGCCGGGGTCGAGCACAAGGTCGCGATGGCGTGCGCCCGCAAGCTGGGCCGCCCGGTCAAGTGGGTGGAGACCCGTTCGGAGAACCTGGTCGCGATGCCCCACGGCCGGGCCCAGGTGCAGTTCGTCGAGCTCGGCCTGCGCCGCGACGGGACCATCGTCGGCATGCGGTGCCGGATGATCGGCGATGCCGGCGCCTACGGCGGCTTCGGAGGCGCGCTGGTGGCTGGTCCGACCCGCTCCATGGCCCAGGGCGTCTACCGCATCCCCAAGATCTCGTACCAGGCGGCCGTGGTCCTCACCAACACCACGCCGGTGGGCGCCTTCCGGGGGGCCGGCCGCCCGGAGGCGGCCGCCTTCCTCGAGCGCATCATGGACATGGCGGCCGACGAGCTCGAGATCGACCCCGTCGAGCTCCGCCGCCGCAACCTCATCCCCGCTGATGCCTTCCCCTACACCACGGTGATGGGCACCACGTACGACAGCGGCGACTACCGCCTGGCGCTCGACGAGGCCGTCCGCCTTGCCGGCTACGACGGGCTCCGGGCCGAGCAGGCGGCCCGGAGGGCCCGGGGCGACAGCAAGCTGCTCGGGATCGGGGTGGCTGCCTACGTCGAGATCACCGCAGGGGGCGGGGGCGGTGAGTGGGGCGAGGTCGAGGTGCACGCGGACGGCGGCGCGACCATCAAGGTGGGCACCTCGGCTCACGGGCAGGGGCATGCGACCTCGTTCGGCATGGTCGTCTCGGACCTGCTCGGCATCCCCCTCGACAAGATCCGCTTCGTCCAGTCCGACACCGCCCAGGTCCCCCGGGGCGGGGGGACCGGCGGGTCGCGCTCGTTGCAGCTGGGCGGGAGCGCGGCGCTCGGCGCGGCGCAGTCGGTCCTCGAGCGGGCCCGCCAGCTGGCGGCCGACCGGCTCGAGGCCTCCCCGGACGACATCGTGGTGACGGCAGACGGCCGGCTCGGGGTCGCCGGCTCAGAGGAGAGCGCCGTGGCCTGGTCCGAGCTGGCACAGGCTGCGGCCGAGGTGGGCGAGCCCCTTCGGGCCTCGTCGGTGTTCAAGGCCGCCGGCTCCACCTTCCCCTTCGGTGCCCACGTGGCGGTGGTGGAGGTCGACACGGACACGGGTGCCGTGCGCCTCGTGCGCCACGTGGCCGTCGACGACTGCGGCCGCATCGTGAACCCGATGATCGTGGCCGGCCAGCAGCACGGAGGCATCGCCCAGGGCGCGGCCCAGGCGCTCTTCGAGCAGTTCGTCTACGACGCCGAGGGGAACCCGCTCACCTCGACGCTGGCCGACTACGAGATGCCGAGCGCGGCGGAGCTCCCGAGCTTCGAGACCGCCAACACCGAGACGCCCACCCCCCTCAATCCGCTGGGGGCCAAGGGCATCGGGGAGTCCGGCACCATCGGGTCCACGCCGGCCGTGCACAACGCCGTCGTTGACGCCCTCAGCCACCTCGGCGTCCGGCACCTCGACATGCCCTGCACGCCTGAGCGGGTGTGGCGGGCCATCGAAGCGGCGAAGGGGGGCACCCTGCCCCCTCCCTGGCACGAGCCGCCGGCGGCCTTCGATCATCTCGAGCTGCCGAGCACCGACATCGGCCAGGCGGCTGACGAGCTCACCATCTGACACCTCGCAACGAGCACGTGCCGCTGCACGCGCCCCGCGGGTTGCGGGCCAGCGTGCAGTCGGACGCGTGACAGCCCGCGAGGAGGGCGGGGGACCAGCCCGCGGGGAGGGCGGGGGACCAGCCCGCGGGGAGGGGGGAACCAGCCCGCGGGGAGGGCGGGGGATCAGCCCGCGGGGACGAACCGGTAGAGGGTGAGCTCGGGGGTGACGTCTTCGTAGGTGAGGCGGACCGGCATGCCGATGCGCACCGTCGAGGGGTCGCAACCCACGAGGTTGGCGATGAGCCGCGGCCCCTCGGCCAGCGTGACGTGGGCGATGACGTAGGGGGCATCCGCCTGGTAGGCGGGGGTCGGGGCCCGGTGCACGACCGTGTAGGTGTAGACCTCCCCGGTGCCTGCCACCGGGGTCCACGTGGCGTCGAGCGAGCCGCACGGGCACAGCTCGGTCGGGATGAACCGGAACGCGCCGCACGAGTCGCAGCGCTGGATGCGCAGCTCGTGCGCCCGCACGGACGCCCAGAACGGCTCGTGGAGGGGCGTGATCTCGGGCGTGAATTTCTCGTAGGCCGCCACCTCAGGCCCTCCCGAGCACGGCGCCGTACTGGGTCTGGGACACCCCGCCCACCCCGTGGGCGTACGCGAGCGTCGCACCTTCGACCTGGCGGGGGCCGGCCTCGTGGCGGAGCTGGCGCACCAGCTCGATCATGGTGAACAGGCCGCAGCTGCCGGCGTGGCTGCTCGACAGGAAGCCGCCGTCGGTGTTGACCGGGAGGCGCCCACCGATCCGGGTGGCCTGGCCCTCCACGAACGAGCCCCCTTCGCCCTTCTCGCAGAACCCGGCATCCTCGAGCTCCACCAGCACGTTGATGGTGAAGTGGTCCGAGATGCCGGCCACGTCGATCTCGTCGCGGCGCACGCCGGCAGTTCCGAATGCGGCGTCGGCCGCCAGGCGGCCACCGGTGAAGCCCGTGAGCGAGGGTGCGTGGCACGGATCGAGGTAGCTGTGGCCCTCGCCCCAGCCCAAGAGGAGCACCGGGTGGTGCCGCCCCTGGGCCCTGGCGTCGGCGGCACTCGTCATGACCAGGCAGCCGGCCCCCTGGTTCACGAGGCAGCAGTCGAGGAGCTTGAGCGGTTCGGCGATCGGCCGCGAGGCCATCACGTCGTCGATCGTGATCTCGCCCTTGCGCCCCATCACCGACAGGGGGTTCAAGGTGGCGCCGTGGCGCTGGGCGACGGCGATCTCGGCCAGCTGCTCCTCGGTGGTCCCGAACTCGTGCATGTGGCGCATCGCGATGACCGCGTAGTCGGCGACGCGCGTGGTGCCCCATAGGTACTCGTAGGGACTGCCCAGCCGGGCCATGTAGGCGACCGCCGAGTCGCGGTCGCCGCCCGCGTAGCCCACCCCGCGGCCGGCGAAGACGTTGGGCACCACCACCACCGACGCGAGCCCCTGCGAGATGGCCATGGCTGCCAGCC
>DATGLW010000041.1:0-13059 GCA_035293965.1 Acidimicrobiales bacterium
ACCGTCGACCTCCTCGGTGAGGCCACGGTGACCGACGAGCAGGCAGACCGCTACGCGGCGCGCCTCGGCGCGCTGCTCGACACGTTGCTCGCCGACTCTGAAACGTGGCCGGCCGACGAGCACCTCGAGCGCGACGACATCGGGCCCCTGCCCCGGGTCAACATCAGCGTCAAGCCGACGGCCCTTTCGGCGCACTTCGCACCCCTCACGGCCGAGCAGGGGCTGGCGGAGGTGATCGGCCGGCTCCGCCCCATCCTGGAGCGGACCCGGGCGGGACCGGCGCACGTGCAGCTCGACATGGAGCACTACGACGTGAAGGAGCTCACACTCGCCCTGTTCGAGGAGCTGGCCGTCGACCCCGGTCTGCACGCGGCCTCGCTCGGGGTCGTCGTCCAGGCCTACCTCAGGGACTCCTTCGACGACCTGGCGCACCTGATCGACCTCGCCCGGCACCGGGCGCGCCAGGCCGCAGGGCCGGTGGTCCCGCCCACTGTCCGCCTGGTCAAGGGCGCCTACTGGGACGCCGAGACGATCCGCTCGCGCGCCGCGGGGTGGCCGGTTCCCGTGTACGAGTCGAAGGAGGACACCGATGCCAACTTCGATCGGTGCGCGGTCCTCCTCCACGACCACCACGGCGACATCAGGGCGGCATTCGGCACGCACGACCACGCGACGCTGGCGCGCGTCGTCGCCCGTGCGCGCCGGCGCGGCGTGCCCGACAACGGTTACGAGGTGCAGGTGCTCTTCGGCATGTCGGGGCACCTGCGGGCCGCCGCCCGGCGCCTCGGCCTCCGGGTGCGCGTCTACGCGCCGGTGGGCGAGCTCGTGCCCGGCATGGCCTACCTCGTCCGGCGCCTGCTCGAGAACACGTCGAACGAGAGCATCCTGCGCCGCCATCCGCCGCGGGCGGCCCGCCCGTCGACCCCGCCGGCCGCTCGCTCGCTGCCTCGTCCCGGCTACGAGGTGCGCCGCGCCCCGACCGATCCCGCAGCCCCTGGTGCCTACCGGCCCGAGCCCGTGGCGGAGTGGCGGCGCCCGGCCGTGCGGCGACAGTTCGCGGCATCCGTCGAGGGCGCGCGCCGCATGCACGTGTCCGTGCCTGCCCTCATCGGGGGGCGAGCGGTCCCAACGGAACGCACGATGGCTTCGGTGGATCCCGGCGACCCGACGCACGAGGTCGCCACGGCGGCCTCGTGCGGGGAGCACGAGGTGGACCTGGCGCTCGAGGAGGCCCAGCGGGCGCAGGCCGGGTGGGCTCGAGCCCGCCCGGGGGAGCGGGCGGCGGTCCTGTTCCGCGCCGCGGCGTGGATGCGGGAGCGTCGCGCCGCGCTGGCGGCCCTGGAGGTGTTCGAGACGGGCAAGCCGTGGGCCGAGGCGGACGCCGACGTGTGCGAGGCCATCGACTACTGCGAGTACTACGGCCGCATGGCGCTCGTGCTGGCGGGCGGCGGCCCGGTGCAGTCGCCACCGGGGGAGCTCAACCGCCTCGAGTACCGTCCCCGCGGCGTCGGCGCGGTGATCGCGCCGTGGAATTTCCCGCTCGCCATCCCGACCGGCATGGTGGCCGCCGGGCTGGTCACGGGCAACGCCGTGGTGCTCAAGCCGGCAGAGCAGGCACCGGCCACCGCGTGGCGCCTCGTCGAGGCGCTCCGTGCCGCCGGGCTGCCCGACGGCGTGCTCGGCTTCCTGCCAGGCAGCGGCGAGGTCGTCGGCGCGCGGCTGGTCCGCCATCCAAGCGTGGCTTTCATCGCCTTCACCGGCTCCAAGGCGGTGGGCCTCGACATCATCGAGCAGGCAGCCGTCCACCGCCCGGGCCAGCGGCAGGTCAAGCGGGTCGTGGCCGAGATGGGCGGCAAGAACGCCATCATCGTCGACGCCGACGCCGATCTCGACCTGGCGGTGCCCGCCGTGATCTCCTCGGCCTTCGGCTTCTCGGGCCAGAAGTGCTCGGCCTGCTCCCGCCTTGTGGCCGTCGGCCGGGTGTACGACGAGCTCGTCCACCGCGTGGTGGGAGCCGCACGAGGACTCCGCATCGGTCACCCGGCGTCAGCGGGCACCGAGATGGGACCGCTCATCGACGGCGAGGCGTACGAGCGCGTCCGTGGCTTCATTGCCGTCGCACGCCGGGAGGGCCGCATCGTGCTCGAGCGAGAGGACGTGCCCGGTGCCGGCTACTTCGTCGGCCCCGTGGTCGTCGCCGACGTCCCACCAGGTTCTCGCGTCGCCACCGAGGAGATCTTCGGGCCCGTCCTCACCGTCATGCGGGCCGGTGACCTCGACGAGGCCATCGCGATCGCGAACGCAACCGACTACGCGCTGTGCGCCGGCATCGTGTCGCGCTCGCCGGCCCACGTGGAGAGAGCGGTGCGCACCCTGCGGGCGGGGAACATCTACGTCAACCGGCCGATCACCGGCGCCGTGGTCGGCCGCCAGCCCTTTGGCGGCTCGGGGCTCTCGGGGGTGGGTTCGAAGGCCGGCGGCCCCGACTACCTCTCCCAGTTCGTCGAGCCCCGGACGATCAGCGAGAACACGGTCCGGCACGGGTTCGCCCCCGAGGCGCCGGCCGTCGGGGGGTGAGCGAGTCACCCGGGCCGGACCCGTTCAGGGGTCCGCCGGGCCATTTCCCGCATCCTCCTGGCCCCTCGCTGCGTGCTCGCGCAGCGAGGGGACGACCTCGGCCATGAGGCGGTCGATGACCGGCCGGGGATCGGCACCGGCGGTGGCAGGGCTGAAGACGAAGTGCCGGGCACCGGCGTCGTAGAAGGCGCAGACCCTCGCTGCCACCTCCTCGGCCGTGCCCGCGGCTGCCACGCGGTCGACCATCTGGCTGAAGTCTTGGTCGTAGGTGCCTCCCATCGAGCGCGCTGCCTGCTCGCGGGCGGCGCGGCCGTCGGGGCCGACGTTGCAGAACACCCACACGCACCACTCGAAGGACGACAGGTCACGACCAGCCTCGGCTGCAGCCTGCCGGACCGTCGCCACCGAAGCCGCGTAGCGGCGCGGCGAGTACAGGTAGGGGAACCAGCCGTCGCCCAGCCTTCCGGCCCGGCGCATGGCGGGCTCGCGCCGGCCGGCCACCACGATCGGAGGCCCGCCGGGCTGGAGCGGCGGCGGGTGGATCCGGACCTCTGCCATCGAGTAGGCGCGCCCCTCGTGGGTGACCGGCTCTGCAGTCCACAGCCGCCGGATGAGGGGGATCGCCTCGTCGGCGCGCCGGCCCCGCTCGGCAAGGGGGACCTGCATCGCCCGGAACTCCTGGGGGTACTCGCCCCCGACGCCGACGCCGAGCACGACACGCCCTCCCGTGGCCCGGTCGAGGTCGGCGATCTGCTTGGCCACGAGGGCAGGGGGGTAGAGGGGGAGCAGCAGGATGGAGGTACCCACCCGCACCCGCTCGGTGAGGGCCGCAAGCCGGGCCAGGCCCACGATCGCCTCGGGGCTCGGGTTGCGCGAGGCGATATGGCCCCCCACCCACAGCGAGTCGATCGGCAGGGCCTCGAGCGCCGCGACCTGAAGACGCGAGGTGCCACCGGCCACCAGGCCGACGCGCACCTCGCCACGCTCCTGCGCCGTACGGGCCAACTCCGTCACACGAGCACCTCCTCGAGCGCGGCCTGCTCCTCTGCCGACAGGCCGAGCAGGGATCCGAGCACGACCTCGTTGTCCTGGCCCAGGAGGGGCCCATGCCGGCGGATGCGGCAGTCGAGGTCCGAGAAGAGCCACGGTGCCCGCATGACCGTGGTCCGGCCGATCGCGGGGTGCTCGATCTCGACCAGCACGCCCCGGGCCGCGACATGCGGGTCGGACGCGAGCTCCTCGTTGGTCATCACCGCCATCGCGGGCACGCCCGCTGCCTGGAGCTCCTCGAAGGCCGCGCGCGGCGAGCGTCGGCATGTCCACCCCGCGACGGCCTCGTCGATCACGGCCGAGCCCGCCCTGCGGGCTGCCGCGCTCGGGAAGTCGGCGACCCAGCCTGGTCGCCCCAGGACCTCGCACAGGGCCGCCCACTCAGCGTCTTCGGCGACGGCCACCGCCACCCACGCGTCGTTTCCGGCACACGGGTAGACGTCGTGGGGCGCCAGCTCTCGGTGTCGGTTGCCCACGCGGGCCTGCCAGGGAACGCCGAGCTCGTGGGCGAGCAGCGCCCCAGGGCTGGAGGCCACCACCACCTCGCGCGAGGCGACGTCGACGTGCTGCCCCTCGCCCGTGCGGGCGCGATGGAGGAGGGCGGCCAGGATCCCGACGGCCAGGGCGTTCGCGCTGCGGTAGTCGGTCGACTCGCCGATCTCGCACGGCGGGCCGTCGGCGTAACCCGTCTGCTCGCCGAGGCCCCCCGTCGCCCCGAAGATGCTCGCGAGCCCGGCCGCCATGGCTTCGGGCCCCGTCGAGCCGTTGGCGGACGACGACGCGACGACGAGGTCGGGCCGGCGCTCGAGGAGCGACGACGCGTCGAGGCCGAAGCGGGCCATCACGCCGGGGCGGAAGTTGTCCACGACCACGTCAGCCCACTCCGTGGCCAGCCGGTGGGCAAGGGCCAGGCCCTCGGGCCGGGAGAGGTCCACCTGGAAGGAGCGCTTGTTGGCGTTGAGCTCGTTGAAGTTGGGCGACCGGTCGATACCGCCGTAGTCGGCGAGGAAGCCGCGGCGAGCAGGGTCGAGGCGCCTCGTCGACTCCACTTTCACCACCTCGGCCCCGAGCAGGGCCAAGAGGAAGGTGGCGTACGGGCCGGCGGCCGCCCACGTGAAGTCGAGCACGTGCACCCCCTCGAGACCGCGACCCGCCACGAGGTGCGGCCCGGACGTGGGGCGGGGCACGCCGTTGCCGGCGAACCCCCCCGCACCAGCCGACCCGAGCGGCGGGACCGGCCCGACCCGGGCGGGTGTCGCCGACAGCCGGTAGGGCGGTCCTGGCACGGCGACGCGGTCGCCGCGCCCGTCGTCGACCTCGCGGAAGAAGTGGCGATGGGCGAGCTGCTCGGAGGCCAGGAGATCGGTCGGCCCGGCGTACGCCCCCACCGGGCACCCGAGGTCGGCGAGGATGCGCACGACCTCGGCGCGGGTCCGGGCACGCACCCACCGAGCGAGGGCGGCGGCAGCCCCCGCCGGGTCGGCACCCCGAGCCTCCGCCGTGGCCATGCGCGGATCGGCGAGCTCCCCGGCGTCGGCCGAAGCCGCCAGCGCGTCCCACTGCGCCGGGGTCATGCCCACGAGCTGGACCCACCCGTCGGAGCAAGCCATCATCCCGAAGGGGCCGTAACGGCTGGCCTCGCGCCGCAGCGTCACCCCGTCGTTGGTGAACCGGCTGAGCCGCGTGCGGTTGAGGGTGAGCTCCGACTCCTGGGCGGACACGTCGACGAGCTGGCCATGCCCGCTGCGGAGCCGGTCGTAGCAGGCAGCGAGGGCGGCCACCGCCGCGTTCCACCCGGTGTCGTACCAGGCGGCGTCACCGCCGATCTGCACCGGCGGCCGCTCGGGGAATTGCGCGAACGCCGGACCGCTCGGCAGGATGGCACCCTCGCCCCCACCGTGGAAGACCACGAGGTGTTGCGCCCGGAAGTCGGCATACGGGCCGGTCCGCCCGAAGGGGCTGATGACCACGAGCGTGGTGGCCCGGTCGAGGTCGCCGAGGGCGGCCCGCACGTCCGCCGGGTGACGGTCGGTCACGACCACGTCGCAGGCCGCGCCCAGCTCCCGCAGGCGGTCGCGGCCCGCCGGGCCCTCGTCGACGACGACGCTCGCCTTCCCCGCGTTCAGGTACAGGAAGGTTCCGCCGGGCTCGTCCGCGGCCGCGCCTGGTCGTCGGGGGGCCCACCATCGGGCGGGATGGCCACCTGGGGGCTCCACCTTGACCACGTCGGCGCCCAGGTCGGCGAGGACCCTGGCACAGAAGGACGCCGCGACACCGTCGGCGAGCTCCAGCACTCGCCAGCCCTCGAGCGCGCCCCCCGGCGTGTCGGCCATGCTTCCCCTTGCGCCCCCCGGCGTGTCGGCCATGCCTCCCCCTGTACGGTGCCAGCTATGCGCGCCCGCGAAGGCGACGCACCCGCTCGGCGGGCGTACTCTACGCGGACCCGGATCGGCTGCGCCGGACCCGGCAGCGGGTCGAGCGCGAGGAGCCCGGCGCCGCGGAGCGTCAACCGCCCACCGGCGACGGTCGCCGCCGCCGTCGGCCTGACAGAGGAGCTGCTTGATGGACGTGCTCGAGGCGCTCTACACCACCCGGGCGATGCGCCGGCTGAAGCCCGATCCGGTGCCCCAGGAGGCAATCGCACGCATCATCGACGCCGGGGTCCGTGCGCCGTGCCCGGGGCCGGCCGGCGCCCAGGCATGGCGGTTCGTCGCCGTGACGGATCGCTCCGTGATGGCCGAGATCGGATCCGTCTGGCGCGAGGCGCGTGACGCGCTGCTGGAGCGGGTTCCGGATCTCTACCCCAACGAGAAGCAGGCGTCCTCCTCGAGGTACCTCCACGACCACTTCGACGAGGTCCCCTTGCTGATCCTCGGCTACGGCCCCGAGGGACTGGGCGCGAACACGGTCGTGCAAGCGTGCTGGAGCATGTGCCTCGCCGCCCGGGCCCAAGGCCTCGGCTCGGCGTACACCACCCTGCTGACCCAGCGCGCGGCCGCGGTCGACCGCATCCTCGGCGTACCCGAGGATGCCGGCGTCCGGCTCTACGCCGCGCTGCCCATCGGCTACCCGCTCGGCCGCTGGGGGGTGGCGCCCCGGCAGCCGGCCCACGAGGTCACCTTCGCCGATCGCTGGGGCAGGCGCCCTGCGTGGACCGCGCCCCCACCACCCTCCGCCTGACGGCGATCCGACCTCGCAGCGCCCAGGCCCGGCGGCCCCCACGAGCGGGTGCGTCAGGCGTCTCTGCGGACCAGCAGCACCCCACCGGCGATCAGCACGGCGAGGGCGTAGACGCCGAGCATGGTGAAGCTCAACCACGGGCCGAACAGATCGGCACCGTGGTAGTTGGCGCTCATCATCCGCATCCCGATGTCGGCCGGCAAGAACCGATCGACGTCGTTCGAGAAGGACGAGGGCAGGACGTCGGCGATGATCGGGAGGATGAAGAGCAGCCCGACGAACGTGCTGATCGCCGCCGCGCTGTGGCGGATGATCGTGGCCAGCCCGAGGGCCAGCAGCCCGATCGCGGTGAGGTAGAGGCCTCCGCTCACGACGGCCCGCAGCACGGTCGGGTCCGACAGTGACGCGGTCGGCGTCCTTCCAGAGAGGATGTGCTGACCCACGAGGAAGGCGACGAACGAGACAACCTCACCGATCACGAAGGTCGCCGCGGCAAAGAGGGCGACCTTGGCCACGAGGACCATCAGGCGACGCGGCACCGCCGAGAAGGTCGCCCGGATCGTGCCGGTGCTGTACTCGGCGCTCATCACGAGCACGCCGAGGACTCCGATGGCGAGCTGCGCGAAGAGCATCCCCGACAGGCTGGAGCGAGTGGGGTCGAAGGCCAGCCGGGCTGCAAGTGAGCGGGTCGAGAACCGCGCCGCCTGGGCCGACGTGACGAGGGCACCGATGCCCACCCCTGCCCCAGCGGTGATCACGAGGGTCCAGACCGTCGAGCGGACGCTCGTGAGCTTGGTCCATTCCGACGAGAGCACGCCCCCGAGCCCGTAGCGGCCCGAGGGCGGCCTCCCCAAGGCGGCCGACGGGGTCGTTGCGGTGGTCATGCGCCTCCTTCCGCTGCACCGGGTGCGGGCATCTCGCGATGACCCCCGAACTCGACGTCGGCTTCGGTGGACTCCACGAAGGCCTCCTCGAGGGACGCCGCCTGCGGGGCCAGCTCGTGGAGCATGATCGAGTGTCGGAAGGCGATCTCGCCGATCGTGTCCTGGCTCATCCCGCGCACCGAGATGGACCGCTTCCCCTCTTCATGGGAGACCGAGGCGCCCGCCTCCTCCAGGGCGATCGACAGCTCGTCGAGCTGCGGCGAGCGGACCCGGATGAATCCCCGCGCGTAACGGGCTGTGAACTCGGCCGCGGGCATGTCTGCGATGAGCCGCCCCCTGCCGATGACAACCAGGTGGTCGGCCGTCTGGTCCATCTCGCTCATCAGGTGGCTGGAGACCAGCACGGCACGACCCTCTGACGCCAGGCCCCGCAGGAGCTGGCGGACCCAGCGGATGCCGTCCGTGTCGAGCCCGTTGACCGGCTCGTCGAACAGCAGCACCCCGGGGTCCCCGAGCAGGGCGGCGGCAATGCCCAGGCGCTGGCTCATGCCCAGGGAGAACTCGCCGGCGCGCTTGCCGGCCACCGAGGAGAGGCCGACCAGGCCGAGCACCTCGTCGACCCGCCGGCGCGGGATGTGGTTCGTCTTGGCCAGCATCAACAGGTGGGCGTACGCGGTCCGGCCGGGGTGGATGGCTTTGGCCTCGAGGAGCGCGCCAACGGCGCGCAGGGGCCAGCTCAGGTCGTGGTAGGGGCGACCGTTGACCGAGACCGACCCCGCGTCGGGACGGTCCAGGCCCATGATCAGGCGCATCGTCGTCGACTTGCCGGCTCCGTTGGGGCCGAGGAAGCCGGTGACCTGACCGGGCCTGACGTCGAAGCTCAGCCCGTCGACCGCAACCTTGTCCCCGAAGCGCTTGGTCAGCCCCCGCGCCCGGATGGAGTTCGCTGTTGCTCCGACAGAGCTCGCCGTTCCGGCGACAGCCGAACCTCCGAGAGGA
Source organism: Acidimicrobiales bacterium (assembly GCA_035293965.1). Classification (GTDB taxonomy): domain Bacteria; phylum Actinomycetota; class Acidimicrobiia; order Acidimicrobiales; family RAAP-2; genus DATGLW01. The sequence continues at coordinate 8,691 of DATGLW010000041.1, forward strand.
GCGGCGCGCATGCCAGCCGGGCCGGCGGGGGCCGCGGCGCGCTGCTCGCGCTCTCGGGGCGCAGCATCGTCGGGAGCCGGCGTGGGGGCGATGGGTGCGCGCGAGGCATCCTCGGGCGGGCGGCGTGCCCGCGAGCGGCGGCGGACCAGCTTGACGCTCCCGACCACGACCACTGCCACGATGACCACCACGAGGAGGATCCGCAGGCCGTGATGGCCGTGGGAGCCTCCGAGGAGGTGCGAGTCGGCGAGCGCGACGAGACCGGTACCCGTCACGACCGCCGGGCGCTTCCCTCGAGTCCTGCCACGTTCTGTGCCGTCGACGACACCTGGGTGAGCTCGATGCCGACCTCCACCGGGATGGTCGCGTCGCGTCGGGCCGGACCCGTCCCGAGCTGGCCGCGCCCGTTGTCCCCCCAGGCCCACAGCCTGCCCGAACGGTCGATGGCGTAGCTGGCGTAGCCGCCCGAGCTTGCTCTGACGAAGGTCACGCCATGGGGGACGTGCACTCTCACCGGTACGTCCGAGCTGGCCCTGTTGCCGGTGCCGAGCTGGCCCCGATCGTCGTTCCCCCATGCCCAGGTCTCCCCGTCCGCCAGGATGGCGATCGTCTGCCCGTTCCGCGGCCCGCTCCCACCCTGGAAGACCTGGATCACGGCGCGAGGGAGCTCGACCCTCACGGGCAGGGCACGCTCGGTGGTGGAACCGTCGCCGAGCTGGCCTGCCGCGTTGTACCCCCAGTCGTAGTAGTCGCCATTGGCCAACAGAGCGCCCGAGCCCTCCCACGATGACGTGAGCGACACGATCTGGACCCCGCCCGACAGCCCGACCACGGCCGTTGGCGAGCGCGCGGGTGCCGTCGATCCGTTGCCGAGCTCACCCGCGTCACCGCTCCCGCATGCGACGAGGCTGCCCCCGGAGTCGAAGAGGGCGTGGGTGCGGGCACCGGTCGCAAGCGTGACGTCGCTGAGAGGCAGCCGCTCGGGACGGGCTTCGACGAGCCCGGACAGGCACAGGTCGTCGTCGGCGTTCAGACCCCAGCCCCACGCGTGGCCTCCGGAGTCGATGGCGAGCCCAGCGTCGAAGGGCATCGGATTGGCGAGCGCCGTGACGACGACACCAGCCGGGAAGTGAACCTTGACGGCCTTCGTCTCGTACGGGGTCAGCCTCCCATCCCCGAGCTCTCCGTAGCTGTTCACCCCCCAACCGTAAACGGCACCGGTCGAGGTGAGAGCGTACCCGTCGGAATTCGAGGTGGCTATCTGGACCACCTTCCCACTGATGCCGACGATCGCACTCGGCCGGTCGAGCTGAAGAGACGAGATCGCGCCCCGATTGCCGACGACGCCCCACCGGTAGACGGTGGATCCTGTTGTCGTCGCCCTGCGTGACGCAGTGGTCGCGCCGGCGCTGCCGAAGGCGCCCACGACCAGGGTGCCGGTGAGGACGGCAGCCATCACGGTCGACACGAGGGCCGGGAGGGTCAGGCGGCGGAGGCCGGTTCGAGGGCGCCGCGAGGTTCCGGGCACGGCGCTGCCTTGGTGTGCCGGCCACGCCACCCGGGCAGCTCATCGCGTAGAATGACAACCATGGTTGTCATTCTACCACCACGGGCTCCGTGAGGGATCGCCACACCCGTCCGTCCGAGGGGGACGGACCAGCGCACGGGAGTCGAACGACGCGCCGGGCGCTCACCTTGGGTGCTGCCCTGCGGCGGGCGTGGGTCGGCTACCAACGCCGGCTCGACCAGCAGATGGCCGCCGCCGGCTTCGCGGATCGGGGATTCCCCGACGGTCGAGTGCTCCGGCTCTGCCGCCAGTCCGAGGAGGTCACGGCTTCCCGGATCGGCCGGGAGCTCGGCATCACTCGCCAGGGAGCGAGCAAGATCGTGGCTGCCCTCCGTGACCGGGGCTACGTGACCCTTCGGCGCTCCTCGACCGACAGCCGCGAGAAGGTCGTCCGCCTCACGCCGCGCGCCCATGCGTACCTCGCTGCCCAACGATCTGCGTCGCGTCGGATCGAACGGGACCTTCGAAGCCAGGTTGGTCCTGAGGCATTCGACGGCCTGTTCCGGCTGCTCGACGCGCTCGGCGACGACGACCAGCCTCGACTGCGCGACTATCTCCGGCGCGTCCTTCCTTCATGACCTCGGGGACGTGGGAGCGATCGAAGGCTCGGCCGGGCCCGCAGACACCTGGCTGTCCCCCCGGACCGACGGTACTGTGACCTGGACGGCGACACGTGGAGGTGCCCATCCATGAAACAAGGCGACGACACGTGACCGCCGCACCCGCCGACTGGACGATGCGCTCGCTGCTCGTGTCCGTGCGGGACCTCGACCGGTCGGTCGCGTTCTCCTCCGAGGTGCTCGGACTGCGCGAAGTCGGCCCGGAGGGCCAGGCCGCCACGCTCGAGGCAGATGGGCGCCCGTTCGTCTTGGTGTTGCGCGAGGTGAAGGGGCAGGGTGTCATCCACGGTCAGCAGGAACTGGGACTGCGTGCGGCCGTGTTCGACGTTGGTTCGCAGGCCGAGCTCGACGACGTGGCAGGACGCCTCGCGGCAGCGGAGGCACGAGTAGCCCGCTCGCGCTTGCACGAAGCCGAACCGCTCGAGATCCGCACAGGCGTCAGCCTGTAGCCAAGGGGCGGAGCACGCACCAGGAGGAGGCGCATCCTGCACTCGTGGCGTACCGGTCGGCGGCCGGTCGCTGGGTCCTCCTCGCCACCGTGCTCGGCTCGGCGCTCGCCGCGATCGACGGCACTGTGGTCGGCATCGCCCTCCCCGTCATTGGTCGGGACTTCCGCGTCCCACTGGTGTCGGTCCAGTGGGTGGTGACCGCCTACCTGTTGATGCTGGCTTCCCTCCTCGTCGTGGGCGGTTGGCTGGGGGACCGATTCGGACGGCGCCGAGTCTTCCTCGTCGGCGTCGTGTGGTTCGCCGCCGTCTCCGCGGCGTGCGCGGCCGCACCGAGCGTGACCGTGCTCATCGTGATGCGGGCGGTCCAGGGCGCAGGCGCCGCGCTGCTGGTGCCTTCCAGCCTCGCCATCGTGGAGGCGGGGTTCGTCGAAGGCGACCGCAGCCACGCCATCGGCGCGTGGTCGGGAATGGGCGGGGTCGCGACCGCCGCAGGTCCCTTGGTCGGGGGCTACCTCGTGAGCACGGCGTCGTGGCGATGGATCTTCCTCATCAATGTCCCGCTTGCGATCGTCATCCTCCTCGTCGCCGGCCACGTTCCCGAGTCCCGCGACCAGTCGGCTTCGTCCTCGATCGACCCGCTGGGATCTGCGCTGACGGTCCTTGCGCTCGGAGGGATCACCTACGGGCTCGTGGAGGGGGCGGCGCTCGGCTGGGCCGCGGCAACGGTGATCTCCGCTTTCGCCATCGGCTCGGTCGCCGGTATGGGCTTCGTGGCTGCACAACGTAGGACCCGCGACCCGATCCTGCCGCTGAGCTTGCTTCAGAACCGCCAACTGGTTGCCGCGAACGCCGTCACGTTCCTCGTGTACGCCGCCCTCGGCGGTGCACTGTTCCTCTTCCCCGTCGAGCTCGAGGTCGTCGACCACTACTCCCCGTTCCAGGCGGGGTTGTCGCTCCTTCCGCTGACCGCGATGATCCTCGTCCTCTCTGCACCGTCCGGCAAGCTCTCTTCGCGCATCGGTCCCCGACTGCAGATGTCGGTGGGACCGGTGATCGTCGGGACGGGTCTGGCAATGCTGGCCCGGACCGCATCCGGTTCTTCCTACTTGTCGGTCGTGCTGCCCGCGGTCCTCGTCTTCGGGCTCGGGCTCGGCGTGACGGTGGCTCCGCTCACTGCTGCCGCACTCGGCGCGGTGAGCGACGAGCACTCGGGCATTGCCTCTGCGCTCAACAACGACGTGGCCAGAGTCGGCGGTCTCGTCGCCGTGGCGATCCTCCCGGCGATCGCGGGCATCTCTGGTTCCGCGTACCTGCGCGCCGATCCGCTCGCCCACGGCTTCCGGATCGCAGTCTTCGTCGCTGCGGCATGGTGCCTCGCAGGTGGGCTGGTCGCCGCCGTTTGGGTGCGGAACCCGCCACGCACACAGGCCGCGCCGGCCGCTGCCCCCGTGCACTGCGCGATCGATGCCTCCCCACCCGTCGCCGCGCCGGCTCGCCGATCAGAGCGTGAACGCGGCCGGGCGCTCGGGGGTAGCGCCAGCCCCGCGAGCGGCCCCAAGAGAAAGGCGGCACACAGCACGCTCGAGGAGAAGCTGACCGGGTCCCCTTGGGCTGATCCACCCGCTGTGCGAGTCCGAGCCCCACGATGGTGGGATGGAGGACAGCACGGCAATGAAGAGAAGGCACCACACCCCCGAACAGATCATCCGCTTGCTGGCCGAGGGCGAGAAGCT
>DATGLW010000042.1:0-27050 GCA_035293965.1 Acidimicrobiales bacterium
CTCACCTCGAGCCCCTCGGCCAGCGCCCACGCGCGGACCTCGGCGGTCGTCGGCTCGGGCGGCGGGAGGGGACCGGCGGGGGCCAGGCCGGCCGCCAGCAGGTCCGCTGCGGGGCCGTCGGCCAGCTCGTAGAGGGCGGCGCCGAGGAACCGGTAGGTCCACTCCTCGGCCAGCCGGCGGCTCTCGGCGAAGATGATCGGCACCGACGGGACGCGCACCTGGGCCTCGGCCAGCGCGTCGGCCACCATCGAGGGACGAACGTGCTCGAGGCGGAAGACCGACGAGTAGCGGTCCTCCACGACGACCGCGGACCGGGGCAGCGCCGCCAGGTCGGCCAGCAGGTAGCGCAGGCGGCCGGTGCTCGCGCTCGACGCCAGGTCGGCAAGGCTCTTGCGCTCCACCACCGCCACAAGGGCGCCATCGTGCTCCACGCCGTAGTCCCCCGCCGGCAGGGGCCGTCGCTCGGTCGTCGCCTGCTGGTGCGAGAACCGCCACGGATAGCGCTCCCGATGGTCGACGAGGATCGACAGGGGACCGGCGGCACTGCGACGCGTGGGCAGCGACGCGCGCGGCCTGGCCTGCTTGGTTGTCCGCGCGCTCTGCCAGAAGATCGCCTCGCGACCGCCCCGGATCCGAGTGAAGACGAGCTGGCTGCGGTTCTCACGGCTCCGGTCGAGGACCAGGTCGATGGCCGCCCCCCGCCGCACGCAGGAGCGCACCGGCACGCGTTCGAGGATCTCGGCGTCAGCCGGCCACGCGGTCTGCGGGTGGCAGAACACCTTGGCAGTGCGGGGCCACCGGTCGCGTGCCTTGAGGACCACCCCGTCCTCCCCGAGGGGGATGCGGACCAGGAACGGCAGTGACGACGACGGGTCGGGGTTCCGGGCGACCACGAACTCCGAGCGCGCCATGGCCGACAGTCTGCCAAGGGACGGCACCGGGCAGGCGGAGGCGCCGCAGCACTGGGCGCGCGTGCAGGCAGGCCGCGGGCCTTGCGCCGACGGCAAAGTGCGCCTATCCTGCCTGAATCAGATACCTCTATTGGCGAGGATCGGATTGGGGAGGGACGAGATGGCGAGGGACGAGATGGGGAGGGACGGGATGGATCGGCTCACCAAGGCGTTCCCGGTCTTCGACTGCGACGCGCACATCAACGACCCCACCAAGATCTGGGACTACGTGCCGGCATCCAAGAAGGAGCTCGTCCGCAACACCTACTGGCGAGGCGAGTCGGAGGCCTGGCTCAACGGCACCACCCCAGTGATGGGGGGCGGCAACGGGCACTTCGCGCCGTCGTACAACCCGATCTGCATCGCGGGGCCGCAGATGAACAAGAAGATCATGAGGAAGCTGCTCGCGATGGCCCCGCTGACCGACGAGCAGCGTGCCTACGTCCATCACGACGGGGCCATCGATCCTCACGCTCGTGTCAAGGAGATGGACCTCATGGGGATCGACCAGGTCCTGGTCATCCCGACGATGGTCATCATGTACCTGCCCTTCGCCGAGAACGAAGAGGGGCTCGACGTCTTCTGCCAGGCCTACAACAACTTCCTCGTGGACTGGTGCGGCGAGGTTCCCGGGCGCCTCTTCGGCGCGGCCCTCCTGCCGGTGAGCGATCCGGTCCGGACGGCGAAAGAGGTCTTCCGGGCAAGCGACCTCGGCCACCGCGTCGGGCTCATCCGGCCCATCGACGCGCAGGCGAAGTACCCCAACGAGATCCGCCGGGCGATGCTCCAGGGCGGCGGCGACTACGACGAGGTCTTCCGCGCCTTCGAGGAGACCGGCATGGTGCTCGGCATGCACACGTTCCCGGCGCCCAACATGCCCCACCCCCTCGGGCCTGACTACGTCGGCTCCCCCGGCGACCTCTTCACCCGGGCGGGCACCGACAGCCAGACCTTCTCGTTCATCCACGAGATGCAGGTCTGGCTGGCACAGGTCCTGCTCTCGGGCTTCCTGGACCGCTACAGCCGCCTCAAGATGGCGGTGTTCGAGTCCAACGCCGAGTGGCTCCCGTACTTCCTCGACAGCTGCGACCGGCTCTGGAAGCTCTACGCGAAAGAGCGCGGCTACAAAGGGGACCGCCTGCCATCCGAGGCGTTCAAGGAGCAGAGCGTCATCAGCTTCGAGTCCGACGAGATGGGCGTCTTCCACCAGTGGGAGGACTTCGAGAGCATCGGCATCTGGGCCTCCGACGCCTACCACCACGACGGTGCCGACTCGTGGAGCGCGATGCGCAACATGGCCAAGGCGGGCGTGCCCCAGGCCGTGGTCGAGAAGCTGCTCGGGACCAACGCCGCCTCGTGGTACGGCATCGAGCCGAAGGTCTTCGTCCGCGACGAGCCGGGACCGATCGAGCGACCCGACTGGTTCCCGAAGGGCCCCGAGCTCGACGAGTGGGCCGACCTCGTTGCCCACCCGCGTGAGAACGCGGAGAAGCTGGCGGCGATGGGCATCAGCGTGGGGGCGGTGAGCGCCGCTGGCGGCGCCCCGCAGACCGGGGCCTCCTACTGATGGCAGCGGTCATCGACGTCGACAGCCACGTCCACGAGCCGGCAGCCGTCTGGGACGAGTACGTGCCTCCCGGCGACCGCGAGCGCGTGCGGCGCGCCTTCTGCGCCGTCACCGCCCCCGACGGCACGGTCACCACCACGCTCAACGGCCGACCGGCCAAGGGCCTCAACCGCTCCAAGGTGAACCGCCAGGCGATCTGGCGCCCGGGCATGACCATCGAGCAGATCGGCGATCTCGACCCGGACACCGGCCACGAGCTGAACCCCGGCGCCTGGGACGCTGCAGCACGGTTGGCCGACATGGACGCCATGGGCATCGACCGAGCGGTCGTGTACCCCACCTTGCTCAACGAGTACCTGGCCCAGGTCGAGGACAAGGACGCGGCGACCATCCTGTGCCGGGCGTACAACGACTGGGTCTGGGACCTCGCGGAGGGCGGCGGGGGCCGCCTCCACCCGGTGGCCATGCTGGCCCTGCAGGACCCGGCCGCCGCTCTCGACGAGCTCGAGCGCGCGCATGCCAAGGGCTTCCGCGCGGCGCTGCTCCGACCAGCCTTCTACAAGGTGGCCGACGCAGGGGACTCCATCGGCGCCCAGATGCTGCGGATGCAGGCGGAGCTGATCGCCGGGACCGAGGTGCCCGACACGATCCCGCTGTTCGTCGAGGACCGGCCGTTCCGCCCGCTGTTCGCACGCTGCGCGGAGCTCGGTGTCGTGGCCTGCGTGCACCCGGCTGCCAACGTGACCGGTCCCGACGCGGTGTCGAGCGGCGGCTTCGCAGAACGCGTGTCGGAGCGGGTCGGAGTGCGCCACAGCGTGGCCGAGCCCATCGCCTACATGCAGGACGCCGACCTGTTCATGACCGCTTCGTTCTTCCACGGCCTCTTCGAGGACCTGCCGAGCCTGCACGTCGCCATCGTCCATGCCGGCACCACCTGGGTGCCTCTCGCCCTCGAGAAGTGCGAGACCTACCTGTGGCTCGGTGCCGGCGGCGGCGTACCGGTGTGCCTCGAGCCCGAGGAGGTCTGGGACCGCCATCCCGTGCTGACGTCGTTCGACAGCTGGGAGCGCCCGGTCGCCCGCATGGTCGAGCGCATCGGCCAGAAGGCGGCGTGGGGCTCGCGCTACCCCCACCACGACACGGGCACGCCGGCCCAGGCCCGGGCCATGCTCGAGTCGAGCGGCGTCGAGGAGGGCACGATCGACCGCCTGCTCGGCGGCTACGCGGCCGAGATCTTCGGCCTCGCCGTGCCCGCCGGCCGGTAAAGGTTCGGCCGGTGCCGGCGCAGCACGGGCGATGACGGGCGGGGGCACCGCCACGGCGGTCGAGGTCGCCGCCGACGCCCTGCGCGACGCTGTCCTCGCCCGCGGGGACGGGGAGCGGCTGGGCTCCGAGGAGGACCTGCTCGAGCGGATCGGCGTCAGCCGCCCCACCCTGCGCCAGGCCGCCCGGTTGCTCGAGTCCGAAGAGCTCCTCGTGGTCCGCCGCGGCGTCAACGGGGGCCTCTTCGCCCGCCGCCCGAGCACAGACGCCGTTGCCCGCATGGCATCGGTGTACCTGAGGGCCGAGGGCACAACGGTCGTCGACCTGGCGCGATCCTGGTTCCTCCTGCTCGAGCAGAGCGCCCGGCTGGCGGCCGAGCACCCCGACGAGGCGGTGCGCCGGCGCCTCTCCGAGCGGGCGGCCGACCTCGAGGCCGCGATCCGGGCCAGTGGGCAGTCCCCGGGATCGGCCGTCGTGCACACGTTCGCGCTGGACCTCGCCGACGCCTCGGGGAGCTCGACGCTCCGGCTGTTCGTCCGGGTGCTGTCCACCGTCATCGCCGGGTTGGCGCCGGACGTCCGTGCCGTCGGGCGCGTCCCGGAGCTCCACGTCGACGTCCTCGCCAACCTCGCCCAGGTCGCGACGGCCGTGGAGACCGGCGACAGCGAGTGGGCAGCGCGCGCCATGCGCCGCCACGCCGAGCCTATGATGAAATGGCTGCTCGCGCAGATGCCCGATCGGCTCGCTTGACCCGGCTCACCCGACCGAGGCCGTGGAGCCGTTCGGTCCCACGGGCCGAACCGGTGTGGCAGCAGCCACGCCGACCCGAAGGAGGACCACATGCCGCTTGCTGACGACGTGCAGATCGTGAGCGTCGACGACCACGTCATCGAGCACCCCAACGTCTGGCAGGACCGCCTGGCGGCCAAGTTCAAGGAGGCCGGCCCCCGCAACGTCAAGGACGAGAACGGCAACGACGCCTGGGAGTTCGAGGGTCGCCGGCAGTACAACATCGGGCTCAACGCCGTCGCCGGCAAGCGGCGCGAGGAGTTCGGCACCGACCCCACCAGGTACGCGGACATGCTGCCGGGCTGCTACGACCCCAAGGAGCGGGTAAAGGACATGGACATCGAAGGGGTCCACGCCCAGCTCTGCTTCCCGAGCTTCCCCGGCTTCTGCGGCAGCACCTTCTTCAACGCCAACGACAAGGAGCTGGCCGCCGCCTGCGTGACCGCCTACAACGACTGGATGATCGACGAATGGTGCGCCGCCAACCCGGGCCGCCAGATCCCCCTGTGCCTCGTGCCGTTCTGGGACATCGACGCCACGGTGCACGAAGCCGAGCGGGTGGCGGCCAAGGGGGCGAAGGCCATCTCCTTCACCGAGGCGCCCCACGCCCTCGGCCTCCCGTCGTTCCACACCACCCACTGGGACCCGTTCTTCCGGGTGTGCGAGGAGAGCGGCATGCCGATCTGCCTGCACTTCGGCTCGGGCGGGGCGCCCTCGGTGGCCCCTGAAGCTCCCTTCACCGCCGCCATCGCCCTGTTCGGCCTCAACAGCCAGATGTGCACGGTCGACCTGGTGAACACCCGGATCTTCGAGCGCTTCCCGAACCTGAAGGTGGCCCTCTCCGAGGGCGGCATCGGCTGGATGCCCTACATCCTCGAGCGGGCCGACTACACCTGGGAGCGCCACCGCTTCTACACCGGCATGGCCGACGCGAGGAAGCCATCGGAGATCTTCCGGACCAACATCTTCGGGTGCTTCATCTACGACGATGCCGGGCTCCACAACGTGGACCGGATCGGGGTGGACAACATCATGTTCGAGAGCGACTACCCGCACTCGGACTGCAACTATCCCCACACGCGCAAGATGCTCGCCGAGTCGCTGGCCCACCTGCCCGACGACGTCTGCCGCAAGATCGCCGAGGACAACGCCCGCCGCGTGTTCAACTTCCCGCGGAGCTGAGGCGTCCGCACTCTCACCCGCTCCTGCGCACGCCTCACCCGCTCCTGGGGACGTAGGCGTCCATGGAGTAACGGGGGTCGTAGCCGAGGACCCGGCGCGCCTTGCCGATCGACAGCAGCGTCTCGTACGGGCCCAGCGCCCCGCGCACGGGCACGCCGGGGAACACCTCGGCGAGCAGCCGGTCGTTGGGCGTGGCCATGACGGTGTCGGCCGCCGCGATGATGAAGACCTCCGCGCCACCGACGTCGGCCTCGAGGGCGCGCCGGCAGGCCTGGGCGACGTCTCGGGCGTCCACCCAGCCCCACGCGTTCCAGCTCCGGGCCCGCGGGTCGTCCTGGAAGGACGCGACGGCGCCGTAGTCGGCCTCGTCGTAGATGTTGGAGAACCGCAGGCCGATGTAGGGGATGCCGGCCTTGGCGGCGAAGTAGCGCGCCAAGTCCTCTCCCACCACCTTGGACAGCGCATAGGTGGACTTCGGGGCGGGCGGCTGCTCCTCGTCCACGGGGAAGGAGGGAACGCTCGAGTCGAAGGGCAGCCCGAGCACCGTCTCGCTGGAAGCCCACACCACCCGCTGCAGCCCGAGGTGCGCGGCGGCCGCGAAGACGTTGTACGCGGACAGGACGTTGATCCGGAACGTCTGCTCGTCGGTCAGCAGGTAGGGCCGAGGGATCGCGGCGAGGTGGACCACCGCCTCCTGGCGACGGAGGACCTCGTAGGTCTGGCCCAGGTCGGTGAGGTCTGCCTGGTAGGGCTCCCCTGCGGCCTCGCCCTGCGGTCGGAGGTCGACGTTGCGCACCCGGTGCCCGTGGTCGACCAGCTCGCGCACGACCGCCCGGCCCGCCTTGCCGGCCCCACCGGTCACGACGACCCTCACGGGAGCTCCTTGCTCTTCGAACGCGGGTCGCCCGCGAGCCCGACGGCGGTGAAGCGGTACTCGACGCCCCACGTCCGCGCCCGGTCGAGCACCACGGACGCCTCGTCGACAGTGGCGATCGGTGCCTCGTTGCGTCGCAGGTGGGCCACCGCCCGGTCGAGGTCGGCGACCTTGAACGTGACGGCCACGGCCCCCTGGCCGACCTGCTGGAGCTCCCGCCAGGCCCACGTCGCCTCGTCGACCGGCTGCGCGAGCTCGACCACGGTGTCCTCCCCGACGAGCCAGAAGCGCGACTCGGTCGCCGGCAGCGTCGGGTGCCGCTCGGCCAGGGGGACGGCACCGAGCACGCGCCCGTAGAAGTCGCCCGCCTTGTCGAGGTCGTGGACGACGATCGTGACGTGCGAGAGCCGCTCGAAGCCGAGGGCGTGGTTCGGCCAGAAGCTCGTGCGGAACTGGTCCCAGCCGGCGCTGAAGCGCGGGTCGCGGGCAAGGCTCTGCGGCTCGTGGAATTCCAGCATCCCCGGGGTGTCCTTGGGGTGGGCGAACACCGTGGAGTCGGTGCCGGCCATGGTCGTGCGGACGCCGGCCTCTTCCAGTCGCCTCGCCAGCTCACGGTGGTCGTCGACGTAGAAGGCGAGGTTGTGCACGCGCGGGCCGTGACGCTCCATGTAGCGGTACCAGCTGGTCGCGGCCTCCCCCGCCCGGGGCGGGAGGACGTGCATCGGCTCGATGGAGGTCTCGCCGATGATGTAGATGGCCGCGTAGCGATGCCAGTGGCTCGAGTAGCCGCGCATCATGACGAGCGGGGAGAAGATCCCGCTGAAGAACTGCTGGGGGCCCTCGAAGTCGTCGACCAGCAAGGTCAGGTGGAAGAGCTTCCCGATTCGCACGCGTCGTTCCTTTCGTGTGGTCTGGCGGTCTGGCTGGGTGCTCGAGCCCTCCGTACCTGCCGGCCGGGCGCGCCTCGACGAGCGGAGCCGAGCGAGGGGCGCGTCGGCTCAGCGCGGGGGGCGGCTGACCTCGTTGAGGCGCTTCACCGCCTCGTCGGGGAGGGAGAGGTCGAAGCCCTCCAGGTTCTGGCGGTACTGCTCGTAGGTCCGGGGACCGATGATGACCGAGGTGACACCCCGCCGGCCGGCCACCCACGCGATGGCGACCGCGGTGGGGGTGGCACCGAGCTCGGCCGCGACCTTCCCGACTTCCTCGGCGATGTGCAGGGCACGGTCATCGGGCCCCTCGAGCCCGGCACGGCCCAGGCCGGCGTAGCGCGCGTAGCGGCTGCCGGGGGGCAACGGCTCGCCCTTGCGGTACTTGCCGGTGAGGACCCCGCCCCCGAGCGGGCTGTAGGGCATCGTGCCGATCCCCATCCGCTCGCACGCGGGCAGGACGTCCTGCTCGATCTGGCGCGCGAGGAGCGAGTAGCGCGGCTGGCTGCTGATGAACCGCACGCCGCCGACCCGCTCCGCCGCCCAGCACGACTCGACGACCTGGCTTCCCGTGAAGTTCGAGCAGCCGATGTAGCGGACCTTGCCGGATCGCACGAAGCCCGCGAGCGTGTCCATGGTCTCGTCGATGGGCGTCGTCGGGTCCCATCCGTGGCACTGGTAGAGGTCGACGTAGTCGGTGCCGAGACGGCGCAGGCTGGCCTCGAGCGCCCGATGGAGGTAGGCGCGCGACAGCCCGCGATCGTTGGGGCCCTCGCCGATCGGCATCAGGCCCTTGGTCGCGACCACGACTCGCTCGCGCCGTGAGCGGATCGCCTTGCCCACGACCTCCTCGGACTGGCCGCCCGTGTACCCGTTGGCGGTGTCGATGAAGTTGTGCCCCGCGTCGAGGAACGCGTCGATGATCCGCCTGGCCTCCGCCTCGCCGCACGGGGCGTCGTCGCCCGTGCCGAACATCATCGCCCCGAGGCACACGCGCGAGACCTTGAGGCCGGACGCACCCATGCTCACGTACTTCACGGCCCCTCCCGGCGCTCGCTGGATTTGGACGCGGTCATACTACGCACGCCGGGACCCTCAGGTGGCGCCCGGTGCCCGGCGGCCGCCCTGCGAGGCACCCGCTACTTGCCCGCCGTTCGCGTGCGCGTTGCGCGCCCTCGAGATGAAGCACAGCCCGGCTCGAGGCTTCGGACCCGTCAGGCCCTTCGGCGAGCGCAGCCAGGCGAGCGGCCCTCGCTCACGATCGGGGCCCCATGGAGGCGGCGGGCGGAATCGAACCGCCGTACGGGGCTTTGCAGGCCCCTGCCTCAACCACTCGGCCACGCCGCCAGGCGTCCCAGCCTATCTGCGCCCGCGCCTGCGCATCGTGGGCAGCGCCTGCGCGCCGGGGGCGGCTCCTGCACATCCTGGGCAGCGCCTGCGCACCGTGGGCAGCGCCTGCACATCCTGGGCGGCGCCTGCGCATCCTGGGCGGCTCCTGCGCAAGGTGGGCGGTCCCTCCACCCGGAGGGGTCGTTGCGCCCTCACCCGAGGGGCTCCTGAACGGGGCACGGAGCGCCCGTGGTTGAATCGGGCAATGCGCATCGGCCTCATCGCCCCCCCCTGGACCCCCGTGCCACCGCCCCTCTACGGGGGCATCGAGCTCGTGGTGGACGGGCTGGCCCGGGGGTTCGCCGAGGCCGGTCACGAGGTGGTCCTGTTCACCACGGGCGACTCCACTTGCCCGGTCGAGCGCCGCTGGGTCCTCGAGCACGCCGAGGGCAGCCGGATCGGCTTCGCGGTGCCCGAGCTCCGCCACGCCATCGCGGCACACGACTCCCTCGTGGACTGCGACGTGGTGCACGACCACACGCTGGCGGGACCGGCCCTCGCCTGCCGCCGCCCCGTACCGGGGCGCCCTGTCCTCACCACCATCCACGGCCCGCTGGAGGAGGACCTCGCTGCGCTCTACCTGTCGCTGCACGGCGAGGTGCCGGTCATCGCCATCTCCGAGGCCCAGCGCAGGGACGCCCCCCACGTTCCGGTCGCCGCCGTGATCCACCACGGCATCGATGCCCGCTCGTTCCCCCTCGGCGACGGGACGGGCGACGCGGAGGGCGAGTACTGCCTCTTCCTCGGCCGGATGGCCCCCGACAAGGGCGCCCATCGTGCCATCGAGGTGGCCCGGAAGGCCGGGGTGCGCCTCCTCATGGCCGCCAAGATGCGCGAGCCCGCGGAGGTCCGCTACTTCACCGAGATGGTCGAGCCGATGCTCGGTCCCGACGCCGTGTACCTCGGTGAGGTCCCCCACGAGCAGAAGGTGGACCTCTTGTGCGGTGCCCGGGCGCTGCTGTTCCCCATCCGCTGGAACGAGCCGTTCGGGATGGTCATGCTCGAAGCCATGGCCTGCGGCACGCCGGTGCTCGCGTTCAGGGAGGGCGCGGCACCCGAGGTCGTCGACCACGGCCGGACCGGCTTCTTGTGCGACGACGAGGAGGACATGGTGGCGGCCCTGGCGAAGGTGCCGGGCCTCGACCGGCACACCTGTCGCGAGGCGGTGGAGGGCTACTTCTCGGTCGACCGGATGGTCGCCGACCACCTCGCACTCTTCGAGTCGGTGCTCGCGGCTACGCCCCGACGAGGCTGAGGCGGCGGGCACCCCCGGGCACCGCTGGCCCGGGTCGTCAGCCCGAGCGGCGGGCGGCCAGCCACCACAGCGTCGCGAGGACCACGGCCACCACCACCGCGAGCTTGACCAAGCCCCACACGATGCCTACCACCGCGTGCAGGGCCCAGAACGCGACCAGCGCGCCGACGACGCCGACGCCAACCAGGGCAAGGCCGTCGAGCACCCTCAGCCCGCCCTTGCTCTTCGGCTCCACCTCTCGTCCCATGGATCCTCCCGCAGCCGACCGCCTCCGCCCGACTGCGGCGACGCACGGCACCCCCGATGCTACGTTCCCGCCATGGGCGACGTGGCGCTCCGCGACCGGCGGCAGCGCCTGGTCGACCAAGCCGACCTGCACGGCACGGACTTCTGCCGCGCCTATGCCGGCAGCGCCGACGAGTGGCTGCGGGAGGTCGCCGATCGGGCCACCGGGGGCAGCCACCGCCACCTGGCCCTGGTGGCGGTGGGCGGGTACGGCCGCGGCGCCCTGTGCCCCTTCAGCGACCTCGACGTCGTGCTGGTGCACGACGGCCGCCGCGACGTCAAGTCGGTGGCGCAGGCGATCTGGTACCCGGTGTGGGACCAGGGGGTGCACCTCGACCATTCGGTGCGCCGGCCCAAAGAGGTCCTGGCAGCGGCGGCAAGCGACCTCCGGGTCGCGCTCGGCCTGCTCGACGCCCGGCTCGTGTGGGGCGACCCCAGGGTCGCCGAGCCGCTGCTCGGCGAGGCCCTCGATCTCTGGCGACGGCAGCTCGGCCCCCGGTGGCTGCCGGCCCTGGCCGAGCAGATGGCCGAGCGGCGCCGGGTACACGGCGACGTCGCCTTCCTGCTCGAACCGGACCTGAAGGAGGGTCACGGGGGCCTGCGCGACGTGAACGTGCTGCGGGCCCTCGCCGTCTGCGCCCCGCAGCTGGCCGAGGCGGTCGACCTGGCATCTCTCGAGCCGGCGGCGACAGTCCTGACCGAGGTACGCGTCGAGCTGCACCGCTCCGCGGGGCGTGCCCTCGACCGGCTCCTGCTCCAGGAGCAGGACCACATCGCCTCGGTCCTGTCCTACGCGGACGCCGACGCGCTCATGGCGGCGGTGGCCGAGGCGGGCCGTCGCATCGCCTGGGTCACCGAGGGTGCGTGGCGGCGGCGGCGACTGTGGGAGCCGGCCGCCGCGGCGCGCCGGCGGGGGCGATGGCAGCGTCGGCCGGGGAAGCCGGTGGGGCCGGGGGAACCTGTGGAACGGGTGGGGCCGGGGGGACCGGTGGGGCCGGCCGGGTCGGCAGGCACTGCGGCGAGCCCGGCTCCCCGCGAGGTCGAACCCGGGATCATGGTGCTCGACGGCGAGGTCGGGCTCGGGCCCGGGGCGGCCCTCGCCGACGACCCGTCGCTGCCACTGCGGGTCGCGGCCGTCGCTGCCGAGCGCGACCTCCCCATCGCCCGCGAGGCCCTCGAGCTCCTGGCGGCGCATGCCCCGAGCCCGCCCGAGCCCTGGCCCGCGGCGCTCCGCCAGGCGCTCGTCCGCGTGCTCGCCGCCGGCCATGCGGCCGTCGACGCCCTCGAGGCACTCGACCAGGAAAGCCTCCTGGTGCGGTTCATCCCCGAGTGGGCCACGGTCCGCAACCGCCCCCAGCGCAACGCCTACCACCGCTACACGGTCGACCGCCACCTCCTGGAGGCGGCAGCCAACGCCGCCGATCGGGCCTGCGACGTGGCACGCCCCGACCTGCTGCTCGTCGGCACCCTGCTCCACGACATCGGCAAGGGATCCCCGGGCGATCACACGGCTGCCGGCATGGCAATGGTGGCGACCATCGCCGCCCGCATGGGCTACGCCGACGACGACGTCTCGACCCTCGTGGCCCTCGTCCGCCATCACCTCCTGCTCGCAGATGTCGCGACGAGACGAGACCTCGACGACCCGGCCACCATCACCACCGTGGCCGGTGCCGTCGGCGACGCCGCCACCCTGTCGCTGCTGGCCGCCCTCACGGAGGCCGACAGCAGGGCCACCGGCTCCTCGGCGTGGGGGAGCTGGAAGGCCGGGCTCGTCGCCGACCTGGTAGAGCGGACCACCCGCCAGCTCCAGGGAACGGCCCCCGTCGCGGGCGGGGTCGACACCGCCGAGCACCGGCACCTCGTGGCGGAAGTCCGCGGCGGGAGAGCGCCCGTCGTCGTGGTCGACCCGCCCCAGGTGCTGGTGGCGGCCCCCGACCGCCGGGGCCTCCTGGCCACGGTGGCCGGCGTCCTCGCCCTCCACGGCCTCGACGTGCGCAGCGCGGATGTCCGCGGCGAGGACGGGGTGGCGGTCGAGGTCTTCCGGGTCGAGATCGCACGCGGGACGTGGCCCGACAGCGAACGGGTGCGGGCCGACCTGCAGGCGGCCCTCGCCGGCCGGCTCCACCTCGACCACCACCTGGCCCAGAAGGCCGATGCCTACGCGCCGTCACGCCGCCCGATGTCGGCCCGCCCCGTGGTGCCCAGCGTGGACGCGGACAACGCCGCCTCCGCGACCTCGACCGTGGTGGAGGTGCGGGCGCCCGACGAGCTCGGGTTGCTCCACCGCGTCACCCGGGCGCTGTTCGACTCTGGGCTCGACGTCGTTTCGGCCCGGGTGTCGACCCTGGGCGACGAGGTCGTCGACGCGTTCTACGTCCGCGACTCGACCGGCGCCAAGGTGACCGACACCGACCGGCTGGCGGCGCTCAGGCGGGCAGTGCTGGCCGCCATCGAGCAGTGACCGCCGCGATCGGCCGTTGCGCCGGGACCCGAGGGGGCCCGCGGCTACCGCCGGGCCTCGAAGAGCGGGTGGACCAGCCCGAGCTCCGTCAGGGAGGCCCCGGGACGCAGCGCCTCGGCCACCGACCGTGGGGTCCCGGGCGTGGCGAACACGTAGAGGTTCCAGTACCGGGCAAGACCGGCCGGCTCGATGTCGCGGTACAGGCGGCGCTCGACGTCGGTCCAGCGCTCGAAGCCGGCCTCGGCGAAGCGGGCTGTCCACCAGCTGAACGAGGCGATGGTGAGGTGCCCCTCGACGGGGCTCCCCTCGGCGTCCACGGCCAGGTCCGGTACCGGGACGGGGCCGTCGTAGGACGCCCCGAGGGCCCGGTAGTGCGCCAGCCGGTCGGGACGCACCTTGCCCTCGAAGTGCCCGTCGGGGCCCGACTCGTTGGGGCCGAACGACGGGATGGTGGCGTAGCACACGCCCCCGCATACCCGCCGCAGCTCCCGCAGGGCCGCCGGCACCTGGTCCGGTTCGAGGTGCTCGAGGACCTCGAGGGCGGTGACGAGGTCGAAGCAGCCATCCGCGTGGGGGAGCCCCCGGACCAGGTCGCCCACCTCGACGAAGCCCGCGGCGCCGGGCGTCGCGTGGTCGATCGCGTACTGGCTGGCATCACACCCGGCCGCGTCGATCCCCAGCTCGCGCAGCGCCTCGACCAGGAAGCCGGTGGCGCACCCGACGTCGAGGGCCCGCGTCACCCGGAAGTTGCGCCAGAGCAGGTACGCGGCGATGTCGGCGTTGGAAGAGATGCGGTCGTAGGTCGCGTAGCCCGAGCGGCCCTGGCGGTCACCCGACGGGTCTCGACCCTCGCCGAAGTAGGCGCCGTCGTAGGCCACGGCCCCCCGTCCGCGGCTCGGCCCGCCGGGGCGGCGAAGCAGCAGCCGGGCGCCGGCGAGCACCCGGCGGGCCCGGCCGAGCACCCGGCGCGCAGCCGCCGGCACCCGGCGACGGCGCGCGGCGCCGGCAAACCGGGGTAGCAGGGGGCGGGCCGTCACGAGCACACAGCGTACGGGCAGGGACCCACATCCGGTGGGAGCGGCTCGGAGCGGGGCCGCCCTTTCTGAGCTGGTCCTGGATGGGGTACCATGGCGCCGGCGGCGCAATCGGCGGCGGCGCAATCGGCGGAGGCGCAATCGGCGGAGGTTGCAATGAGCGGACCGGCGGAAGCTGGGGTGGTCGCGGCCACCCTCTCCGGCTCTTTGGAGTCGTTCTCCTTCTTCGAGGTGCTCGAGCTCCTCGGCAGGAAGGCCCGAGCCGGGCACCTCAGGGTGACCGGGCCCGAGGCGGACCGCGCCCTGTGGGTCGACGGGGGTGACCTCCTCGACGTCGAGGGCACCGGTGAGCGAGCGGTGCTGTTGGAGCTCGCGTGCCTCGAGCAGGGCGAATTCACCTTTACGACCGCCGCCGTGCCCGAAGGGTGCCCTCGCCGGCCCATCGCGACCGTGCTCGCCGACCTGGAGCCTCACGTCGAAGAGTGGCGCTCCCTGACGGCGCGGCTGCCCTCGGATGCCACGGTCCGCATGGCCCCCTTCCCCCCGGCGGCCTCCGTGGAGGTGCGAGCCGACCAGTGGTCGTTGCTGGCCCTGGCCGCCACCGGTCGAACGGTCCGTGAGGTCGTCGAAGCCTCGCCGGCGCCCGCGCTCGAGACCCTCCGTACCCTTCGCGAGCTGGCCGATGCACAGCTGGTGACGGTCGCTCGCCCGGTCACGTCCGCCCCGTCGCCGTCCCCCTCGTCGCACGAGGTGCCCCCGCCCCTCGCAGGCCCGCCGTCCCCCTCGTCGCACGAGGTGCCCCCGCCCCTCGCAGGCCCGCCATCCCCGCCGTCCCCGCCGGCCGGCTGGACTCCCGTCGTCGCCCCGCAGCAGGCGCCGATGGCCGAGCAGGCCGCCGCGCCGAGCCAACGGCGCCCGGCGCACCTCGCCTCGTTCGCGTCCGTCCCTTCCGGGCTCCTCACCGAGGTACCCCCCTCGTCCGAAGACGGCGAGGGCGTGCCCGGCGCCGACCAGGATCCGGGGGCCTCGGCTGCTCAGCCTGTGGTGCCCCTGTCGCCGGTGAGCGGCCTCGACGACGACGATCCCGGCGAGCTGCCGTCCATGGTGACCACCGCGCCCGTGCCGGTGATGCCCCCACCCATCAGCGGCGACCCATGGTCGTCCTCGATCGGCAAGAGACGGTCACGGCGGTTCGCCGGCTGACGGGTCAGCCGGCCCCCACGGCGACTCCCGCCGGTCGGGGACGTGCACCCCGCGTGTGCCGAGCTGGTCGGCCGTGCCGAGGGCCTCTCTGCCGAACCGCTCGCGCACCGCGTCGACGGCCGCCGCGACGTCGCGCCAGGAATCCTGCAGCCGGATTGCGCTGCCCACGACCGAGGGCTCCGCACCGGGGCCTGCGGCGAGATCGAAGGCGAGCTGGCGAGACGGCGCCCCACGCTGGAGGCCCGACACGCTGATCCCCACCAGCCGGACGCCAAGGGTCGGCGCCGCGGTGCCGACCAGCTCCTCGGCGACTGCGGCCAGCGCCGGGCCGGTGTCGAGCGCGACCGGCAGCGTGTGCGAGCGCGTGACGGTCGAGAAGTCGGCGAAGCGGATCTTGAGGGTCACGGTACGGCCGGCCAGCCTGTTCTTGCGGAGGTGCGCCGCCACCACGGCCGCGATCGACCCGGCCCGGCGCCGCAGGTCGGCGACGTCGTGCACGTCGCGAGCGAACGTCTGCTCGTGGCCGATCGACTTGGTGGGCCGCTCGGGGACGACCGGGCTCGGGTCGTGGCCGCGGGCGAGAGCGGCCAGGTGCGCGCCGTGGGACCGGCCCAGCAGCCGGACGAGCGCTGCCTGGGGCAGGGCCGCCAGCTGGCCGACCGTGCGCACCCCGACGCCGTGGAGCCGCCGCGCCGTGGACGGCCCGACCCCCCAGAGCGCCTCGACGGGCAGCGGGTGGAGGAAGGCGAGCTCGTGGTCGGGGGCGATGAGGACCACCCCACGTCCGGGCCGGGGACCGGCGAGCGTCGCGGTGGGCTTGGCTGCCCTCGACGCGAGCTTGGCAAGCAGCTTGGACCGGGCGACTCCGATCGAGCAGGCGAGCGACAGCCGAGCGCGCACCGCCGAGCGCGCCTCTTGGGCGACCTGCTCTGCCGTGCCCCGCGACCGCGGCACCCCGGTGACGTCGAGGAAGGCCTCGTCGAGGCCGATCGGCTCCACGAGCGGGGTGAACGACGAGAGGATCCCCAGGAGCTCGGCGCTCACCTCCGCGTAGCGGTCGTAGCGACCGTGCACGAACACCGCGCCCGGGCACAGGTGCCGAGCCCGCACCGACGGCATGGCCGAGCGGACCCCGAAGGCCCGCGCTTCGTAATTGCACGACGCCACGACGCCGCGCGCGCCGCTCCCACCCACGATGACCGGGCGGCCTGCCAGCTCCGGCCGGTCGAGCACCTCCACCGACGCGAAGAAGGCGTCCATGTCGACATGGAGGATGGCCCGGTCTGCATCCACCGCTGTCAGGTGACGAGCCGAAGGCGGCGGAACCCTTCGGCGAACCGGACCCCGGCCCGCCGGCCCTCCTCTTCGGCACGCTCGCGCACGGCGCGGCCAGCCCAGCCGTCGGACTCGGCGAACTGGCTCCGGTGGCACTCGACGATCCTGGCCTTCAGCTCGACGGTGTCGGTCACGTCCACCCAGACGTCGGGCTCGAGGGTGCCCGACAGGAAGACGACGCTCGTCTGGTGCGCAGGACCGGCGTCGGGAAAGTAGTGCGGCAGGGCGGCCGCCGGCGCCAGCGCGTCGAGCAGCGCCCAGCCCGCCACCCGGTGGTCGCGATGGTTGAAGTAGTCCTGGCCGAAGAAGACCGCCGTCGGGTCGTGGCCGAGCGCGGCCACCGGGCGCAGCGACCTGATGATGGCCACCAGCTCGCGCCGCAGCGCCGCGCCGTCCTCGAGCTCGCCGTCGGGCCAGCCGAGTACCCGATGCGAGGCGAGGCCGAGCAGCGCCGCCGTCTCGTCGAGCTCGGCGGCCCGGACGCGGGCCAGCTCGGCCGGGTCCACTGCCGGGTCTCGCGTGCCACGCCCGCCGTCCGTGCACACGACGAGGTGGACGTCGCTCCCCCGGCGTGCCCAGCGCCCGAGCGTCCCCCCGCACGCCACGTCGGCGTCGTCGGGGTGGGCGTAGACGGCCAGCACTCGCTCGGGCGTCTCTTCCACCAGCTCGGCCACGACGCGACCCGCCAGGTCAGGCCGGCCGCTTGGGCTCGGTCGTCTTGGCGAGGAGGCCCACCTCGCGCTGGAAGTCGTCGAGATCTTCGAAACCCTTGTAGACACTGGCGAAACGCACGTAGGCGACCTCGTCGAGCGCCCGGAGGCGCTCGAGGACCGCCAGGCCGACCTGCTGGCTCGTGGCCGCCGTCGTCTTCACCCGCAGCGACTCCTCGACCTCCTGCGCCAGGCCCTGGAGCGCCTCCTCGCTCACGGGACGGTTCTTGGAGGCCGCCCGGACACCGGCGACCAGCTTGGCGCGATCGAAGGGCTCCCGATGCCCTGAGCGCTTCACCACCCACAGGGGCTGTTCGTCGACGCGCTCGAAGGTGGTGAACCGGCGGCCGCAGCCGAGGCACTCGCGGCGTCGCCGGATCGCCGCCCCGTCCTCGGCCAGACGCGAGTCGACGACGCGATCGTCGTCGGCGGAGCACCACGGGCAGCGCACGCTCCGACCATATCGCCCGGCCACCCGATCCCCCAGGGGCGGCGCGCCCCTCAGGGCCCTGGCAGGTACGCGCCCGGGACCGGCACGTGCTCGCCAGGGACCACGTGATCGGATCCGAGCACCGACGCCAGGGCGGCGACAGCGCGGGCGGGATCGCCGGGGTCCAGCCGTGAGGCGATCGAACGCAGCGTGTCGCCGGGTCGCACCACGTAGTAGGTGCCGGCTCCCGCGGCCACCTCGACCGGCAGGGAGGCGGCTGGCGGCGCGCCCTGGCCCGGGGCCCCGACCCGCCCGGCGATCGCAGGCCCGGCCGCGGAAACCCTTGCGCCGAGGACTCTCAACGGCAGCGCCAGAGCGGCCAAGGCCAGCGCGGCCACGAGGGCACCCGCGATCCACCTCCGGCGCTCGGAGGGCGACAGCCGTTCGCCCTGCCGCTGCCGCCGGTAGCCGGCACAGGCAGTCTCACCCCGCCGAGCCTCACCCCGCCGCTGACCCTCGACCAGTTGACCCTCGACCAGGCGGAGGCAGGGACGCTCCTCCGGCTTCGACCACGCACCAAGCGCCGTGGCACCGGGCCGCACGGCCAGCGCCATCAGCGGACCACTCCGTGACGGCCTCCCAAAGGCGGGGAAGGCTCCCTCGTCCGGTCGCCCCCGGAGCAGCCGGCAAACTGCGAACGTGCGTTCGTCATCTCGTCCATCACACCACGAACATCTGTTCGTGTCAACCACCGGTCCACGAACAGATGTTTGCCCCCGCCGGGGCCGGCCGGTAGGGTGTCCGCGAACACGTGTTCGCAGCCGTTGCAGCCGGCACGGCTGAGCTTCGGCACGACGGAGGAGAGGCAGTGGTGGCACAGGCGCTGAGCGGCAAGCGGCAGCAGATCCTCGACTTCATCGCGCAGTGCCTGCGCGAGCGCGGGTACCCGCCGTCGGTACGCGAGATCGGCGAGGCGGTCGGGCTTGCCTCGAGCGCCACCGTCCACACCCACCTTGCCGTCCTGCAGCGGCAGGGCTACCTGGTACGCGACCCGACCAAGCCGCGAGCGATCCAGGTCCGCTACGACCCGAGCTCGAAGGCGGCCGTCGCAGCGGGGCCCGTGCGCCACGTGCCCCTCGTCGGTGACGTGGCCGCGGGCACCGGCGTGCTCGCCCAGGAGAACGTCGAGGACCTGCTGCCACTCCCCGAGGCCTTCACGGGCACCGGGTCGACCTTCATGCTCAGGGTCCGCGGCGAGTCGATGGTCGGCGCCGGCATCCTCGATGGCGACTTCGTGGTCGTCCGCCAGCAGCCGGAGGCCCAACCCGGCGACGTGGTGGTCGCCGGCATCCCCGACGGCGAGGCCACGGTGAAGACGTTCGGCCTCCGCCGGGGCAAGGTGGTGCTGAGCCCGGCCAACCCCGAGTTCGAGCCCATCGAGCTCGACCCGGGCGACGTCACCATCTACGGCAAGGTCGTCACGGTCCTGCGGCGCCTCTGACCGCCCGCCGGCCTGTCAGCGCAGCAGGCGCGACAGCCGCCGGTCTGCCAGCACCTTGCCGCCGGTCTGGCAGCTCGGGCAATAGGCGATCTCGTACGACTCGAACGACACGCGCCGCAGGGGCCCCCTGCAGCGCGGGCAGGGCTGGCCCACCCGGTTGTGCACGGCGAAGCGGTCGCCCAGCTTCGCCTCCGACAGCCCGCCTCGGCGCGTACGCTCCTCGGCCAGCGCCTCGCCGAGCACGGTCCTGACCGCTTCCACCAGGCGCCTGCGGTCCTCGGGGCCGAGCGACCGCAGCGACGCGAAGGGGGACAGTCCGGCACGGTTGAGGGCATCGTCGGCATAGCCGCGGCCGATCCCGGCCACCGTGCGCTGGTCCCGAAGCCATGTGTGCAGGTGACGGGCACTGTCGTCGGTCATCACCAGATGCTCGAAGGCGGGATCGGTGGGTTCGGGCCCGAGCCCGCCGAGCGGACCGTCATCACCGGGAGCCAGCACCCACCATGCCGCTTTCCGTTGTGTCCCGTGCTCGCGAACGAGGATCCCCGATCCGTTGTCGAAGGTGAACCGGACCACTGCGCCTCGCGGGCGGGTGGCCTTGGCCGGAGACTCCAGGTCGACCCGGCCGGCCTGAGAGAGGTGCACCAGAACCCGCGCACCGCCGTCGAAGGCCAGGACCAGGTACTTCCCCCGGCGCCAGACGCCTGCCAGCACGCGGCCCACGAGCGAGCCCGGCGCCGGGTCCACGGTCTTGAGGCCCGAGAACCCGAGGACGGTCGCCCGCTCGAGGCGCGAGCCGGCGAAGGCGCCGCCGACGCGCTCGGCCAGCGCCTCCATCTCGGGCAGCTCAGGCACCCGATGCCGCCACGCCCGGCACCTGCCCCCCGTTCCCACCTCGCCCGGCCCTCGCGGACGACCTCTCGGCGCCGTCCTGGCCGCTGCTGCCTCCGAGCAGCTCGTACAGGACCGCTCGAGCCCGCTCGAGGGAAGCCCGGTCGACATGCTCGTCGGAGCGATGGGCGAGGAGGGGGTCACCGGGACCGAAGTTGGCAGCGGGCACTCCGTGGGCCCAGAAGGTGGCCACATCGGTCCATCCCACTTTGGCCCTGGGAGGGCGGCCGCTCGCGCGCACCAGCTCGGCCAGGAGCGGGTGGTCGAGGGCAGGGGGCGCACCCTCGGCGACGTCGAGCACGACCAGCTCGTCACCTGGCACCTCGCCCACCGTGCCGTCGAGGAGCGCTCGCAGGAACCCCTCGGCCCCGAGAGCGTCGCGGTCAGGGGCAAACCTGTAGTTGAGAGTGAGAGTTGCCTGGTCCGGTACCACGTTGCCAGCCACGCCCCCTTCGATGAACACGGCCTGCAGCTGCTCGGTGAACCGGCAGCCGTCGAGCAGCACCGAGCGCCCCTCCCAAGCCACAACCCGGTCCAGCACCGGACCGAGCCGGTGAATGGCATTGAGCCCTGTGAACGGCCGCGCCGTGTGGGCCCGGGTGCCGCCCGCGCGCACCGCTACCCTCATGGTGCCCTGACAGCCCGCCTCCACGAGGCACGCCGTCGGCTCGGCGAGCACGGCCGCGTCGCACGCCACCAGCTCAGGGCGGGCCTCCCACAAGAAGCCGAGGCCGTTGTCGGACCGCGGCGCCTCCTCACAGGCGTAGAAGCACCAGTTCACGTCGACCGCCGGCCGCTCGAGGGCCCGGGCCAGGTCGAGCATCACGGCCAGGCTCCCCTTCATGTCGGCAGCTCCCAGCCCGTAGAGCGTGTCGCCGTCCACCCTCGGAACCTCGTTGCCAGCAGGAGCCACCGTGTCGAGGTGCCCGGCGACGGTCACCCGGTGCGGTCGCCCGAGATCAGTGCGGCCAACCACGTTGTCGCCCACCCTCGACACGGCCAGGCTCGGGCAGCCTCGGAGCGCTGCCTCGACCTGGTCGGCGAGGGCGGACTCACCCCTGCTCGGTGAGGGCACCGCCACCAGCTCGGCCGTGGCCGCCAGCAGGTCGCGTGAGGTCACGTGGCGACGCCGTGCTCGCGCAGGATGGCGTTCAGCTGGGCCTTGTCGTGCCGCTGTCCCTCCGTCAGCCGGCGGATCACGAGCACGCACGGCACGAAGAACTCGCCCCCCGGGTACTCCCGGCGCCGGGCGGCCGAGACGGCGACCGACCACGGCGGCACGACGCCCCGGCCGACCTCCTCGCCGGATCCGGCGTCGATGACCGGGATGCTCGGGTTGAGGATGGTGCCCTCGCCGAGGACGGCGCCGCGGCCTACCCGCGCCCCCTGGGTCACCATGCAGCGGCTGCCTATCAGCGCGTCGTCCTCCACGATCACCGGTACCGCGTTGGGCGGCTCGAGCACGCCGCCGATGCCGACACCCCCCGAAAGGTGCACCCGCTCCCCGATCTGCGCGCACGAGCCCACGGTGGCCCAGGTGTCGACCATCGTGTCGCGCCCGACCCGGGCACCGATGTTGACGTAGCTCGGCATGAGCACGACGCCCGGGGCCAGGTAGGAGCCCCAGCGGGCGGAGGCGCCCGGCACGACGCGCACGCCGGCCGCGGCGTAGCCCCTCTTGAGCGGCAGCTTGTCGGCGTACTCGAACGGGCCGGCCTCGCCCGCCTCGATCGCGCGCAGGCGGAACAGGAGGAGGATCGCACGCTTCAGCCACTCGTGGACCACGACGGACCCCGAAGCGTCCACCTCGGCCACCCGGGCCTCCCCCGTGTCGAGCAGGTCGATGGCCTCGGTGACGGCCGCGACGGCGTCGGCGTCGGCCGGCGTCAGCTCGGCGACCCGTTCCCAGAGCTCCTCGATCCGTGCCTGCAGGTCGGCCATGACCGGATCGTAGTGGTGGCTCGGAGGCCCGGCGGAGCGACGAGCTCACGGGCGGGGTGGTCGGGTGGCTCGACGCCCATCTGGGACGCGTCGGGCGCCAGTGGCAGGAAGTGGCGGGGCGGCAGGAAGGCCGGGGACGGGATGGTCGGGTCAGGCCGGCACGGCGGACCAGCCGGCTTCGGCGAGCCGCTCGGCCACGAGCGCCAGACGGTCCATCGGCTGTACCACCGCTACCCTGACGAAGCTGCCACCCGGCTGGCCGTACAGGTCGCCGGGGCTCACCAGCAATCCGGCCGATCTGGCCAGGGCATCAGCCAGCTCCCAGCCGTTCGCCCACCGCTCGGGCACCGGCACCCAGAGGTAGAAACCGCCGGCCGGACGGCCGACCGGGCACCCGGCGGCGGTGAGGACCCGAGCCAGGAAGTCGAGCCGCTCGCGGTACCGGGCGCGCTGCGCTCGCACGTGCTCGTCGTCGGCGAGCGCCACCGCCGCCGCCGCCTGGACGGGCCCGGGCACCATGAGGCCGGCGTGCTGGCGGACGTCGCGCAGGTACCCAACGAGCTCGGGGTCCCCCGCGTAGAACCCGGCCCTCACCCCAGCCAGGTTGGACCGCTTGGATAGGGAATGGACCGCCACCACGCCCGTTGCGCCGTGCTCGAGGATCGAGCGGGGCCGGCCCTCCCAGGTGAACTCGCAGTAGCACTCGTCGGAGAAGACGGGCACGCCGCGGGCGCGGCCCCACTCGGCCGCCTGGTTGAGGTCGGTCAGCCCGCCGGTGGGATTGGACGGCGAATTGGTCCACAGCAGGAGCGCCCGGCGGGCATCGCCGTCGGGGATGCGGCCGAGGTCGAGCCCCGAGCCGTCCGAAGAGGACGGCGGCACCGGCACCGCCCTGCACCCGGCCAGCGTGGCACCCATGGCATACGTCGGGTACGACACGGCGGGGTACAGCACCGTGTCGCGCGAAGGGTCGCGCAGCCTGAGCAGGTGCGGCACGGAGGCGACGAGCTCCTTGGTCCCCACGCACGCCGCCACGTCGGCGGCGTCGACGTGGACGCCGAAGCGCCGACGCAGCCAGTCGGCGGCGGCTCGCCGAAGCGCCGGTCCCCCCGCCGAGCTGGGATAGCCGCGCTCGGTGCCCGACACGCCGAGCGCGCGGACGACAGCGGGCGCGGGAGGGTCGCAGGGCGTGCCCACCGAGCAGTCGACCATGCCCCCGGGCAGCGCCTCGGCAATGGCCTGCAGCTCCCGCAGGCGGTCGTAGGGGTAGGGAGGTGGTCGGAAGCCCCCGGCAGGGGCGGGGCTCGGCGTCGGCACCGGGGGGCACGTTACCGCCACCTGCGCACCCCGGGTGGATGGCGGCCTCCTGTGGTCCCGCGCGCCAACGGCGCCTGCCCGGGTATGCCCCCCAGTGGGCGTACTCGGCGGCCGCCCGGTGAGCCCCCAAGTGGGCGGACGGTGTGGGCCGGCCGACAGAATGGTCGCGTCGCCCGGTTTCGGGCGGGACCACCTGGCACAGGAGGGCTCGGCATGCCCCGAAGGAACGACCGGTCGGGCAGGGGCCGGACCGACCGAGCCCGCCGCCGTGCCGACCACGGCGGACCTGCCCGGCGCGAGACCGCCCAAGCACGAGGCAGGCAGCCGGCGACCGCCGGCGACGCAGGCGGGCAGGCACGAGGCGGCGGCGCAGGCGGGCAGGCACGAGGCGGCGGCGCAGGCGGGCAAGCCCGAGGCGGCAAAGGTCCCGGGCTCAACGTGATCTTGACCACCCACGCGCGGCGCCAGCTGGAGGAGCTCGGCCCACCGGCGCACGCGGCCCTCCGCTTCCTGGAGGCCATGGAGCCCGGCGAGCTCGCGTGGACCGCCGAGCGACTCCCTCCCCAGCACGGGCGCGAGGTCTGGATGCTCTGGGCGGGGAGCGTACGGGTCCTCCTCGATCTCGAGGACGACGACCTCACCGTGCAGGGGTTCGGTTTGCGACCTCGGCGCTGAGCGGCACGCGGTCCGCGAACTCGCGGAAGCGGGCGCGGCCCGCCTCGTCGAGGACGACCCGGATCGTCGCCGCATCGGCACCGTCGCGCTGGTCGACGACCTCGCCCTCGCGATGGACCGCGGCGAGCACGTCGCCGCGGGACCAGGGGACCACCAGGGTGACGACGCAGTCGGACGCCCGCAGCCGTGCCGCCACCGCTCGGAGGAGGTCGTCGACGCCGTCACCCGCCTTCGCCGAGAGGCAGACCGCACCGCCGTGGGCCGCGGCCAGCAGGGCCGCGTCGGGTGACCGGTCCGCCTTGTTGACGGCCAGCAGCTCGGGCACGTCGCCGGCCCCGATCTCGGCCAGCACGGCACGGACGGCCTGGATCTGGGCCTCGGGGTCTGCCGCGGCGCCGTCGACCACGTGCACGACGAGATCCGCCAGGCGCACGGAGTCCAGCGTCGAGCGGAACGCCTCGACCAGCTCGTGGGGAAGCTTCCGGACGAAGCCGACGGTGTCGGTCACGAGCACCGTCTCGCCGCCGGGCAGCGCGAGCTGGCGCGTGCGGGGATCGAGGGTCACGAACAGCCGGTCCGCGGCCGGCACGCCGGCGTCGGTCAGGCGGTTGAGCAGCGTCGACTTGCCGGCATTGGTGTAGCCGACGAGCACGATCTCCCGGTGCCGGCCACGCGCCCGCGAGCGGCGCTGGAGCTCGCGGGTCCGGTCGACCTGGCGCAGGTCGGCCTCGAGCCGGTGCATGCGCCGCACGAGCCGCCGGCGGTCGACCTCGAGCTGGGTCTCCCCGGGACCCCTCGTGCCGATCCCGCCCGCCTGCTGGCTGAGGCTCGCCCCGCGACCGCGCAGGCGCGGGAGGCGGTAGCGCATGAGCGCCATCTCCACCTGGGCCTTGCCCTCGGGGCTGCGGGCGTTCTGGGCAAAGATGTCGAGGATCACGGCCGTCCGGTCGATGGCAGTTCGCCCGAGCAGCTTCTCGAGGTTCCGTTGCTGTGCCGGCGTCAGCTCCTCGTCGAAGACGACGGTGTCCGCGTCGACCGCACGCGACAGGTCGGCAAGCTCGGCCGCCTTCCCCCGCCCCACATAGGTGGCCGGGTCGGGGTGGTCGCGACGCTGCACCACGCGGCCCACCACGTCGGCACCGGCGGAGTCGACGAGCAGCGCGAGCTCGTCGAGCGACGCCTCGACCTCCTCGGCCGAGGTGCCCGGGAAGACGACGCCGACGAGCACGATCCGCTCCCGAAAGGAACGGTCGATGAGGGTGCCCGGGAACGGGGCGCTCATCGCAGGTTCGCCGGGTCCACCACGACGTCGGCCACCTTGCGGACCGGACCGGCCAGGGTGGCCGCCCCTCCTGGGCCGTCGAGCACAACCTCGAGCCAGCCGCCGGGGTTCTGCACCCGCACACGATCACCGGCGATCCCCCAGGCGCGCGCCGCGGCGGCGGCGGCGACGGTGCCCGTCCCGCAGGCCCTCGTCTCCCCGACGCCCCGTTCCCAGACCCGGAGCACCAGTGCGCCGTCGGCCAGCGGGCTCACGAGCTCCACGTTGATCCCCCCGGGGCGCTCGCGCTCGATCCGCGCGCCCACCGACGCCACGTCGGCGCCGGCGGCGCCGGGCCCGATGAGCACCAGGTGCGGGTTGCCCACGTCCACGAGCCGGCCCCTGGTACCGGGGACCGGCGAGGGCACCTCCTCCCCCAGCTTCGGGACACCCATGTCGACCGTGGCCCACAGCTCGCCGCCCTGCTCCCCGGGGCGCAGCTCGACGACCCGGATCCCCGCGTCCGTCTCGACGGCGACGCGCGGCGGGTGCACCAGGCCGGCGGATACCGCCGCCTGCACGAGACAGCGCACGCCGTTGCCGCTCATCTCGGCCCGGCTGCCGTCCG
This sequence comes from Acidimicrobiales bacterium, assembly GCA_035293965.1. Lineage (GTDB taxonomy): Bacteria > Actinomycetota > Acidimicrobiia > Acidimicrobiales > RAAP-2 > DATGLW01. Next base: position 25,871 of record DATGLW010000042.1, read on the forward strand.
CGTTGAACAAGACCATCGCGAGATCGGCTCGCTTGCTCGTGCGCCCGAGGACGAACCCGTCCGCGCCCACGCCCCGGTGCCGGTCGCACAGCACGCGGACCGCTGCAGGCGTCAGGTCCGCGCCGGCGGGGTCGAGCGTGACGAGGAAATCGTTCCCCGATCCCTCGTGCTTGGTGAGCGTCAAGCGCCCCTCCCCTGCAGCCATCACACCAGTCTCGCAGCCGGTGGGCAGCCGCCGTGCACGGGCACGACGCCACCGTGCGCTGGCACGGGCGCGACGCCGTCGTGCACGCCACCCGCCGATCGACAGGCGCGGGGCTCGGTCGGGGGGGCCGCTGGTGAGGTCAACGCGTCGCACACGACGGCCACCGCATCGTCGTCGTCGCTCAGCCACCGGATGCGCGGATCGCGGCGGAACCACGCCCACTGGCGCCGGGCGAGGGCGCGGGTTCGGCGCACCGCCTGCTCGATGCACGCCTCGAGCGGGGCGCCGTGCTCCACGTGGGCCAGCAGCTCGCGGTAGCCGACCGCCTGTCGCGCCGTCCGCGAGAGCCCGTGCGGCAGCGACGCGAGACGTGCCACCTCGTCGAGCAGCCCCTGCTCCAGCCAGGTCGCGAACCGCTCCTCGATCCGGCGGTCGACCGCAACCGGGTCGAAGGGGAGGCCGATCTGCGCCACCGGCGTGGGCGGGTACGTCTGCAGCCCCGGGCCGAACGACGAGAACGGGCGCCCCGAGCCGATCGTCACCTCGAGGGCCCGGACAACCCGCCGACGGTTGGCAGCCGTGGTGCGCGACGCGGCGAGCGGGTCCAGCTGCCCCAGGCGGGCGTGGAGCCGGGCCACCCCACCGGGCTCCGCGGCCTCGGCCTCGAGGGCGGCGGCGACCTCCGGGTACCGTGGCGGCAGGTCCAGCCCGTCGACCACCGCCCGCAGGTACAACCCGGTGCCGCCGACGAGGAGCGCCCGTGTGCCCCGCGCCGCGAGCAGCGAGAGCGCGGCCGCCGCCGCCCGCTGGAACTGCGACACGGTGAACTCCTCCCAGGGGTCCACCAGGTCGACCAGGTGGTGGGGCACGGTGGCACGGACCTCGGGAGGCGGTTTGGCAGTGGCGATGTCCATGGAGCGGTACACGCACATCGAGTCGACCGACACGATCTCCACGTCCTGGCAGCGCGACGCC
>DATGLW010000043.1:0-23577 GCA_035293965.1 Acidimicrobiales bacterium
CCCAGCGGACGAGGTCGAGGAGCACCGCTTTGCCCTCGGGGTGGGTGAGGTCCATGCCGAGGTGGTACTTGGCGGGGTTGGCGATGATGTAGGCGACGGAGCGGTCCATCCACCGGTCGTTGTCGCCGAAGCTCAGGTCCACGAGGTCGGCGCCGCGCGCCGTGTCGGGGTACCGGCGGGACTCGACCTTGACCACCTGCGCGCCGTGGTCGCCGAGGATCCGGCCCATGAACGGGCCGGACCACGCGAACGTGAGCTCCAGCACCTTGACGCCCTCGAGGGCATCCCGGCCCGGTGCGGTGATCGTCTGGCGAGCGACCGCCTCCTGGCGCCAGGAGGCGGCGCCGGCCGAGAGCGCCTCACCGCCACGGTGGGCGTGCTCGTCGCGGGCGTCAACGGGCACCACGGGGGGCACGGGCGCCGGCACGGTCGTGCCGTCCTCGAGCACCAGGGGCTGGAAGAAGCGCCGAACTGCGTGCTGGGGGTCCGAAGGGGTCTGGCGGGGCGACTGCACCATGGCGTTCTGGAGGCGCAGTGCCTGGCCGGTCTCGAACAGCTCCCGCATCGTCTTGTTCGCCGCGGCCTCGATCATGATGGTGGCCAGCTCTCGCTGGTTGACCTCCCTGCCGATGTAGTCGGCGAACCGGTCGTCGAGCAGGCGCTCGTCGCCGAGCAGCGCGTAGAGGAGCTCCGAAGGGGTCCGGAAGGTGTTCACGAGCGCGTGGCCGTCCTGGCACGGGAGCATGATGCCGACGCTCACCATCGGCGACGACGAGCGCCGCCGGACCGTGCCCTGGAACGAGTAGGTGGTCGGGAAGCTCATGGCCGTGCACAGCATCGTCCGGAGCACGGCGACCTCGACCACCTGGCCCTGGCCCGTCCGCCGGGCGTGGTGGAGGCCTGCCATCGCGCCGCCCGCTGCATTGACCCCCGCGAGGACGTCGACCAGGTCGACGCCGAGGCGGAGGGGCTCGCGATCGTTGAGCCCGCAGGTGAAGAGGTAGCCGGACAGCGCCAGCATGACGAGGTCGGGACCGAGGTAGTCGACGTAGGGACCGACCCGCCCGAAGCGGGTGATGTCGAGGATCACGATGCCCGGGTTCGCCTCGACGATCGCCTCGGGAGGCGGGAAGGACCGGGCCCACTGGCTCGGGCTCAGGTCGGTGATGAGCAGGTCGGCGCCGGCCAGGAGCGGCTCGACGTCCCCGATGGCCGGCAGTGCCCCGCGGGGGGTGGTCAGGACGCGCTTGCGCGCCCGCGCCCAGGCGAGGGCGCCACGCTCGCCCGGGTCGGGTGCCGGGTCCTCGATGGCCTCGAGCCGCACCACGTCGGCGCCGAGGTCGGCGAAGAAGCGCCCGGCCACCCCCGCGGCGAGCCCCGACGCGATCTCGATCACCCGAGTTCCGGCGTAGGCGACGCTGATCATCGTTGGAGGCCTCCGGAGATCAATCCCTTCGGAGCGAGGATCCGCCCCGCATCTTCGACGTGCCGGCAGCCCGGCCGCACCGGCCACCGCCGCGCCTCCTGCCGAGATCCCGCTCCACCGAGCCCACAATAGGTCGCCCCCGCACTGCCCTTTTGGCCCGGGCCTGCCCCGGGGCCCGTCACAGCCAGCCAGGCGCCGGCGGCTGTCGAGCCGGTGGCGGCAGCCTGTGCCGAGCGGCCCGTGACGCTCCGCGCTACAAAGGAGGGGTGAACAAGTCTCACCTCGAGTTCCTCGCCAGCCCCGAGTGGGCCCGGATGCTCGAGACCGACCTCTTGCCCTGGATCGAGGCTGCCGGCGACCTCGGCGACGACGTGCTCGAGATCGGGCCGGGCCCGGGGCTCACGACCGATCTGCTCCGGCGGCGGGTGCGCAGGCTCACCGCCGTCGAGATCGACGAGCAGCTGGCCGCGTCGCTGCGGGCGCGCCTGTCGGGAACGAACGTGGACGTGGTCTGCGGCGATGCCACTTCTGCGGGGTTCGGGGCGAACCGCTTCTCGGCAGCGACCTGCTTCTCGGTGCTGCATCACCTGCCGTCCCCGTCGCACCAGGATCGCCTCTTCGCCGAGGTCGGCCGGGTGCTGCGCCCCGGCGGCATCCTGGTGGGTGCCGACTCGCGTGACCTCGACAGCATCAGGAGCGGCCACGATGGCGACGTCTTCGTCCCCCTCGACCCGTCGACGCTCGGGACCCGCCTCGCCGCCGCCGGCCTGGTGGGCACCGTGATCGACGTCGGCGACTACCAGTTCCGCTTCGTGAGCCGCAAGCCCGCCCTCCCCCTGGAGTAGGTCAGGGTCCGCAGGGCATCGTCTGGGCGGCCCGGGTGGCCTGGCCGGTGGCGGCCCGGGTGGCTGGCCGGTGGCGGGTCTGCGTGGCTGGCCGGTGGCGGGTCTGCCAATGGCTCCCACCCCGCCGCGGCGGTCCCCGCCGGCGATGTGGTCGGGAGGCTCACGACACGTCGGAGTTGGGGATGAGCTTGCCGCAGAACGGCTTGCCGTGGTTGATGGTCACGAACTGCGTGCCCACCACCCGAGTGATGTAGCCGCACAGGACCGGGTTGGCCTTGCCGAAGTGGTTGAACCCGACCGTGTTCGGCAGAAGCCCTCCCGCGTTGTAGTTCTTCACCTTGGTCAGGTTCTTGATGAACGACGCCCGCGTGGGGTTCTTCCCCGCGACCTCGAGGCCCTTGATCATGAGGTCGGCGGACAGGTACGCACCGGTGAGCCCGAAGCTCGGGTAGCCCCCCGTGTACCCCGGCACGTACTTGCGCATGGCGGCCACGAAGGTGTTGGTCGGGGCCCGGTGGAGATCGATGGGCACGATGGTCGTCCCGAAGTAGGCGCCCTGCGCCGCCGCGGTCGACGTCGGGCTGTCGAACAGCGAGGAGTCGGCGCCCGACAGCGAGAGCTCGGCCTTGAGATGGAGCCCCGCCTGCTTGGCCGCGACGATGAGAGCGATGTTGGACGACTGCACGCACGAGCACACCGCGGCGTCGACGCCGGCAGACTTCATCTGGAGGACGTCGGCGGTGAAGTCGACCCCGCCGAAGGGCACGGACAGGTTCTCGTAGCCCATCGTCATGCCTTCGTGCTCAACCGACTCCTTCAGGTCCTTGATGCTGGCGATCGACGACGGCGAGATCCCGTACGCGAGCCCTGCGACGTTCTTCACGCCGAGGGACTTGAAGAACACGCCGGTCTCGGTGTTGGCGGGATTGTGCGGGTCGACCCCGCCACCGATCGAGAACATGTTGGTGTTGGGCTGCTGGCCCCACTCCGGCCCGTCGAAGGCCGAGCCGGTCACCGGCACGCCCTGCTGCTGCAGGTAGCGGTAGCTGCCGAAGCCGTAGGGGGAGTACTGGATCACCGCGAACACGCCCTTGGCCGACACCAGCTCCTGGGCCGCGGTCAGGTCGCCACCGGGGGTGGACTGGTCGTCGACCACGATCAGCTGGAGCTTGCGCCCGTCCACCCCGCCTCTGGCGTTCTGCAGGTCGAAGCGAGCCTGGGCCCCCTGCCCGCTGTTGAAGAAGGTCGACGACGCGTTGCCGGTGACCGAGGTGATGAGCCCGATCTTGATCGTCTTCGGGGTGATCCCGGGCGCGCTGGCCGTGAGGCCCGAGGTGCTGGCCCCTGCGCCACCCGTCGACGCCACGGTGCTGAGCAGAGGAGCGAGCAGGACGGCGGTGCCGACGGCGACCCACTTCCTCACGAACGCATTCACGAACAGCGGCTTGCGCACGCTCCCCCCCGACCTGCTCTCGCCCGGCGACGTCACGTCGGGCTCCAGATGCCACGGACCGAGTCCGCGCTCGGGGAGCATAGACCGGCCGTCACAACCGGTCCAGCGCGTGACAGCCCTGCGCCGGAGCCCGCTGCCACCGGCGCCCTCACCGGCGTCGCGGGCGGCTTCTCGGAGGTAGGAAGGGCTGCACCGGCACGCGCGAGCGTCGTCGTGCTGCCTGCAGGCCGCCGGGCCGACGTGCGGGGCCGACGTGCGGGGAAGCGGCTCGGTATGCTCGGAGCCCATGTCGGTCAAGGTGGACACGTTCGTCGGCGGCCTTGACCAGGCGGCGGCCACGGCAGCCGCCGCCAAGCAGGCGGGTTACGACGGCGTGTGGACGGGGGAGCTGAGCCACGATCCGTTCCTCCCGCTCGCAGTGGCAGCGCCGGCCGCGAAGCCGCTCGACCTCGGCACCTCCATCGTGGTGGCGTTCGCTCGCAGCCCGATGACCGTGGCCGGCACCGCGTGGGACCTCCAGGCATGGAGCGGCGGGCGGTTCCACCTCGGACTCGGCTCCCAGGTCCGGGCGCACATCGAGCGGCGGTTCTCCATGCCGTGGTCGCACCCGGCACCGCGCATGCGCGAGTTCGTCCTCGCCCTCCGGGCCATCTGGGCCTCCTGGCAGGACGGGACACCCCTTCACTTCGAGGGCGACTACTACAGCCACACGCTCATGACGCCCGCGTTCAACCCTGGGCCCCTGCCCGGGGGGCCGCCGAAGGTGCTCGTCGCCGCGGTGGGCACGGCCATGACCCGCGTCGCAGCAGAGGTGGCCGACGGGCTCTTGGTGCACAGCTTCACGACGCGCCGGTACCTGAACGAGGTGACCCTTCCGGTGCTGCACGACGCGCTCGACAAGGCAGGTCGCACCCGTGCCGGCTTCGAGGTCAAGTACCCCCCCTTCGTCGTGACCGGCTCGACCGAAGAGGAGATGGGCCAGGCCGCACGGGCAGCCAGGGAGCGGATCGCCTTCTACGGTTCGACGCCGGCGTACCGGCCCGTGCTCGAGCTTCACGGCTGGGGCCAGCTCCAGACCGAGCTGCACGAGCTCGCCGGGAAGGGTGAATGGAGGGCAATGGGTGACCTCGTCGACGACGAGGTGCTGCGTGCGTTCTCGGTGGTGGCGCCGAAGGAGGAGCTGCCGGCGGCCCTGGCCGACTGGCTGGGGGACGCGGTCGACCGTACCAGCATCGGTGCCGACCTCGGGAGCCCCGAGGAGGCGGGGGAGGTCCTCCGGGCGTTCCGAGCCCAGGTGACGGCACGAGCGCACGGCCGATGAGCCGCCCGGCGCGTTCGGCGAGGGAGGGATGGTCGCGATGAGCAACGTCGTCGTCGAGCGCAGGGGGGACGTCGCCCTCGTGCGGCTCAACCGGCCCGAGGCCCGCAACGCGGTGAACGCCGCCATGGCGGAGGGGATCTGCTCGGCGATGGCCGCGTGCCAGGATGCCGGGGCCATCGTGGTGACCGGTGCCGATCCGGCCTTCTGCGCCGGGCTGGACCTCCGCTCGCTCGGCGTCGGGACCATGGCCGAGCTGGCGCCGTTCGTCGCGTCGGTTGCCAGCTCCGCCGTCCCGGTGGTCGCCGCGGTGAACGGTCCTGCGGTGACGGGCGGGTTCGAGATCGCGCTGGCTGCCGATTTCATCGTCGCGTCCGAGCGTGCGGCGTTCGCCGACACCCACGTCCGGGTGGGCGTCTACCCCGGGCCGGTGATGGTGGACCTGCCCCGACGCGTCGGGCCGGCGTGGGCCCGTGAGATGTCGTTGACCGGCAACTTCGTCGACGCGCCGACCGCCTTGCGCATCGGCATCGCCAATCACGTGGTGCCTCACGACCAGCTGGTTCCGTTCGCGCTCGACCTGGCGGCGGCGATGGCGGAGAACGATCGCGCCATGGTGGCGACCATGCGGCGCGACTGGGACGCGAGCGTCGCCACGCCGCTCGGGGAGGCTCGGCGCATCCACGAGGAGCACGCGCGCCAGGGCGGATTCCGCTCGGTCAGCACGGGTGAGGGGCTCGCGGCCCGGCGCGAATCGGTGATGGCGCGCTCCCGGCAGCAGCGCCGGCCCGGCTGAGCGCACCCGCCCGACTCGGCCGAACGCCCTGCACCGGTCTGCGGCGCCGGCACCGCCAGATGGAGGAGAGCACCGTCCGGGGCGGCACCGTCACACCTGCCACCTACCATCCTCCCGTGGCCTTGCAGCTCCGCTGGGTGCACTACGGGCGGCCGGCTGCCGACGCCCTGCGCCAGGCCCTGGCTGTGTCCAAGGACGGCGACCCGCTGGCCCCCGTCAGCGTGCTCGTCGCGTCCAACCACGTCGGCGTGGTCATCCGCCGCCTGCTCGCGTCGGGCGCGCTCGGTCCGGTGGCCGGCGCTTCCGGCCTGGCTGCCGTGTCGTTCCTCACGGTGTACCGCGTGGCCGAGCTGCTGGGAGCACCCGTGCTGGCAGGCGCGGGCAAAAGGCCGGTCTCCACGCCTGTCGTGGCCGCCGCCGTGCGCAGCGCCCTCGCCGAAGCCCCTGGCCTCTTCGCGCCGGTCGCCGGTCATCCCTCCACCGAGCTCGCCTTCGTCGCCACCTACCGCGAGCTGCGCGACGTGTCGCCCGCCTCCCTCGACCGGCTGGCCAACTGCAGCGCGCGCGCCGCCGAGGTGGTCCGTCTCCATCGTTCGGTCCGCGCCCGCCTCGAGGCACGCTTCTACGACGAGCAGGACCTGGCGGAGGCCGCGATCGAGGTCCTCGGCGCCACCTCGGCGCCCGGCGCCCTGGGCGCCGTCGTCGTCTACCTGCCCCGGCGGCTGCCGCGCCATGCGCTCCGGCTGGTGGGTGCGCTCGCCAGGTCGGGCGACGTGCTCGTGCTCGCCGGTGTCACCGGCGACAGCAGGGCGGACGCCGAGGTGGGGCGGACGGTCCGCGCCCTGTGCGACCTGCACGGCGGCCGGGCGGCCATGGCACCGGGCCCGCCCCGCACGCTGGCCGCCCCGGGCCGGGCGCACATCCTCACGGCGTCGGACGCCGACGAGGAGGTGCGTGCGGCCGTTCGCGCCGTCGTCGAGGCGGCTCGGGCAGGCACCCCGCTCGAGCGGATCGCCGTGCTCCACCCCGGCGCGGGCCCCTACGCCCGCCTGGTGCACGAGCAGCTGACCGCAGCCGGCATCCCCTTCAACGGTCCGGCCGCGGTGACGCCGGCGTCCCGTGCCGCCGGCCGGGCGCTCCTCGGCCTCCTCGCGCTACCGGCCGGTGGCTTCCGGCGCCAGGACGTCTTCGCGTGGCTGAGCGGGGCACAGCTCCTGCACCGGGGCCGCCCCGCGCCCGTGGCCGCCTGGGAGCGCGTGTCGCGGGCCGCGGGGGTGGTCGGGGGTCGGGACCACTGGGACCGGCTCCTCGAGCGCTTCGCCGACCGGTGCGACGCTGATGCCGAGCGCGCCGCCACCGACCCTGACCAGCCCGAATGGCGGGCAGCGAGCCTTCGGGCCGAGGCCGGGCGCGCACGAGAGCTCCGCCAGTTCGTGCTGACCCTGGTCGACGACCTCGGCGCGGCGGCCGCGGCGCCGAAATCCTGGCCGGAGTGGGCCGGCTGGGCCCGGCGCCACCTCGACGGCCTGCTCGGCGGGGCCACCGCACGCGAGACGTGGCCAGTGGCCGAGCGTCGTGCAGCGGAACGGGTCGAGCGGGCGATCGACCGCCTGGCTTCCCTCGGCGCGGTCGAGGGCCCTGCGGTGCTGCCCGTCGTGGCTCGAACGCTCGAGCTGGAATTGCGGTCGGACCCTGGCCGAGTGGGTCGCATAGGCGAGGGGGTCACCGTCGGATCGGTCCGGATGGGTGTGGGGCTCGATCTCGAGCTGGTGATCGTGCTCGGTTTGGCAGAGGGCTCGTTCCCGTCGCCGGCGCGCGAGGACTCGCTCGTTCCCGATCGCGAGCGCGAGGTGACGGCCGGGGAGCTCCCTCCCCGGGCCGACGCGGTCGCAACCCAGCACCACGACCTGCTGGCCTCGCTCGCCGGTGCGGCGCGCCAGCTCCTGTGCGTCCCGAGGGGCAACCTGCGCCAGAGCAGCACCACCGTGCCGTCTCGGTGGGTCCTGCAGCTGGCGAGCGCCCTCGCGGGTCGGCGCCTTTGGACCGACGACCTGCTCGGTGCCGAGGGCAGCTGGATCGAGCACGTGGCCTCCTTCGAGGCGGGCATCCGACGGAGCACCTTCCCGGCCACCGAGCAGGAGTACCGGCTGCGGGCGTTGCTGGGCACGGCTGCGCCCGGCAGGGGCCGGGACCACCCGGCGCGCGGTCTGCCGAAAGGGGCGCCGGCTGCTGCCGCGGCGCTGGGGGACGCGGCCCTTGCTGCCGGCATGGCGGCAGTCACCGCTCGACGGAGCGACCGCTTCACGCGCTTCGACGGCAACCTGGCCGGCTTGCCGGTCCCCTCCCCGGTCGAGGGCCCCACCTCGGCCACCCGGCTCGAGCGCTGGGCGGCCTGCCCGTTCGCCTACCTCCTGCGCGACGTCCTCGGCGTCGAGGAGACCGAGGATCCCGAGGAGCGGCTCCAGATCTCCCCGCTCGACCAGGGATCGCTCGTGCACGAGATCCTGGAGCGCTTCCTCGCCGACGTCCTCGCCCGGCCTGCCGAGCACCGCCCTGCACCGGCCGAGCCGTGGAGCGAGGGGGACCGTGACCGCCTCGATGCCATCGTCGCCCAGGTCTGCGACGACTACGAGGCCCGGGGTCTCACCGGCCGGTCGATCTTCTGGCGGCGCGACCGGCGGCGGATACTGGCCGACGCCCGGCGCTTCCTCGAGGAGGACGCCGCGTACCGGGCCGCTTTCGGCGCCCACCCGGTCGCTGCCGAGCTCGCCTTCGGGCTGCCGCGGGCCATGGGCACGGTGGCCCTCGACCTGCCCGACGGCCGCCGCGTCGCCTTTCGGGGGCGAGCAGACCGTCTCGACGTGACCGCCGGTGGCACGTTGCGCGTCATCGACTACAAGACGGGCCGCCCGGATACCTACGTCGGTCTCAGCGAGGACGATCCCGATCAGCGGGGCACCAGGCTGCAGCTCGCCGTGTACGGCCTGGCCGCTCGCGCGCACCTGGGGGCGCCGCTCGCCCAGGTGGAGGCCGAGTACTGGTTCGTCTCGGCACGCGGTGGTTTCCGCCGGATCGGCTACGAGCTGACCCCGAGGGTGCTCGAGCGGCTGCGCGAGGCAGTGGGCGCCATCGTCGCGGGGATCGAGTCGGGCGTGTTCCCGAGCAACCCGACCGCGAGCAGCACGTCGCCGTTCGTCGAGTGCCCGTACTGCGACCCCGACGGGCTGGGTGTGGCCGACCTGCGGGCCCAGCTCGAGCACAAGCAGGCCGACCCCGCCATGCGTCCCTATCTGGACCTGGCAGAGCCCGGCCGTGGAGCAGCTGCCAAGCGACACGTCGCAGCTCGTGCCGGCGTGGCCCGCGGCGAGCGCGACGGTGGTGCCGGTGGCTGACCGCCCGCACCCGGTGGCGCCTGCGCCTGGCCCTCCCGACCAGGAAGCGAGGACGCTGGTGGCGACGGAGCTGGCGTCGACCCTGTTCGTGGAGGCCGGCGCGGGGTCTGGGAAGACGTCGGCACTCGTCGAGCGGGTCCTTGCCCTCGTCACCGAGGGCGGGCTCGAGCTCGGCGCGGTGGCCGCCATCACGTTCACGGAGAAGGCGGCCCACGAGCTGCGCGACCGGCTCCGCCGCGAGCTCGAGCGGCGGGCCGAGGCGGCGCCGGGCACCGCTGGCGCCGCCCGCTGCCGGGCGGCGCTCGACGACCTCGACGGCGCGGCCATCGGGACCCTCCACTCCTTCGCCCAAAGGCTGCTGGGCGAGCACCCCGTCGAAGCCGGGCTGCCCCCGCGCGTCGAGGTGCTCGACGAGGTGAGCTCGAGGCTCGCCTTCGAGCAGCGCTGGCTGGCCTTCCGCGACGAGCTGCTGGCCGACCCCGATTTCGAGCGCGCCCTGCTGCTGCTGTTCGCCGCCGGGGCCCGGCCCGAGGCGCTCCGGTCGCTGGCATTGGCCTTCGACGACAACTGGGACCTGGTCGAGGCACAGGTCCCCCCGGACGCCCCCGACCCACCGCCCGTCGCTCCCCTCGTCTCCTCGGCTGCTGGCGCGCTCAGGCGGGCCTGCGAGGCGGCCTGCGGCGATCCGAACGGCGCGTTCGGGCGCCGGCTCGACGAGCTGGCCGCGTGGGCCCGGCGCCTCGAGGCGACAACCGACGAGCTCGACCTCCTCGAGGCGCTCGATCCCGCCGCGATGCCGAGCCTCACCTTCGGGCGCAAGGGCCGCCGGAACACCGCGGACGTCGATGCCGGCGAGCTCGAGCGGCAGGTACGCCAAGCAGCCGGGGCGCTCGAGAAGGTACGCAACGACGTGGTGCAGGCATGCGCGCACCGGGTGGCGGCTGCCATCCGGCGCTTCACCGTGACCGCGGCAGAGGACCGCCGCCGGTCGGGGCGCCTCATGTTCCACGACCTGCTCGTGCTGGCCCGTGCCCTGTTGCGCTCGCCCGAGCACGGACCCTCGGTGCGGGCCCGCCTCCACGCGCGCTATCGGCGCCTGCTGCTGGACGAGTTCCAGGACACCGATCCCATCCAGGTCGAGCTGGCCGTGCGCATTGCCGCCGCCGACCCCGAGGGGAAGGAAGCGGGGAGCGCCCCGTGGGACCAGGTGGAGGTCTCGCCGGGCCACCTCTTCTTCGTCGGCGACCCCAAGCAGTCCATCTACCGTTTTCGCCGAGCGGACATCGCCACCTTCTTGGCTGCGGGCGCCCGGTTCGGCGGCGAGAAGGGCAGGACCGTCCAGCTCACCGCCAACTTCCGCAGCACGGCACCCATCGTCGAGTGGGTGAACACCACCTTCGGCGCGCTGATGGACGGGAGCGTCGGCACTGAGCTCCCGGTGCCCTCGCAGCCCCGCTTCGCCTCGCTGGTGCCGACACGGGACCCACCTGGCACCGGCGCGCCGGTGGCCGTCCTCGGGCGCGAGCCGCACCCCGGGACCGTGCGCGCCGACGAGCTCCGCGCGGCCGAGGCCGGCGCGGTGGCCGCCGCCGTGGTCCGCATCGTCGACGAGGGCTGGGAGGTGGACGACGGCCTCGGCGGGTGGCGTCCCGCGCGTTGCGGCGACATCGCCGTGCTGGTGCCGGCCAGGACCTCCCTGCCGTTCCTCGAAGGGGCGCTCGAGCGGGCAGGCGTGGCGTTCCGGACCGAATCGAGCTCGCTCGTCTACGCCACTCGTGCCGTCCGCGACCTGCTGGCGGTCCTGCGCGCCGTCGACGATCCCACGGCCTCGCTGCTCGTGGTCGCCGCGCTGCGCACCCCGCTGCTCGGCTGCGGGGACGACGACCTGTTCCGCTTCCGGCGCCAGCGCGGCGGGCGGTGGGACTACCTGGGCGAGCAGCCCGCCACGGTGCCCGAGGACGACCCGGTCCGGTCCGCTTTGGCGTACCTCCGCTCGCTGCACGACCAGCGCCACTGGCTGTCGCCCGCCGAGCTGCTCGGCAAGGTGGCCCGTGACCGGCGGGCCTTCGAGCTCGGCTTCGTCGAGGCCCGCCCCCGCGACGTCTGGCGGCGCCTTCGCTTCGTCATCGACCAGGCCCGCGCGTTCGGCGAGGCGACCGACGGCAATCTTCGCCAGTTCCTTGCCTGGGTGGACCACCAGGCGGCCGAGGGGGTGCGCACCACCGAGACCGTCCTGGCCGAGCACGACGACGACGCCGTGCGGATCATGACGATCCACGGCGCGAAGGGCCTGGAGTTCCCGATCGTCATCGTGTCGGGCATGTCGAGCGCTCCGCGCACAAGGGTGGCCCCGGCCGAAGTCGTCTTCACGCCGGGAGGGGTCGGCTACCGGTTCGGTAGCCGCGTCCGAACCGAGGCGTTCGAGGCCTGGGCCCCAGTCGAGGAACAGATGGACCTGCACGAGCGGATCCGCCTGCTCTACGTCGCCTGCACGCGCGCCCGCGACCATCTCGTCGTGTCTCTCCATCGCAAGCAGCGGCAGGCGGGAGCGCCGCTGCGCTCGCGCACCGCCGCCGAGCTGCTCGTCGAGGGCATGGGCACACTCGTGGCAGCGCTCCCCGACGCCGACGGGCCGGAGCGGGCGCGCCGTCGCGTGCCGCCTGAGCTCCCCGCCGCCATCCCGCCCTTCGAGGCCTGGGCGGCGGAGCGGGCCGAGTCGCTCGAGCGCGCTGGGCGGCCCAGGGTCGTGGCCGCCACAGCCCTGTCCGACGAGGGTGGCCCCGAGCGCGGGGGCGAGCCCGATGCGGGGTTGCGCAAGCGCCCGCGTGACCTCGACCTCCCCCCGTGGCTGAAGGGCCGGTACGGCACCGCGGTCGGGCGAGCGGTCCACGGCGTCCTCCAGACGATCGACCTCGCCACCGGACGCGGCCTGCAGGCAGCCGTGGCCGCCCAGTGCGAGGCCGAAGCGGTGCCCGAGCGCACTGGCGACGTCGCGACCCTCGTCGAGGCGGCGCTCGGGTCGCCAAGTGTCCGCGAGGCGGCGTCGCGGCCCCACTGGCGAGAGGTGTACGTGTGCACCCCCGTGGGAGACCGGCTGCTCGAAGGCTATGTGGACCTGCTGTACCGCACCCGCGATGGGCTGGTCGTCGTGGACTACAAGACGGCGGCGACCGCCGACCCCGCGGAGCTCGCCCGCCGCCTCGAGCGGTACCGGAACCAGGGAGGGGCGTACGCGCTCGGCGTCGCCGGCGCGACGGGTGAACCGGTCGTGCGGGTCGCCTTCGTCTTCCTCACCCCCGCCGGCGCGCTCGAAGCCCACATGGCCGACCTCGAAGCAGCCGTGGCCGCCGTGCGCGAGGCAGTGGCGGCCGGCCAGGAGATCGTCGTCGACTAGCCGACGAGCGGACGCCTCGGGCTTGCTCTGGGGTCACGCCGGTTGACAGCGAGCCGGCGCAGGGGAAGGATCTCGATGGGGCACCGCGCGTCCGGCGCGGCAGGGAGGAGGACAGAATATGGAGCGCTTGGTCGTGCGCGCGTTCGCCGCTCTGTCCGGAGCCGCACTCCTGCCCGCGGCCTGGTTGGTCGCCATGGCCGGACCGGCCGCTGCCGCGCCGGGCGTGCTGCGGGTCGGCTGTGGCGAGCGAGCATACGCGACCATCGGGAGCGCGGTGAGCGCTGCGGCGCCCGGGCAGACCGTGGTCGTGTGCCCCGGCACCTACCACGAAGAGGTGGTCGTACCTGCCGACAAGCCGCTCTCCATCGAGGGCATCGGGCATCCCGTCGTCGACGCGACCGGGTTCGACCAGGGTGTCCTCGTGCTCGCCTCGCACAGCGAGGTCGAGGGCCTCACGGTCGAGAACGCCATCGGCGAGGGCATCCTGGTCGAAGGGGCCCCCGGTGAGCCCATCACGGACGTCACGGTGAGCCGCAACACGGTGACCCGCAACGACCAGGGGAACCCCACCGGCGCATCCATCTCGACGTCCGGCTATGCCGAGTGCAACGCGGCCGGGCTCGTGCCCGGCGACTGTGGCGAAGGGATCCACCTCATGGTGGCGGACGACTCCAGGGTCCTCGGCAACGTCGTGCGGGCCAACAGCGGGGGCATCCTGCTCACGGACGAGTTCGGGCCGACCGACGGCAACCTGGTCGCCTTCAACACGGTGGCCGACAACACGCTCGACTGTGGCGTGACGGTCGTCGGCCACAATGCCTCGGCGTTCGCACAGGGCGTCCCGCAGCCCGGCGTGGCAGGCGTCTACGACAACACCATCTGGCACAACAGGGTGACCGACAACGGCGTGGCCGGCCAGGGAGGCGGGGTCATCCTCGCCACCGGACCGCCAGGCGGGGCCGTCTACGACAACCGGGTGGTGGGCAACTACCTGAGCGGCAACGGCCTGGCCGGGGTGACCGTGCACAGCCACGCGCCGGGCCAGGACCTGAACGGCAACACGGTCACCGGCAACATCATCGCCACGAACAACCTCGACGGCGACTTCGACTTCTCCCCGCTGGTCGACCCGTCCACGACCGGCGTGTTCGTGGGATCCGTCGGCCCGCTGAGCATCACCGTCACGGGCAACGTGTTCGTGAAGGATGTCTACGGCATTTGGACCACGCCGACGGTCACGGTCCTCGGTGGGGCCGCCAACGTGTTCGCGGCAGTGTCGACTCCGTTGTTCGTGGCCTGAGGAGCGCGGCCGCTCGGTCGGCCGGTTCCGGGCGAGCCGTGACGGGCGGGCGGGAGGTCGTCGTCGACGCGGGTCGGCGACTCCGTCCGGTTCAGCGTCCGGTTCAGCGCCGCGGGGCGGCGCTCATCAGGGCGTCGAAGTCCGGATGGCGCGCCCGCCAGCGCGGGTGGCTGGAGGCGCCAGTCTCCACCTGCTCCCGCACGACCCGATAGACGGTCTCCATCTCGTCGTCGTAGTCGCTGGCCGAGTAGAAGTCGCGGATGTGGAAGCCGCCGAAGAACGCCACGATCTGCGGGTAGTCATCGATGATGAAGTCGGGGACGGGGTCCACTCCGAACCGGCGCAGACCAGCGGGGTAGTCCGTGAGAGGCTTGGCGAAGATCCCGCTCACGTAGGGGGTGAGGCCGTGCGCGATGACGACGGCCTCGCGGCGCCCCTCGCCGGACCAGATGTGGATGCGGTGGCCGTCGTGGATCAGCCGCCCGAAGACCTCGCGGGTGTTGTTCCTCAGCGCGCCGTCTGCCGACAGGATGGTGTAGTCGACGTCGAAGAAGATGTTCACTGGCCGGACAATCTACTGTCGGCCCCGCCGTGCTCCGCCAGGCGGAGGCAGGGGGCCGGGCGACGGCGGCGGTGCTCGCCCTCCGGTGGCGGCCGGCTGTCGGCTAGCCTGGCAACGACAACGGGATTTCGGAAAGTCGTCGCCCTGAGCACGGACGGGGGCACGAGCGGGCGCGACGGCACCGAGGGCGCCCGCCGGCCGGGGGTCCCGTTCGGGGCGAGCCGGCCGGGCCTGCGCCTAGGAACAGGAGGTGGATCGGGTGCAAGCGCTCGAAGGTCTCCGGGTCGTCGACCTCACGAGCACCCTGCCGGGGGCCCACGTGAGCCTGCTCTTCAGCGACTTCGGTGCGGACGTGGTCGTGGTGGAGCCCCCCGGAGGGAGCCCGCTTCGTTCCCAGCCGGCGGCACCCTTCTGGTTCCGGGGAAAGAGGAGCATCGAGCTCGACCTCGGTGACGCCGCCGACCGGGCGGTCGCGCGCGCCCTGGCCGTCGACGCCGACGTCGTGGTCGAGGCCTGGCGCCCGGGTGTCGCCGAGCGTCTCGGCCTCGGGTACGAGGACCTGTCGGCCGACAACCCAGCGCTCGTGTACGGCTCGGTGACCGGGTTCGGACGCCACGGTCCGCTTGCGCACCTGAAGGGCTACGAGGGCGTGGTCATGGCCAAGATCGGCGCCTTCGGGCCCCTCCAGCTGACGGCGCGCAAGGGCCCGTCGTTCTGCGCCACCCCGGCGGCGTCGTTCGGCGCGTCGCAGCTGCTCCTCCAGGGCCTGCTCGCCGCCTTGTACGAGCGCGAGGCGACGGGAGCCGGCCAGCACGTCGAGACGACGCTCTGGCAGGGCCAGACGGTCCACGACTGCTGGAACTGGCTGGTGCGAGCCGTGGCAGCCCGGTACCCGGGAGCCTTCACGGCCGTCCCCCGCGTCGACGAGGAGCGCAAGGTCCCCAACGGCTGGCTGTCCTTCCGCCTGCTCGTCGGGCTCTCCAAGGACGGGCGGTGGCTCCAGTTCTCGCAGACCTCCGAGCGGCTCTGGCTCGCCTTCATGCGGGTCCTCGGGCTCGAGTGGATGCTCGCCGATCCCGAGTGGAAGGACGCCCACTCCTCCGAGGACGTCGACCGGCGCGAGGCCTACTGGGAGCGGATGCTCGCCGCCATCCGCTCGAAGACCGTCGAGGAGTGGTACGAGGTCTTCGATGCCGAGCCCGACGTGTTCGCGGAGATCTTCCGGACCGGGTCGGAGCTCCTGCACCATCCCCAGATCCTCCACGACGGCCTGGTGGTGCGGAGCGAGGATCCCAAGCTCGGCACCGTCGTCCAGCCGGGGCCGCTCGTGAAGATGGCCGCCACCCCGGCGCGGCCGTGGGCGCCGGCACCGGCCCTCGACGAGCACGGGGCGCACCTGCGTCGTGACGTCGAGCGCGGGGCGTCGCCCGCCCGCCGGGCGGCGCCCGCGCCTGCCGATGGGCCGCCAGCGGGCCAGGCGCCCCTGGCCGGCGTCACGATCGTCGAGCTCGGGACGTTCTACGCGGCTCCCTTCGGCGCCACCTTGCTCGCCGACCTCGGGGCCCGGGTCATCAAGTTCGAGCAGCTCGACGGCGACCCGATGCGGACCATCATGCCCTTCCCCGAGGTGGGCGGCGTGAAGGTGCTCTCGGGCAAGCAGAGCGTCGCGGTCGACATCGCCACTCCCGAGGGCCGCGAGATCGTCTACGAGGCCGTGCGCCGAGCCGATGCCGTGCTGCAGTCCTTCCGGGCCGGCGTGGCGGAGCGACTCGGCTACGACCACCGGTCCCTGTTGGCCGTCAACCCTGACCTCGTGTACCTCAACGCTCCGGGCTTCGGTGCCGACGGCCCCTACGGCCACCGGCCGGCGTACGCGCCGACCATCGGAGCGGGAGCCGGGCAGGCGGGTCGCAACCTCGGCCCCTCGATGATCCAGCGCGCCGACCTCACCATGGACGAGGTGAAGGAGCTGTCGCTGCGCATGGGTGGGGCGGTCATGAGCGGGTCCAACCCCGACGCCAACTCCGCCCTCGTCGTCGGCACCGCCATGCTGCTCGGGCTCCTGGCTCGCCGGCGGGGTGCCCCGGGCCAGTCGATGCTCACGACCATGCTCAACACGGCGGCCCACGTGCTGTCCGAGGACATGATCGAGTACGAGGGACGGGCGCCCGCGCCGACCGTCGACGCCCAGGCACTGGGCTTCGGTCCCCTCTACCGCCTGTACCAGGCGGCTGGCGGCACCTGGCTGTTCCTGGCGGCCCCCTCAGAGCGCGAGTGGGACGCGCTGGCCAGGGTCCTCGCCCCCTACGCGCCCTTGGGGGCCGATCCCCGCTTCGCCACCGCCTCGGACCGGGAGTCCCACGGCGCGGAGCTGGCCGAGGCGCTCGCTGCCGTCTTCGCCTCACGTCCGGCACCGGCGTGGGAGGAGGAGCTCACTGCTGCCGACGTGGCCTGTGTGGTGGCGGCGGCCGGACCACCCGAAGCGTGCGTGATGGAGGGACCCGACGCGCTGGCCCTCGCCGAGGACCAGCTGGTCGAGCTCGAGCACCCTGTCGTCGGCCCCTATCGGCGGCTCAAGCCGGTCGTCGCGTTCTCCCGTTCCAAAGGGGTGGCCCCGGGCGCGCCCCTGCTCGGGCAGGACACCGACGCGGTCCTGGCAGAGCTCGGCTACGGCGAGGCGGCCCGGGCCGACCTGCGGGCCCGGGGGATCATCGGCGGCTGACGGCCGACCTGCGAGCCTGCGCGGGCCGACCTGCGGGCCCCGGAGACCATCGGCGGCCTCACGAGACCGGCCTGCACGCTGCGGACCTTTCCTGCAGATTGACGTTTACGTGAACGTTTCATAGGGTGGCGGCATGCGTCGACGCCACCGAGGGCTGGCCGAGCCGGCAGAGGACGTGGCCGCTGCGAACAGGGGCGGAGCGCCGGGCCGCCCGAGCGGCCTGTCGCGCTCGGGAGTGCTCGAGCGGCCCGAACCGGACGGACCCGTCCCGCAGCGGCCCGACCGCTACAAGTGGACGGCTCTCGTGAACACGACGATGGGCTCGCTCATGGTGACCATCGACGGGTCGATCGTGTTGATCTCCATGCCCGACATCTTCCGCGGCATCAGGCTCGACCCGCTGCGCCCTGGCAACAGCTTCTACCTGCTGTGGACGATCCTGGGGTTCCTCGTCGTCACCAGCGTGCTCGTGGTGAGCCTGGGGCGCCTCGGCGACATGTTCGGCCGGGTGCGGATCTACAACCTCGGCTTCGCGCTGTTCACGTTCTTCTCGCTGATGCTCACGATCACCTGGATGACCGGTCCGCCCGGCGCGATCTTCATCATCGTGATGCGCATCGCGCAGGGCTTCGGCGGGGCGATGGTGTTCGCCAATTCGGCGGCCATCCTCACCGACGTCTTCCCGCCGCACCAGCGTGGCATGGCGCTCGGGATCAACGGGGTCGCAGCGACGAGCGGGACCTTCATCGGCCTCGTCATCGGCGGGATCCTCGGGCCGATCGACTGGCGGCTCGTGTTCCTCGTGTCGGTCCCCATCGGGCTGTTCTGCACGATCTGGGCGTACACCAAGCTGCACGACGTGCAGCCGCCACGGCCGACAGCCATCGACTGGGCGGGGAACCTCACGTTCGCGGCAGGGCTCATCTCGATCATGATCGGCATCACGTACGGGATCGAGCCCTACGGGCACCACACCATGGGGTGGGCGAGCCCCGCGGTCATCACCGAGCTGGGCGTCGGGGTAGCGCTCATGGTGGTGTTCCTCGTCATCGAGCGGCGCGTCGCCCACCCCATGTTCCGGCTGCCGCTCTTCAGGATCCGGGCCTACGTCGCCGGCGTCCTTGCCAGCTTCCTCCTGGCTGTGGGCCGCGGTGGGCTGATGTTCATGCTCATCATCTGGCTGCAGGGCATCTGGCTGCCGCTGCACGGGTACGACTTCGCCCGGACGCCGCTGTGGGCGGGGATCTACATGCTGCCCCTCACCGCCGGGTTCCTGCTCGCCGGCCCGCTCTCGGGCTTCCTCTCGGACCGTTACGGCGCCCGGCCATTCGCCACCGCCGGCGCCCTCGGCGCCGCCATCACGTTCGTCCTGCTCGAGCTCCTCCCGGTCAACTTCAGCTACGGCGTGTTCGCCCCCCTGGTCCTCCTCATGGGCCTGAGCAACGGCCTGTTCATGTCGCCGAACCGCGCCGCGGTCATGAACAGCCTGCCGGAGGCTCACCGGGGCGCCGGTGGGGGGATGATGAACACGTTCCAGAACTCCGCCCAGGTGCTGTCGATCGGCATCTTCTTCTCGCTCATGATCGTCGGCCTCTCCTCGACCCTGCCGACGGCCCTGTACCACGGCCTCGTACGCCAGGGTGTCTCCCAGCAGGTCGCCACCGGCGTGGCGCACCTTCCCCCGGTGGCGACGCTCTTCGCGGCGTTCCTCGGGTACAACCCCATGCGGCACCTCCTCGGACCCCAGGTGTTCTCCCACCTCTCCGCCGCCCAGGTGCACGCCCTATCGGGGCGCTCGTTCTTCCCGAACCTGATCTCCCCGGCGTTCCACCACGGCCTGCACACCGCGTTCGATTTCGCCATCGTCGCCTGCCTCGTCGCCGCCGCGGCCTCCGTGCTGCGCGGCTCCCGGTACGTGTACACCGACGAGTACTCCGGCGAGGGCGAGAGCCAGGGCGAAGGTGAGCGGGCCGAGTCGTTCGTGCAGGAGGCCGTGCGGTGAAGGTGACCGGCAGCCCACGCCTCCGCGAGGCAGAGCCGGGCGCAAAGGGCGCCGCCGACCGCGCGCCCGACAGCCGAGCGGCCGGCCCGGCGACCCCGGCCGACCCAGCGGCCGGCCCGGCGACCCCGGTCGACGCAGCGGCCGGTGGCCTGCAACCCGCCGAGACGATGCGGATCGGCGAGCTCGCGCAGCGGGCCGGGGTGACCACGCGGACACTGCGGTACTGGGAGGAGATCGGCCTCGTCAACCCGAGCGCTCGGCGCGCCGGGGGTGAACGGGTCTTCGGCACCGACGACCTCGATCGGGTCGTCCGGATCCGCGAGCTCCAGGACCTGCTCGGCTTCTCGCTGGCGGAGATCCGCGCTGTCCTCGACACCGACGCCGTCGTCGAGCGGTTGCGGCGAGCGTACCGGAAGGGCGCAGGTGCCGATCGCAGGAGGCGGCTTCTCGACGAGGCGATCGCGGCGAACGATCGCCTGATTGCACGCCTCGACGACACCCTGGCCAGCATCGAGGCCTTCCGGCGTGATCGGGTGGTCAAGGGTGAGCGCATGCGCGCCAGGGCAGCCGAGCTCGACGCGCGGAGCCCCGCGGTCGACGGGGCGTGAGCGGGCTCGGCGGCCAGCCCGCGGGTCGCCGGAGCGGGGGCACGGCCGCGCTAAGTTCGAGCTGCTTCGGACGAGCGGAAGGTGTGACGTGTCGGACAGCAAGCGGCGGCAGTCCCCGGTCATCTGGCGGTGCGCGAGCTGCGGGGCCCTCGTGCATCCTGCCGACGACGACGCGCCCGTCGCCTCGTGCCCGCGCTGCCGGCGGCTCACCGAAGCCGTCCGCGACGGGGGCTGAGCAGCGCGCCGGAGCCGTGAGCGTGCTCGCGCCGGTCGGCGCGCCGTGCCGAGGAGGGCGAGAAGCCCGTCATCCGTGACGCTGCTCGCGCCGGGGCGACTCATCTCCGGCCGGGTGCCCGCAGCCGCCACGGGCGCCCGGTGGTCAGTTCTTGGGCAGGTCGCGAAAGGCGACGTGGCGGTCCTGGCCGGGCTCGCGGGGCAGGCCGAGCACGCGCTCGCCCACGATGTTGCGCTGGATCTGGTCGGAGCCCCCGTAGATGGGGGGCGCCGTGGCGAACAGAGCCCCCTCGACCTCCCGGGTCAGCCCGTCGACCCCGGTGGCTGCCTCGACACGGCGGGCCGGCCCGGGGTCGTAGCCGTGGAGGGTCGCCGCCGCGCCCAGGATGGAGAAGGTGAGGTGCCGGCCGAGCCGCATCGCATGGTTCTGCGCCATCTTGGCCAGGTTGGGCAGCCCGGGCAGGTCGGCGCCCGAGGACTGCAGGGCGATCGCCCGCTGGCTGGTGAGGGCGTTCAACCGTTCGAGGGTGTAGAGGCGGGCCAGCTCCTGGCGGACCACGGGGTCTGCGGTGCGGCCGGCACGCCGTGCCAGCGCGAGGAGGCGGCCCAGCGTCGGCGGTCCCGCCGACTCGCCCTCCGTGGCGCGTCGCTCGCTCGCCAGGTCGCCGGCCCGGCGGTCGAGGTCGCCGGCTACGGGCCCGGGGTGGGCTGCGGAGCCCGGGCCCCCGCCGCCCGAGAGGGCGCGCTCGAAGGCGAGCGTGGTGTTCGCCACGGCCCATCCGTTGCCCTCGCCACCGACGAGGTCGTCGGCCCGCACCCGGGCGTCGACGATGAAGACCTCGTTGAAGAAGGCCCGGCCGGTCATCTCGCGCAGCGGGCGCACCTCGATGCCGGCCTGGTCCATGTCGATGATGAAGTAGGAGATGCCGGCGTGCTTGGGCACGTCGACGTTCGTCCGGGCGAGGAGCATGGCCTTGTTGGCCATGCGGGCGTCGGAGGTCCAGACCTTCTGGCCGTTGACCACCCATTCGTTGCCGTCGCGCTCGGCGCGCGTCTGGAGGCCGGCGAGGTCGGAGCCGGCGTTGGGCTCGCTGAACAGCTGGCAGAAGGCGTCGGTGCCGGTCACCATGCCGGGCAGGTGACGGCGTCGCTGGTCGTCGGTGCCGTGCACGAGGAGGGTCGGGCCGGCCATCGAGGTGCCGAAACCCCCCGGTGGGGCCAAGGCGCCGGACTCGGCGATCGTCCTCGACACGGCGGCCGCTGCTGCCCGGTCGAGGCCCTTGCCGAACCACTCCTCGGGCCACTGCGGTTGCGACCAGCCCGATGCCGCCAGCCGCTCCCACCACTCGCGCACCGTGAGGTCGGGGTCCCAGTTGTCGCCCAGCCATCGGCGGAGGTCGTCGAGGAGCGGGCCGAGGTGCTCGCCCCCGCCGGCGGCGGTCGCGGCGCTCATGACGGCGCCCCTGCGCCCGGTGCGGCGTGCGCGGCCCCGCCGGGCGACACGGGCCAGATGCGGTCGATGGGGTCCAACGAAGCCTCCTCGTCGTCTGCGCCAGGGCCGAGGCGTACCTTAGGGTGCCACGAGGGCCAGCCGTAAGGGAGCCGCACCCCCGGGTGGCGCGGCCCGGTGCACCGGGCCGAGGCGGCACCGGGACGTCGCGGCAACGAGGTGGTCACGACCGAGGGCGACGTCGACGACGCCGGCACCATCCCTTCCGACGCCATCCCTGCCGGCGCCATCCCCGCCGGCGCCATCCCCGCCGACGCCATCCCCGAGCGGATCCGGGAGGCGTGGCGGCGCACGGGGGTTCGGCTGAGCGCACTCAGCCGACGGCCTCGAAGACGGCCGCCAGCCCCTGCCCGCCCCCGATGCACATCGTCTCGAGGCCGAGGGCAGCCCCCCGGCGGGCCATCTCGCGCAGGAGCGTGGCGAGGATCCGGCTGCCCGTCGCGCCCACGGGGTGGCCGAGGGAGATGCCCGAGCCGTGTACGTTGAGCCGCTCGAAGTCCCTGTCGGTGAACTTCCACTCCCGCGTGCAGGCGAGCACCTGGGACGCGAACGCTTCGTTCAGCTCGACGAGGTCGATGTCGCCGAGCGTCACGCCGGCCCGCTCGAGGGCCTTGGCGGTGGCCGGCACCGGGCCGATCCCCATGCGCGCCGGCTCCACACCCGCCACCGCCCACGAGCGCAGGCGGGCGAGCGGGCGCAGGCCGAGGTCCGCTGCCATCTCTGGGAAGGTCACGAGGCAGGCAGCCGCACCGTCGTTCTGGCCGCTCGAGTTGCCAGCGGTGACCGTGGCCTCGGGGTCCTGGCGCGCCCGGACCGGCACCAGCGCGGCGAGCGACTCGAGGGAGGTGTCCACGCGCGGGTGCTCGTCGAGGGTGACGACGGTCTCGCCGTGGCGACCACGGACCGTCACCGGCACGATCTCGTCGTCGAAGATCCCCCCGCGCTGCGCCTCGACGGCACGCCGGTGGGACAGCAACGCGAGCTCGTCCTGCTCGTGGCGCGAGATGCCGTACTCGCGCCGCAGGTTCTCGGCCGTCTCGATCATGCCGCCCGGCACCGGATGGTGGACGCCGCCCGCGGTGAGCCGGGCGACGGCCAGGCGGTCGAGCAGCCCGACGTGACCGCTGCGGGTGCCCCACCTGATGCCGGTCGTGTAGTGCTCGACCTGGCTCATGCTCTCGGCACCGCCGGCCACCACGACGTCGCTGGCGCCCGTCGCCACCTGCATCGCGGCGCTGATGACGCTCTGGAGCCCCGACCCGCACCGCCGGTCGACCTGGCAGCCGGCAACGGTCACCGGCAGCCCGGCGTCGAGGGCCGCCACCCGCCCGATCGCCGGCGCCTCGCCGTTGGGGTAGCACTGGCCGAGGAGCACGTCGTCGACCGCTTCGGGGGGCACGCCGGTACGGGCCAGCAGCGCCCGGACCACGGTCGACGCCAGCTCTGCTGCGGGCACGTCGCGCAGTACCCCGCCGAACCGGCCGACCGGGGTCCGCAGCGGCTCGCAGATCACCGCCTCCCTCACGGCACCACCTGCCGCTGCCTGCCGGCCGTCACAGGTGCCGCCCGCCGGTCACCTCGAGCACCGTTCCGGTCATGTACGACGAGAGGTCCGAGGCCAAGAAGAGGGCGACGTTGGCCACGTCGGCCGGCTCACCCACCCGGCCGAGCGGGATCTCGGCGACCCGCTGCTCGAAGATGTCGGGCCGCATGGCCGCCGTCATCGCGGTGCGGATGAGGCCGGGCTGGATGGCGTTGACCCGCACGCCGAGGTGCGCCAGCTCCTTGGCCGCGGCCTTGGTCAGCCCCACGATGCCGGCCTTTGCCGCGCTGTAGTTGGTCTGGCCGGCGTTGCCGACCTTTCCCGAGATGGACGACATGTTGACGATCGAACCTCGTTGCTGTCCGCGCATGACAGCCGCCGCCGCCCTCGTGCCCAACCACGCTCCCTGCAGGTGGACGTCCACCACGGCGCGGAAGTCCTCGAGGGTCATCGTGCGAAGCGTGGCGTCGCG
>DATGLW010000044.1:0-10586 GCA_035293965.1 Acidimicrobiales bacterium
TGGCGCAACCTCACCGGAGAGGACGTGTTCCCGCGCCGACGGCTGCACGGTCCCTGGGTGTGGTTCCAGCAGCGCCCGTCGGCCCATCCGGACACGGGGATCCGGCGGATCCTGCGCGAGGGCCTCCGGTTCGAGAACCTCGAGGAGGCCACGGTCCCCCTCGAGGTCGTCGCCACCTCGCTGTCCGACGGCCAGGAGCGCTGGTTCGACCGCGGACCTGCGCTCGAGGCCGTGGCTGCGTCCGCTGCCGTGCCGGCGCTCTTCCCGCCGGTCGTCATCGGCGGGGAGGTGCTGGTCGACGGCGGGGTGGTCAACAACGTCCCGATCAGCAGGGCCATCGAGGCCGGCGCCACGCGGATCTTCGTGCTCATGTGCGGCCCCCGGCACTACCGGCCGCCCCAACCGAAGCGGCCCGCCGAGGCAGTGCTCACCGCCTTCTTCTTGGCGGTGCACTCGCGCTTCGTACGCGAGATGGCGAGCGTGCCACCCGGCGTGGAGGTGACCGTGCTCAGCGCCGGCGGCGACCCCTCGGCCGACTACCGCGACTTCTCGGCGACAGCCGAGCTGATCGACGAGGGGCGGGCAGAGGCCGCGTCCGTCCTCGACCGGGCCGGCACCGGCCAGGGCGCCGACCCTGACGCGCTCGCCGACGACCGGCTGTCACAGCCCGGTGCTGGCATGGCGCGGTGACCGGCACCAGCGCCCTGCACGACCCGCTGTCGGTGCCGTGGCGCGCGGCCGACATCCTGCCAGCGACCGTGCACCCGGCCGTGCGGAGCTGGTTCGCGCGGCGCTTCCCCGGCGGGCCGACCGCTCCCCAGGCGCGGGCCTGGCCGCTCCTCGCGGCAGGCGAGGACGTGCTCGTGGCCTCTCCGACCGGCACGGGCAAGACCTTGACCGGGTTCCTCATGGCCATCGACGCCGCCTACCGTGCCCGGGCTGCCGGGGTCCCGCAGGCCGACTTGCCCCGGATCCTCTACGTGTCGCCGCTGCGCGCCCTGGCTGCCGACATCCACGAGAACCTCCAGGTACCCCTGGCCGGGATCCGCGAGGAGGCGGCCCGCCTGGGCCTCGAGGCGCCGGCGCTGTCGGTGGGCGTCCGGACGGGCGACACCGCCCCCGCCGAGCGGGCGGCCATGCGGCGATCGCCACCTGACCTGCTCATCACCACCCCTGAGTCGCTCTTCCTCCTTCTCACCGCCGCATCGTCGCGGGCCATGCTCGCCGGGGTGCGCAGCGTCATCGTCGACGAGGTCCACACGCTCGCCCGCGACAAGCGGGGCGCGCACCTGGCGGTCAGCCTCGAACGGCTCGACCACCTGGTGGCCGGGAACGGGCACCGCCTGCAGCGGGTGGGCCTGTCCGCCACCCAGCGCCCCCTCGAGGTGGTGGCACGCCTCCTGTCGGGGACCGGGCGCCCGCCCGCAGCCGTCGTCGACTGCGGCCACCAGCGGGATCTCGACGTGGCCATCGAGCTCCCCTCCGCCGACCTCGAGGCGGTCGCCCCCCAGTCGCAGATGGACGAGGTGCTGGACCGCATCGCCGATCTCGTCCGCTGCCACCGGACGACGCTCGTGTTCGTCAACACGCGCAAGCTCGCCGAGCGGGTCGCCCATCAGCTCGCCGAGCGACTGGACGCCGACCCGGGCCCTGCCGGCCAGGGCCGCCAATCCTCGAGCGGGCTGCGTGTGGCCGCCCACCACGGCAGCCTCTCGTTCGAGCGGCGGCGCTCGGTCGAAGCCCGGCTGCGCGACGGCGACCTCCGCGCCCTTGTTGCCACGGCCTCGCTCGAGCTCGGCATCGATGTGGGGCCGGTCGAGCTCGTGTGCCAGCTCGGCTCCCCGCGCGCCATCGGCACGCTCCTGCAGCGGGTGGGGCGTGCCAACCATCAGGTGGAGGGAACCCCCGCCGGCCGGCTCTTCCCGCTCACCCGCGACGAGCTCGTCGAGTGCACGGCGCTGCTGGCCGCCATCAGGGCGGGGCGGCTGGACGCCCTGATGCTGCCGCACGCACCCCTCGACATCCTGGCGCAGCAGCTCGTGGCCGAGGTCGCCGCCGCCGGTGAATGGCGGGAGGACGAGCTCTACGCCCTTGTGCGGCGCGCGGCACCCTTCGCCGAGCTGGACCGCTCCACGTTCGACGAGGTCGTCGAGCTCGTTTCGTGGGGGATCCCCACGGGGAGGGGCCGGCGCGGCGCGCACCTCCACCGCGACGGCGTGCACGGCGTGCTGCGCCCACGGCGCAGCGCCAGGCTGGCCGCGCTGACCGGCGGGGGCGCGATCCCCGACGCCGGGGACTACCGGGTCGTGCTCGACCCCGACGGCGTGACCGTCGGCACCCTGCACGAGGACTTCGCCGTGGAGGCCAACATCGGCGACGTCTTCTTGCTCGGCACCCACTCATGGCGGGTGAGGAAGGTCGAGGTCGGCACGGTGCGGGTGGCCGACGCCGAGGGCGCCGCACCCACGGTGCCCTTCTGGCTCGGCGAGGCGCCGGCCCGGACGGCGGAGCTCTCCGAGGAGGTGGGCGCATTGCGGGCAGCGGTCGAGGAGCCGCTGGCCGCCGGCGACGCCGAGGGGGCGAGGCGAGCGATCCGGGACCGCGCCGGCGTGGACGATCGGGTGGTCGACGAGGTGGTCGCCTACCTGGCCGCGAGCCGCCAGGCGCTCGGGGCGCTCCCGACGCGCCGGCGCATCGTCGTCGAGCGGTTCTTCGACGACACCGAGGGCACGCAGCTGGTGCTGCACCTGCCCTTCGGCGGCCGGGTCAACCGGGCCCTCGGGCTGGCGCTGCGCAAGCGCTTCTGCCTGTCGTTCGACTTCGAGCTGCAGGCGGCTGCCGACGACGACGCGGTCGTGCTGTCGCTCGGCCCCCAGCACAGCTTCCCGCTGTCGCGGGTGCCCGCCATGCTGTCGAGCCGCGACGCGGCCGGGGTGCTGACCCAGGCGGTGCTCGCCCACCCCATGCTGCTCGCCCGATGGCGGTGGAACCTCACCCGGGCCCTCGTGGTCCCCCGGTCCCGATCTGGGCGCCGCCGGCCGATCCACCTCCAGCGGATGGAGGCCGAGGACCTGCTGGCGGCAGCGTGGCCCTCCCTGGCCGCCTGCCAGGACAATGCGCCGGCGGGCCCGGTGGCAGTCCCCGATCACGTGCTGGTGCGCCAGACGGTGGCCGACTGCCTGACCGAGCCCCTCGACGTCGAGGGGCTGGTGGCGCTCCTCGAGTCGATCGAAGAGGGGCGCGTGGACGTGCACCTGGTGGAGTCGGTCGAGCCATCCCCGCTCGCGCACGGGATCTTGAGCGGGCGCCCGTACACCTTCCTCGACGGCGCGCCGCTCGAGGAGCGCCGTGCCCGCGCCGTGCCCTTGCGGCGGCCCCTCGGCCCGACGGGGCTCGACGGGCTGCCCGTGCCCGTCGACGAGCTGGGCCCGCTGGACCCGGCGGCGGTGGCCGAGGTGCTGAGGTCGTCGAGCCCCCAGGTGCGCGATCCCGAGGAGCTGCACGACCTGCTGTGCTCACTCGTGCGCTGCCGGCCGGTGCCTGCCTGGGCGCACCTCTTCGCGGCGCTGGCGCGTGACGGGCGCGCCGCGGTGGTCGAGGGGTGCTGGGCGGCTGCCGAGCGCCGCCGAGCTGCGGCGTCGCTGGCCATCGACGACGACGCCGCGGCCGAGTGCGTCGCCGGCCACCTCTCCCTGGCGGGACCGATCGGCGTCGAGGAACTGGTGTCCGAGGCCGTCCTCCCCTCGGGGGTGCTCGGCGGCGCCCCGCTCGGAGTGCCTCGTGCCCGCACGGCCCTGGCCAGGCTCGAGGCCCAGGGCTGGGCCATCGAATTGCCCGACGGCCGGTGGTGCGCCCGGCACCTGCTGGTCCGGCTCCATGCCGCGAGCCGCGCCGGCCGGCACCGCCGCGTCGAGCCTGCCTCGATCGCCGACCTGGTCAGGTTCCTCGCCCGCTGGCAGCACGCGGCACCGGGGTCCGAGCTGAACGGCCGCAGCGGCGTGCTGGCAGTGGTCGCCCAGCTGCAGGGCCTGGAGCTGCCCGCGGGGTCCTGGGAGGCCACCGTGCTGCCGGCGCGCGTGGCCGGGTACGACCCGCGCTGGCTCGACGAGCTGTGCCTGTCGGGCGAGGTCGCCTGGGGCCGGCTCACCCCGAGGCCCGAGCGCGATCACGAGGGACGGCCGCGGCGCGGCGCGGCGACGCCCTCGCCGTCGACCCCCCTTTCCCTCGTGCTTCGCGAGGACCTCGCGTGGTTGCTGCGCGCCGTGCGCGGACGCGAGCGTCCGGCGAGCCCCTCGGGCGGTGCGGCGGCGGACGTCTTCGGGGCCCTCGAGGCCAGAGGGGCGTCGTTCCGTGCCGAGCTCACCGCTGCGACCCGCCGGCTGCCCGGGGAGGTCGACGAGGGACTGTGGGACCTCGTGGCGCGCGGCCTCGTGACGGCCGACGCCTTCTCGGCTGTGCGCGGCCTGCTCGCTCGTCGTGCCCGCCGCCGGACGCGACCTGCCGGCGGTCCGGGCCGCGCCAGGGGGGCTGCTGCCCGGCGCGCGCTCGCCGCCGGCGGCGAGGGCCGGTGGTCCCTGCTCGGTGGCCCCGACCCCGACCTGGCAGGTGAGGCGGCCGGCGACGGCACGGACCCGTGGGAGGCGGGTGGTGACGAGCTGGCCGAAGCCGTTGCCTGGCAGCTGCTCAACAGGTGGGGCGTCGTGATGTGGGAGCTGTGGGGTCGCGAGTCCTTCCGGCTGCCCTGGCGCCTCGTGGTCCGCGCCTTGCGCCGGCTCGAGGCACGCGGCCAGGTGCTCGGCGGGCGGTACGTGGCAGGGCTGGCCGGCGAGCAGTACGCGCTGCCCGAGGCCGCCCGCGTCCTGACAGAGGTCCGGAGTTCGAGCGGGGCGGCCGACGAGCTCGCGGTCGCGGGCGCCGACCCGCTCAACCTGACCGGCTCGGTGGTGCCGGGGCCCAGGGTGCCCGCGGTCCGCCACCGCACCGTCGTCTACCGCGGGGGCGTGCCCGTGCACGACGGAGCGGGGTGACGGCAGCGATGCGGCACTGCCGGGCAACGGTGCTGGCACGGGCCGTCCCGACGGCAGGCCGCCGGTGAGCGGGCCCGGGCGCGTCACGGGCGATGCCGGCTCGACCGTGGTCGCGGCCGGCGGCATCCTGCTCCGACGGGCCAGCGACGGGTCGGTCGAGGTCGCTCTCGTGCACCGGCCGGCGCGCCACGACTGGTCGTTCCCAAAAGGGAAGCTCGACCGCGGCGAGACCCTCCAGGACGGGGCACGCCGTGAGGTGCTCGAGGAGACAGGGCTCGCCTGCGAGATCGGCCCCTTCGCGGGCCAGGTCGCCTACCGCGACCGCGACGGCCGGCCGAAGACCGTGGACTACTGGGTCATGCGCCCGACCGGCGGCTGCTTCAGCCCCAACCGCGAGGTCGACGAGCTGCGCTGGGTGGGGCCTGACGAGGCCCTCGCGCTGCTCAGCTACGACCACGACCGGCAGCTCCTCGCGGCCGTCCTGCGCGCGCACGGGGGAGCAGGTGGGCCGGGCCCGGCCCGGTCCACCTGAGCGACCGGACCGCCCGCCAGGACGGCCAGGCCGGCCAACCGCCGATGCCCTTGTCCGAGCGCCTCAGCCGGCGAAGACGAAGTCCTCGATCAGGCGAGCCAGCTCGAGCGGCGCATCGCCCTGCACGCTGTGGCCGGCGTTCTGCACGTGCTCGATGCGGGCCGACGGCAGGCGCCGGACGAGCTCGGCTTCGTCGTCGTCGCCCACAACCGACTGGGGCAGCATCCCGCGCACGAGCATGAGGGGCACCGTGATGGCCGACAGCACGTCCCAGAGCTCGGTGAACATCGGGGCATTGTCGCCGCCGGGTGCGGCCCGGCGATCGGGTCCGCCCTCGGTCTCGTGGCGGTGCCGGGCGTGCCGCCACACCCAGCTCCCGTCCTCGAGCTGGACCGCGTTGTGGAGGATGCCCCGGCGCAGCGAGGAAACCGATCGCGTGGGGTTGTACTCGATGGTCCGGGCAAGGATCTCGTCGAAGCTGGGGAAGGTGGCCGGACCGTTGACGAAGTCGGTGATGTGCCTGGCCCGCTCGCGGTCGACCCCGGGTGTGACGTCGACCAGCACCGCCTTTCGCACCAGTTCCGGCGCCACGTCGGTGAGGGCGATCGTCGTGAGGCCCCCGAGCGACATGCCCACGACGCCTCTGGGCTCCGGGGCGAGCACCCTCAGCGCGGTGGCCACGTCGGCGGCGAGCCTCCTCGTGTCGAACGCCCCGGCCCCTTCGTGGCTGGCAGCGTCCGAATGGCCGTGGCCCGGAAGGTCGACGGCCACGAGTGGCCGGCCGAGCGCCATGGCGACGGTGTCCCACGTGTGGGCGTTCTGCGCTCCTCCGTGGACGAGCACCAGCTCGGGAGGGGCCTCCCCCCAGACGAGCGCGCTCATCCGCCGTCCCGGCTCGACCTCGACCGACTCCCGCCGCACCGCCGGGGGGCCGTCGTAGGGGAGACCGAACTCCTCGGCGTTCTCGTGGAACAGCCCGAACTCGTCGTACTCGACACGCTCGACCATGGCACACCCCTCCCCCGGGCCCGGTCACGCTGCAGCCACCCGGCACCGGCTCGGACGCGACCCTGTCGCTCCGCAGGGTCGGCGCCATCAGCGTAGGCCGTCCCACGAAGCACGTGGCGGGGCGCACCATGGTCTCCGGCCGTGCGAGGAGGACCGTTCGTCGGCGCGGTTACGATCCGCCACCGAGGTTCCCGCACGGGGCGGGGACAGGGGAGCCGCGCGCCACATGCGCCTGGAGCCCGTTGGTCGGGAGCACGAGCAAGGAGCCGCCACCCGCTGGGCCGTGCTCGGCGTGCTGTGCCTCAGCCTGCTCGTGGTCAGCATCGACGGCGGCATCCTCAACGTCGCCCTGCCCACCTTGGTCCGCGAGCTCGGTGCCACCCCTTCCCAGCTGCAATGGATCGTCGACGCCTACACGCTCGTGTTCGCCGGCTTGCTCCTCACCTCGGGCAACCTGGGGGACCGCTTCGGCCGGCGAGGGGTGCTGACCGTCGGCCTCCTCCTCTTCGGCGCCAGTTCGCTCCTCGCCTCGACGTCGACCACCCCGAGCGAGCTCATCGCGTGGCGGGCCGCCATGGGGGTGGGCGCGGCGCTCATCATGCCCGCGACCCTCTCGATCCTCGTGAACGTGTTCACCGAGGAGCGGGCGCGCCGGCGTGCCATCGCCTACTGGTCGCTCATGAACGCGACCGGCGCCTTCGTCGGCCCGGTCGCCGGCGGCCTGCTGCTCCGGCACTTCTGGTGGGGATCGTGCTTCCTCGTGAACGTGCCCGTGGTGATCGTCGCCCTGGTCTTGCAGCGACTGGTCGTCCCCACGTCGCGCAACCCCGGTGCCGCCCACTTCGACCTGCTCGGCGCCGCCCTGTCGACGGCCGGACTGGCCTCGCTGCTGTGGGCGGTGATCGAGGGGCCCGCGCGCGGGTGGGGCTCTGTGGTCGTGGTGGGGGGGTTCGTGGCCGCCGCAGCGCTGCTGGCAGCGTTCGTCTCCTGGGAGCGGCGGGTGAGCTCTCCCATGATCGATCTCGCCACGTTCCGCGCGCCGCAGCTGACCGCAGCCGCCATCGCCATGACGGTGGCGTTCATCGCCATGACCGGATCGATGTTCCTGATCGTCCAGAGCCTGCAGTTGGTGAAGGGCTACTCGCCGCTCACCGCCGCCTTCGCCACGTCGGGTCCCATCACCGTCGTCAACTTCCTCCTCATGCCCCGGGCGCCGGCCCTCACCGAGCGTTTCGGCGCCCGCTGGATGGTCGCCGCCGGTGCCGCCCTCGTGGCCGTGGCCTCGCTCGTCATCGCTACCACCACGGTGCACTCGGGTTACGCCAACCTCTTCGTCGGCTTTTCCGTCATGGCCTGCGCGTTCAGCGTGTTCGTGCCGGCGAGCACGGAGGCCATCATGACGGCCGTGCCCAAGGAGATGTCCGGTGGCGCCTCTGCCATCAACCAGAGCACGCGGCAGCTCGGCCAGGCCCTCGGCGTGGCCATCGGAGGGAGCATCGCCGCCTCCGGGTACCGTGCGGGCTTCGTGACCGCCGGGCTGCACCTGCCCGCTGCCGCGCTGCGCGCCGCCAGCTCGTCGATCACCGGCGCCATCGCGGTCGGGCGCCGGCTCGGGACCGGCTCGCGCCAGGTGCTGCTCGGGGCGGCGCACGCAGCCTTCCTGCACGGCGTGCGCCTCGCGCTCGTGGCTGCCGCCCTGCTGGCATGCGCGAGCGCCGTGTACGCCTCACGGGCCATCCCTTCAGGGCGGGCGGCGGGACGGGCGCGGGGGGCCGATGCCACCGACCTACTCGTGGCCGAGGAGCTCGGCGAGGGGCTCGGGTGACCCGGGCGGGCTGTCAGCCTGGCGCCGAGGTGCCGAGCCGCCCCAAGGCGGGCACCTGCGAGCACGGCGGATGTCATTACGACTATCGGATCACTGGCGCCGAGGTGCCGAGCCGCCCGAAGACGGGCACTCGGTTGCCCGCGCGTACCGCCGAGCGTGCTGTGACTCTCTCGCCGATGGCAAGACCCCGATCGGCGAGGCCCATTGCCCGGAACTCCTCGTCCAGCCAGACGAGCACCAGGGCATACGGGGCGTAGGGGCGCCAGTCGTCCGACGGCGGACGGTGGACGACCGTCACCGCCTCGACGGTTCCCTCGCCGGCACTGGCCCGGTCCAGGGGCCCCGCCCGCCCGCAGGTCGGGCAGCGCTCCCGTCGGAACCACCACCGCGCGCCGCAACCGGCGCACGCCTGGTAGGTGAGGGCGGCGCCCTCGTCGCTCACCGGGCGGACCCGCTCACCGGGCGGACCCGCTCACCTGGCGACCACCATCGTCACGTGGGAGGACAGGACCCCGCCGTCGCCGTGGAGGAGGCCGACGTCGAGCTCGCCCGGCACCTGGCGGTCACCCGCGCGCCCTGTCATCTGCCTGTGGAGCTCGGCGACGTGGGCCATGGCGCCGGCCACCCCGCAGTGGCCGTAGGAGAGCAAGCCGCCGTGCGTGTTCAGCGGAACCGGCCCTCCCGCCGAGAAATGCCCCTCGGCCGCCAGCCGCCCGCTGGCGCCACGGGAGGCCAGGCCGAGCTCCTCGAGCAGGATGGCGAGGGTGATGGTGAAGCTGTCGTAGACCCCCGCGTAGCGAACCCGTGCCACCGGCACCCTGGCCTGTTCGAGCGCAGCCTGTGCCGACGGCCCCGCCCCGAACTCGGTGAGGCTCGGCGCGGCGGAGAGGTGCTGGTGGGTGTGCGCCTGGCCCGTGCCGATCACCTCGAGGCAGTGGTCGTTGAGCGCCTCGCGGCTGAGCACGGCCGCGGCCCCGCCATCGGACACCGGGCAGCAGTCGAGCAGCTTGAGCGGCTCGGCGACCGGTCGCGACGCCATCACGTCGGCGACGGTGATCGCCTCGCGGAAGTGGGCGCCGGGGTGGGTCGAGGCATGGCGGCGCATGAGCACGGCCAGCTCGGCGAGGTCCGCCTCCGTGGCGCCGAACCGGTCCAGGTAGGCCGAGGCGACGAGGCCGTAGTACGCGGGGATGGTGGCCCCGAGCACGACCTCGTGCTCGGGGTGGCCGGCCTGCGCCAACGCCTGGACCGACGCGTCGCGAGTCTGGCCACTCCTGCGGTTCTCGCCGGCCACGACCAGCACCCGGTCGGCACCGCCCCCCTCGACGACGAGATGGGCAGTGGCCGCCATGAGCAGGCCCGTGGCTCCGCCGAGCTGCAGGGAGGCGCAGTAGCGCGGGCGCAGGCCGAGGTGCTCGGCGAAGACGGTCGCCAGCATGATGTGGGGCATCGTGGTGCTGTAGCCGCAGAGGAGGCCGTCGACGTCGCCCCGTTCGATCCCGGCGTCCGCCAACGCGGCATCGGCTGCCTCGGCCATGAGGTCGAGCGTGCCCTGGCCGCCGTGGTCGCCGAAGCGCGTGCAGGCCGATCCGGCGAGGTACGTCACCGGAGAGGCGCCAGTGGCCCCGATCGCCCGGCCCGTGCCGTCACGTGGCGACGGTAGCACCGGTGCCCCCTTCGGCACCGGTGCCGCACCCACCCCCGGCGGCTGTGGTGGCCCCCGCGCCTCGCCGACGGCTTGAGGGAGCCGGGCAACGGGCACCGGCGGGCCCCCAGGCTCTACCCTTGCGCTTGCGGGCGCGGTGTGGCCGATGCCCGTCGGGAACGGATGCCGCACGCCGAGGAGGCGCCATGGCCGAGGTGATGATCCCCACCCGCGGCGACCTGCCCGCCTATCTCGCGATGCCCGACGGGGCCGGTCCCTGGCCGGGCGTCGTCGTCATCCACGATGCTCTCGGCATGAGCCAGGACCTGCGCGACCAGGCAGACTGGCTGGCAGGTGCCGGCTTCCTCGCCGTGGCCCCCGACCTCTTCTACCGGGGAAGGAAGCTGGCCTGCATGCGTGCCGTGCTGCGCGACGTGCGCGCTCGGCGGGGCCAGTCCTTCGACGACGTCGACGCGGCACGAGCCTGGTTGGCCGCGCGCGATGACTGCACCGGTCGGATCGGTGTCATCGGCTTCTGCCTCGGGGGCG
>DATGLW010000045.1:0-46249 GCA_035293965.1 Acidimicrobiales bacterium
ACTGGCCGGTGGCCCGTTCGGGGATCCTCGGATGGACCTCCTCGCTGCGCTTGCTCCTCGACGTCGTGGCGCCTCGACCCGACGTCCGGCGACCGCTCGGCGACCGGGCGATCGGGCCGCTCGTGGCCCGCAAGCTCGGCCGGGGCGTGGTCGGGACCCTCGTCGACCCACTCGTCGGCGGGATCCACGCCGGCAGCGTCACCGACATGAGCGCTGCAGCCGTGTACCCGCTGCTGCTGGCGGTCGCCCAGCGCCGCGGAAGCTTCATGCGAGCCTTGCGGCGTGCATCGGCGGCTCAGGAGCCGGCACCGGCGGCCCAGCGGGCCGAGCCCGCCTTCTGGGCGCTGCGCGGCGGCATGGGCTCCTTGGTGGCCCGCCTGGCGCAGCGCCTCGGTGACCGAGGGGTGTCCGTGCGAGTCGCCGCGCACGTCGAGAAGCTGTCCCAGGTCGGCGGCCGGGCGTGGGTGCTGCACACGTCGACCGGGGAGCTGGCGGCGGACGCGATCGTGCTGGCCGTGCCCGCCACGAGCGCCGCCGTCCTCCTCGAGCCACACGAGCCAGAGGCGGCGATGCTGCTCCGAGGCGTCGAGCACTCGTCGGTGGCCGTGGTCACCATGGCGTACACGGCGCGGTCGCTCCCGGCGACGCTTCGCGGCACGGGGCTCCTCGTGCCTGCCGGCACGCCGGCACCGGACGAAGTGGCCCCCGACGGCCACTTCCTCGTCACCGCCTGCACGTACCTCTCGGCCAAGTGGCCGCACCTGGCGGCCCCCGACCGGGTGCTCGTGCGCGCCTCGGTCGGCAGGCACGGCGACGATCGACCCTCGCTGCTCGACGACGAGGCCCTCTCGGCACGGACGGCCCGCGAGCTGCGCCTGCTGCTGGGTGCCACCGGCGACCCGACGGACTGGCACGTCACCCGCTGGCCGGACGCCTTTCCCCAGTACCGCGTCCACCACCTGCTGCGCGTGGCGGGGATCGACGCCGCCGTACGGCGCCTGCCGCCGCTGGCCGTGGCCGGCGCCACCTACCGGGGGGTGGGCATCCCGGCCTGCGTCGCCGGCGGGCGGTCAGCGGCTCGCCAGGTGCTCGACGCGTTGGTCCGACCCGGCGAGGTGGAGCGGTCGGGGTGACCCGGCGGCGGGGCCGCATCGCCGCCCCCAGCGCGGCGGCCGGTGCCTGCCTCGCGCTCTCCCTCCCGCCTGCGGGATGGTGGCCCCTGGCATTCGTCGGCGCGGGGATCCTCGCCTGGCGGCTCGACCGCCTGCGGGCACGCGCGAGGCTCCTCGCCGGCTGGACGTGCGGGCTCGGCTGCTTCGTGCCCGGGCTGGCGTGGTCGGTGTCCTTCAACTGGTACGGGGCTGCGATCTTGATGGCCGTCGAAGCCCTCTCCATGGGCCTGGCGGCGATGGCCGTACCGCCTCGGTGCCACGGCTGGGCACGGCTGGCTGCCTGCACGGGCGCCTTCACCCTCGCAGAAGCGGTCCGGCTGCGGTGGCCACTCGGGGGCCTGCCGCTCGGCGGGGTCTTCCTCGGGCAAGGGAACGGCCCCCTCCTCGGCACCGCACGACTCGGCGGCCCGCTGCTCCTGACGGCCTGCGTGTGGGCGACTGGCGCGGCCCTGGCCGACGCGGGAGCAGCGGCGGCCGCCCGGCGGGCGGCCGCGCGCCTGGCACGCAGCCCGGCCGTGGCCGTCCCACTCGCCCTCGTGGTGCTGGCAGCCGTCGGTGACGCGGCGCCCGACGGGGGACCGGCGGCGCGCACGGTGAGGGTTGCCGCCGTGCAGGGCGGCGGGCCTCGCGGCATCGACGGGCCGAGCCCCGACCCGGTCGCCGTCCTCCGCGCGCAGCTGGCCGCCAGCAGCACGCTCGCCCGACCAGCCCGTCGCGGCCAGGTGCCGGCGCTGGTGGTCTGGCCGGAGGACACAGTTGCGATCACGGGGCCGCTGCGCACCTCGCCGGCCGTGCACCGTGTCGCAGACCTGGCGCGCCGCCTCGGCACCACGCTCGTGGTCGGCGTGACCGACACCGTGTCCGCGCGGGCATTCCGGAACGAGGTGACCGTCTTCGGGCCGGCGGGCCGGGTGGTCGCCACCTACGAGAAGGTGCACCGCGTGCCCTTCGGGGAGTACGTGCCGTGGCGCGCCGAGCTGGCCCACTTCGCCAACCTCTCCCGGGTCCCCCTGGACGCCATCGCCGGGACCGGCACCGGGCTCCTGCGCACCCCGGCAGGGCCCCTCGGTGCCCTCGTCTCCTTCGAGACGTTCTTCGCCGGTCGGGGCCGGGCGGCGGTCGGGGCCGGGGCCAGGTTGCTCGTCGTCCCGACGAACACCGCCTCGTACGCGAGTGACCAGGTCCCCTCCCAGGAGCTGGCCGCCGACCGGGTGCAGGCGGTCGACACCGGGCGCGACCTGGTCCAGGCATCCACCACCGGCTACTCGGCCATCGTCGACCATCGGGGGACCGTCCGGCTGCGCAGCGTCCTCGGCCGGCGCCAGGTCCTCGTGGCCACGGTCGCCCTGCGAAGAGGATGGACGCCCTACCAGCTTGCAGGGGACCTTCCGGTCCTCCTCCTGGCCGGTGCGGCCCTGGCCGGCGCCTGGCTCGCCGCAGGGAGACCCGACATCCTGGCCAGGCGGGTCCGCGCCGCGACGAGCCGCGCCGTGCGCCGCTGGCGAGACCGGTCGCACCGGGCGGGCGCGGCAGTCGTCGGAGAGCCGGGGGTCACTCGTAGTAGCCCGAGTGGATGTAGACGCACGGCACGCCCTCGTCCACGAACATGGCGTGGTTGGCGGGATCGTCCTCGAGGGCCAGACGAACGTCGAAGCCGTAGCGGCGCAGCTGCCGGACGGCGTCCCGCTTGAAGTCGGCCACGCGCGAGTAGTCGCCGTGGTCGCGCATGACGAGCAGGTCCCAGCGGAGCCCGTAGCGCCGGAGCCATGCCAGCGTCTGGGGCCGCACGCGAAGGGGGCGGCCCGTCAGCAGCACCACCGTCAGGGCCGGGTCGAGCAGCTCCAGCAGGCGGGCCACCTCCTCGATCACCGGGTCCTCGCCGCAGGCTTCGAAGAACGCGTCCCAGTCGCGGCGGCCGCGCTCGAGGAAGTGCTGGCGCCCGGCGGCGTCCGAGAGCACGCCGTCGATGTCGAAGACGACGGCCGGCCCCGGTGCAGCCGGCGCGTGCCGCCAGCGCCAGTTGACCGCCTCTCGGGGCCGACGGACTGGCGACGCCTCCACCTGATCCTCCTCACTGCATCTCAGCGCATGCCATGCATGCCCGGCCTCGCCTGCTGGCTTGCCCGGGGAGACTACCGGCGGGCACCGTCGCCGTGGCGAGGTGCCCGGCTGCCGTCGCGGGGGCGGGCACGGTCGCGGGGTGCCCGTCGGCACCGGCCCGGGCGTGCCACCATGGAGTCCTCATGACGGCGGCAACGACCCAGCTCGAGGTCGGCCGCGGGCAACGGGTCGCGGTGCTCGCCGACCTCCTGCTCCCGGCCACCGCGACGCCGGCCTCGCGGGCCCAGGCGGCCGACCTGGCCCAGATGCTGCGGCAGTGGGAGGGCCCGGGCCTCCTCGTCATTGCAGGCAACCTCTTCGCCTCCCTGTCGAGCGGCGGGCGCGGGCCGGCCGAGCGCGCGGCGGCAGCGGTCCGCTCCCACGCCCCGCTGGCCGCCGCTCTGCAGGCGTTCGCTGCTGGCCCGCAGCGCAGGGTGCTCGTGCTCCCCGGCTGGCGCGATCCGGAGGTGGCCACCGATCCGGAGGTGGCCGGGCTCCTGGGCTCCCTCGGCGCCGAGGTGATGGCGGCGGTCGACCTCCGGCTCCACACGGTGTCGGGAACTCGTCGGGTCATGGTCCGGGCAGGGGCGCCCGCCGCCGATCCCGGGCCTCCGGTCGACGGGGATGCGATACCGACGTGGCTCTCGGGCATCGATCGGCTCGAGGACCGGGGAGCCCGGTCGAGGTTCGTGACCTCGAGGATCTTCTACCGGCGCCTCGCCCGACCCTTCGCTTGGGCAGCCCTCCTCCCGCTGGCTGCCGCGCTCGCCCTGCGATTGCGGGTCGTGGTCGACGGTCTCGGCGATGTCCCCGGGTCGTCGGTCCGTACGCGCCGGGTCCTCGCCGACGCCTACCGGGCCGCCTGGCCCACGCGGCTGGTGCTGGCGGTCGCGGCGGCAGCGCTCGTCGTGGCCGTCCTGGCGGTGGCCGTAGCGGTGGCCTCGCGCCTGGCGTGGCGCGCCCTCGGCGGCGCCCCCCTGGCGCCCCCCTGGCGCCGCGCACCCGACGGGCTGCTCGACGTGCCCGACCCTGCGCCGGCAGTCGCCCTGTCGGGGGGCGGCACGCTCGACCAGGGACAGGCGCTCACTGCAGGGCGCGCCGCTGGGCTCATCGTGGGTGGCAGCCTCCGACCCGAGCTCCTCCACCTCCATCCGGGCTTCTACGCCAGCCCCGGGGGGACGACCGAGGTGGTGCGGGAGCATCGAGGGCGGTTCGGGTTGCCACCGGTCTTCGTCCATCATCGCCAGGCAGCGTGGGTCGAGCTCGAGACGGGCGCCGAGCTGCACGTGCGTCTCCTCCATGCCGAGGTCCACCTCCACCGGGCCGTGGGCGGCGAGCGCCTGTCCCTCCCAGGACGCTTCGCCGGGCCCCGACGGCCCGAGCGCCTCGATCCCTCGACCGTGGCCTCGTGGCCGGCAGGGCCATCCTGGCCCCCGCCCCCCGAAGACGCAGATCTCGGGCTGCACCGGCGCCGCGCACGGCGCGTCGCCGCGGTTGCCGTCTCGCTGGCCGGCGCGGTCGACCTGCTGGAGGCGATCACGCCGCCCCTGCGGAGCCGCCTCGCGCTCGTCGAGCAGATCCTCCCGCTCGGGGTGGCCCGAGCCGCTGGTGCGCTGGTGGCGCTGGCGGGCGTCGGGCTCCTCGTGCTCGGGCGCGGTGTCCGCCGCGGGCAGCGCCGGGCGTGGGCCGTGGCCGCGGGGCTGCTGGCGGTGACCGCCACCCTTCATCTGGTCCACGCCGCAAGCGTGGGCGCTGCAGCGGTGGCCCTGGCGGTGCTGGGCTTCATGGTGGTCCAGCGCCGCCACTTCGCGGCGGCGGCCGACCGCGGTTCGCTGCGCCCTGCCGTCGCCACCTTGCTCGCGGGACCGGCTGCCGCGGTGGGCGCCGCCGTGGCCGTCGAGTCCGGCGGGGCGCTCGGGCACCATCCCTTGCCACCGTGGTGGACCGTGGTGGCCGCGTGCGCAGAGCGCCTGGTCGGGCTCCAGGGGATCCCTCTGCCCGACGGCGCCAGCGACTGGGTGACGCCCGGCCTGCTCACGGTGGGGGTCGCGCTGGGCGTGGTGTCCGTCGTGCTGCTGACCCGACCGGTCGTCGACCGCCGGCTCTCCGCGCGCTCGCCGTCGCACGCC
Source organism: Acidimicrobiales bacterium (assembly GCA_035293965.1). Lineage (GTDB taxonomy): Bacteria > Actinomycetota > Acidimicrobiia > Acidimicrobiales > RAAP-2 > DATGLW01. The sequence continues at coordinate 5,402 of DATGLW010000045.1, forward strand.
GGTCCGTCCCGCAGCTCGGCGGAGCGGCGGGCGCGCGACATCGTTCGCCGGCACGGCACCGGGTCGCTCGACTACTTCGCGCTGCGCGACGACAAGCAGTGGTTCTTCCACCGCGACAGCCTCGTCGCGTACGCGGTGCATGGGGGGGTGTGCCTGGTGTCGCCGGACCCGATCGGCCCGCCCGACGACCGCCGCCACGTCTGGCACGCCTTCCGCGCCCACGCCGATCGCCACGGGTGGGCCGTCGCCGTCTTGGGGGCGGCCGAGGAGTGGCTCCCGGCCTACCGCGCCACCGGCATGCGGCACCTCTACATCGGTGACGAGGCCCTCGTGGACGTGCGCCGCTTCTCCCTCGCCGGCGGGGACATGAAGGGGCTCCGCCAGGCGGTGAACCGGATCGCCCGCCACGGGTACCGGGCCGAGATCCTCGACCCCGCGGCTGCCGACCCGGGCACAGCAGCGTCGGTGCGCCAGCTCATGGCACGGGGTCGGCGGGGCGACGAGGAGCGGGGCTTTTCGATGTCACTCGGACGGGTCTTCGACACCCGCGACGACGGGCTCCTCATGACCGTGGTCCGCGACCCGTCAGGCGAGGCGGTCGCCGTGTGCCAGTTCGTGCCGTCGCCGGCCGTCGGCGGGTACTCGCTCGACCTCATGCGCCGCGACCCGGGCGGGCACCCCAACGGGCTCCTCGACTTCGCGCTCGTGCGCACCATCGAGCACCTGCGCGACCAGGGATTGACCGGGCTGAGCCTCAACTTCGCCACGATGCGCGCCACCCTCGAGAGCGAGAACGGCGATGGGCTCACCCGCCGGATGGAGCGATGGGCACTCCGGCGCCTGTCGGGCGTGCTGCAGATCGAGTCGCTGTGGCGGTTCAACGCCAAGTACGGGCCAGCGTGGCAGCCACGGTTCGTGGCCTGGGACTCGCCCGAGCAGTTCGTGCCCGCCGCCGTGCAGATCCTGCGGGCCGAGTCCCTCACCGAGATCCCCGTGGTCGGCCGCCTGCTCACGCCCCGCGGGCCACACCACGGGTCGCGCACGCCAGAGGTCGCCTCACCAGCGAGGTGACGACCTTCTCGGGTGCCTGTCGAGGTGCTCGTGGCGTGCTCGTCGCACCTCTGTGGCGCGAAGTGGCGCGACGTGAACTGCCGCCACATCGACCCACTGCCGCGCTACGCGACCGCGACCACTCACCTCGAGGCCGCTCCAGCCCATCTCGGGGACGCTCCGGCCCGGCACCTTGCACCCCGCGTCGCCCCGGCGCCGCGCCGCCGTGACGCGACCGAGTCCTCCGGCTGTGCGGCCGAGGTTCGCCGTCAGGGGAGGAAGAGGAGGGTCGACTTGTGGGCGAAGTCGACCAGCGGAGAGGGGGCGATGCCGAAGACGATCGTCGGCAGCACGCACAGGGCGACGGCGACAGCGGCGAGCAGCGGGATCGGCACCCGGCGCGCCGCGCCTGCCTCCTCGGACGGCACCCCCGCCGCGGCGGCCCGCTGCCCGTCGCCGGGCTCCTCGGCCGCCTCCTCGCCGTCGAGGCGGATCGGGGGGGCCCCCTCGAGGAGCAGCTCCACGTTCAGCCGGTCGACCACCGCAAGCGACCGCTCGGTGCCGGCCCACAGCGGCACCGGGCCCGGAGAAGGGAGGCTGGCTGCGGGCTCGGGCGGGACCTCGGCCAGCGGACCCAGCGGTTCCGGGGCCCCAGCGGTGGTGCCCGAGTACATGAGCACGACCAGCCGCAGGTAGAAGAAGCCGGCGACCGCAGCCGAGGCCATGGCCACGAAGGCAAGGGGTGCCGAGCCGGCGTCGACGGCGGCCACCACCACCTGCAGCTTGGCGAGGAACCCGGTCGTGAAGGGCACACCGGCCTGGGCGAGGAGGAGGACGGCCAGGGCGAAGGCCACCGCGGGCTGGCGCGCCGCGAGGCCGCGGTACCCGGCGATGTCGTGGGCGCGGTCGCCACTGCGGCCCAGGTAGGTGACGAGGCCGAAGGTGCCGACGACCATCACGGCGTAGGCGAAGAGGTAGTAGAGGGCCGCGCTCACCCCCTTGCCCGTGGCCGCCTGCACGCCGAGGAGCACGAACCCGGCGTGGTTGATGGACGAGTAGGCGAGCATGCGCTTGACGTCGCGCTGGACCAGTGCGAGCACCGCCCCGACGACCAGGGTGACGATGGCGACGACGTACACGACGGGTCGCCAGTCGGCGCCCATCACGCCGAAGGACGACACGAACACCCGCAGGAGCGCCGCGAAGCCCCCGGTCTTGGCAACGGCCGCCATGAACCCGGTCACCGGCGACGGGGCTCCCTGGTAGACGTCAGGGGTCCACATGTGGAACGGCACTGCCGCCACCTTGAAGGCGAACCCGACCAGGAGGAGGGCCATGCCGGCCAGCAGCAGGCCGTCGGACGCGAGCACGTTGTGGGCCAAGAAGGCGGGGATCTCCGTGAGGCCCGTCGACCCGGTCGCGCCGTAGGTGAGCGCGATCCCGTAGGCGAACACGGCCGAGGAGAACGACCCCAGCAGGAAGTACTTGAGGGCGGACTCCCCCGAGGCCAGCCGACGATGGTTGTAGGCGGCCAGCACGTACAGGGCGATCGAGAGGATCTCGAGGCCCAGGAACACGATGATGAGGTCGTTGGCCGCGCCCATGAGCACGGCACCCGAGGCCGAGGCCAGGGCGAGCACGTGGAGCTCGGGGCCGTCGATCCCTTCGCGCCGCAGGTAGCCATCGGCCACGAGGGCCGTGAGCAGCATGGCGCCCGAGACCGTCACCGCTACCAACGCGCTGAAGCCGTCGACCACCACCGCCTTGTCGACCGTGGTGTAGGCCCCGTGCCCCTCCACGTCGGCCCACTGCCACAGCGACACGCCGAGCGAGGCGGCGGCGATGGCGACGGTCCCCGCGGTCGACACCCGGGCCCGCAGGGGGCGCCGCACCAGGGAGGCGACGGCGAGGAGGACGACAGCGCCTCCGAGCAGGACGATCTCGGGCATGATGCCCAGGTAGCGGATATCGGGCATCGCGATCGTGGGCGGGCGCGCCGCGCCCAGGACGAGGGAGGCGTTCACCCGGCACCTCCACCGGTGGCCTGCCCGAGCTGCCCGGCCCAGCCCGGCTGCGCCGCCTGCGCCGCCGCAGCCGAGGCCACACCAGCCGGGGCCCTCGTGGGTCCTCGCGTGGCCGAGCCGGCTCTCGCGGCTGCCACGGCAGGGGTGCCATGCACGGCCACCGCCGGCTGGCGCGCGCGGGTGGCCAGCTCCACGTGGTCCACGAGCCGATTGACCGAAGGAGTGATGCGGTCGAGGAGCGGCTTGGGGTAGATGCCGAGGAACACGATCAGGACTACCAAAGGGGCGACGGCGAGCCGCTCGGTCCACCGGAGGTCGGCCGTGGCCGCGTCGGCCGGGCGAGGCTCGTGGTGGAAGGACTGCTGGTAGGCCCACAGCATGTACAGGGCCGACAGCACCACGCCGACCGTGGCGACCACCGCCCACCAGCGGTGGGTGAGGAAGGTGCCGGCCAGCACCAAGAACTCGCTCACGAAGCCGTTGAGGCCGGGCACGCCCATGTTGGCCAGCATGGCGACCATGAACACGCCGGCGAGCACGGGCGCCGCCGCCTGGATCCCCCGCAGGTCCGAGACCTGCCAGGTCTGCCGGCGCTCGTAGAGCCACCCGATGAGTAGGAAGAGCGCGGCGACGATCAGCCCGTGGTTCACCATCAGCAGCACGCCGCCTGCCAGGCCCTGGCTCGTGAAGGCGAACGTGCCGAGGGCGATGAAGCCGATCTGGGCCAGCGACGAGTAGGCCACGAGGCGCTTCAGGTCCCGCTGGGCGCAGGCGACGATGGCACCGTAGAGGATGCCGATCACGGCCAGGGTGAGCAGCAGGGGCGCCAGCGTGCTCGACGCACGGGGGAAGAGGTTGAGGTCGAAGCGGATGATGCCGTAGGTGCCGAGCTTGGCCATCACCGCGGCGATGACCACCGACCCACCCGTGGGTGCCTCGGTGTAGGCGTCGGGGGACCAGGTGTGGAACGGGAAGAGGGGCGCCTTGACGGCGAAGGCAGCGGTGAAGGCCAGGAAGAGGAGGATCTCGGTGCTCGACGACAGGTGCGTGTGGGTGAGCGCGCTGAGCGAGAAGGTGAGCACGCCGGTCTGGCGCTCATGGAGCAGCGCGACCACGACCACGCCCACGAGCAGGAAGGCGGAGCCGAGGAACGTGTAGACGAAGAACTTCACCGCCGCGTACGCCCGGCGCCCGTACCCCCACCCGCCGATGAGGAAGTAGCCCGGCACCAGGGTCAGCTCGAAGAACAAGAAGAAGAGGATGAGGTCGAGGGCGACGAAGCTGCCGATGCAGCCGGCCTCGAGCAGGAGCATCCAGGCGATGAACGAGGGGGCGTCGTGGCGGGCCCGGGCGCCGAGCAGCGCCACCGGGAAGAGCACGGCGGCCAGCAGGACCAGGAACAGCGAGATGCCGTCGACGCCCACGAACCAGTGGATCCCGAGCGAGGAGATCCAGGCGTGATCGGACACGAACTGGTAGCCGCTCACCGTCGAGAAGCGCACCGCCATCGCGATGGCCACCCCCAAGGTGGCGAGCGACGTGGCGACGCCCACCGTCTCGAAGACGGCTCGGCGCGCCCGGGTGAGCAGCGCGGTGGCGAGGGCCCCGCCGGCGGGCAGGAGCACGAGCACGGTCAGGTAGGGGAACTCAGGACGGCTCACGACCACCACGTCCTGCTCACGAAGAAGGCCACGATCCCCGCGAGGCCGAGCACGATGCCCAGGGCGTAGTTGCGCACGAACCCCGTCTGGACGCGCCGGGTCCGCGACGCCAGCGAGCGTGCGAGCTGCGCCGCGCCGTTCACCGCCCCGTCGATGACCCTGCCCTCGACCACGGTCGCCGCCACGCGCGCCACCACCTGCGACGGCCTGCCGATGGTGGCGTCGTAGGCGTCGTCCCAGTACCACACCCGGCGCAGGAAGGCGGGCTCGAGCTCGGGCCGCTCCGACCGGCGCCGCCACAGCTGCCAGGCGATGGCCAGGCCGACCACGGCCGCCGCGCCGTCGACGGTCTCGAGGACGACCTGGTTGAGGGTCGTGGCGTGGCTTTCGAACAGCGAGCCCCGGAAGACCGGCCCGAGCCAGTTGGCCAGGCTGTAGCGGTGCGCCCAGGGCAGGTTGAGGATGCCGCCGACGGCGGCGAAGGCCGCCAGGAGCACGAGGGGTAGCCGCATCACCCATGGGGCCTCGTGCGGGCGGTGGTGGGCCGGGCGGTCGCCCACCGCGCGCTGCCAGCGGGCGTCGCCGTGGAAGGCGAGAACGAACAGCCGCGTCATGTAGTAGGCCGTGAGCACGGCCGTCAGGACGCCGAGCGCCCACAGGGGCTTGCTCTTGGCGAAGACGTTGCCGAGGATGTCGCCCTTCGACCAGAAGCCCGAGAAGGGGGGCACGCCGGCGATGGCGAGCCACGCGACCAGGAAGGTGCCGTAGGTCCACGGCAGGAAGGTGCGCAGCCGGCCCATGGCCTTGAGGTCTTGCTCGTCCTCGAGACCGTGGATGACCGAGCCGGCACCGAGGAACAAGAGGCCCTTGTAGAAGGCATGGGCCACCATGAGGAAGATGGCGGCGACGTACGCGCCGGTGCCGACGCCGAGCATCATGTAGCCGATCTGGGAGACGGTGGAGAAGGCGAGCACCTTTTTGATGTCGTCCTGGGAGGTGGCGATCGTGGCGGCCACGAAGGCAGTCGCGCCGCCGATTGCCGCCACCGTCCACATGGCGCCCGGCGACAGGGCGAGGACCTGGTTCATCCGGCACAGCAGGTAGACGCCGGCGGTCACCATGGTGGCGGCGTGGATGAGGGCCGACACCGGCGTGGGGCCCTCCATGGCGTCGGGCAGCCAGTTGAACAGCGGGATCTGGGCGGACTTGCCCGTGGCGGCCAGGAAGAGCAGGAGCACGACGGCGGTGACCGCCCAGCCGGTGAGGGCGCCCCGATGGGCGAAGACGGTCAGGTAGTTGAGCGACCCGACCTTCTCGAACACGAGGAACATGGCCACGAGGAAGCCGGCGTCGCCGATCCGGTTGTAGACGAAGGCCTTCTTGCCCGCCGAGGCCGCCGCGTCGCGTCGGAACCAGTACGCGATGAGCCAGTAGGAGCACAGGCCCACGCCTTCCCAGCCGACGAAGGTGACGAGCAGGTTGTCCGCCAGCACCAGCGCCAGCATCATGAACACGAAGAGGTTCAAGTAGACGAAGAACTTCGGGTAGTCCGGGTCGTCCTTCATGTAGCCGATCGAGTACAGGTGGATCAGCATGCTCACCCCGGTGACGAACATCGCCATCGTCATCGACAGGGGGTCCACGAGCAGCGCCACCTTCACCTGGAGCCCCGCCACGGGTATCCAGGTGAAGAAGGTCTGGGTGAACACCCGGTGCGAGCCCGGGGTCACGTGGGACAGGCCGGCCAGGGTCACGCAGGCCGCCACGAAGGAGCCGGTGACGGCTGCTGTCCCGACCCATCCTGCCCAGGGGTCGCCGAGCCGGCGGCCGAAGGCGACGAGCACCACGAAGCCGGCGAGCGGCAGCAGCGGCATCAGGTAGGCAGCGTGGAGCACGGTGCGGTCAGCCCTTCAGGATGTGCAGGTCGTCGGCGGTCGTGTCGGCGCGGCGGCGGAAGATGGCGACCACGATGCCGAGGCCGACCACCACCTCGGCCGCGGCCACGACGAGCACGAAGAAGACGAGGGCCTGCCCGGCGATGTCGTGGAGCATGCGGGCGAAGGTCACGAACGTGAGGTTGGCTGCGTTGAGCATGAGCTCGATGCACATGAACATCACGAGCACGTTGCGCCGCACGAGCACCCCGATGGCGCCGATCGAGAAGAGCACGGCCGCGAGCCCCAGGTACCAGCCTCCGGCGATCGTCATCCGGGCACCCCCTCGGGCCGGCGGACGGGCGGGCCTGACGCCTCCCCCCCGCTGCCGGCGGGTGCGCCCATGCCGGCCGGGCCGGGAACGGCTGCCCCTTCGGGAGCGGCTGCCCCTTCGAGAGGGGCGGCCTCTGCCCCGCCCGCCGGCCCGCCGTCAATGCGGCCGGCGGGCACGTCGTGGCGCTCGGGGGTGGACGCGGCATCTGGCTCGGCCGGCGAGGGCGGGCGGCGGGCCAGCACCACGGCACCCACCACGGCGATGACGAGCAGGGCAGCGGTGGCCTCGAAGGCGAACAGGTAACGGGTGAAGAGCTGGGTGCCGAGCTGGGCAACCTCTGGCCTGCCCCGCGTGTCGATCGGCCCGGTCACCGTGCGCGCCCCGGTGACCCAGTGTGCGCTGGCGGCCATGGCCAGCACGCACCCCAGTGCCACGACCATGAGGACGAACGCGAGCGGCCGCTGCCCGCGCAGCGGCTCGGCCGCCAGGTTCTCGCGCCGGTCCACGCCGAGGAACATGATCACGAACAAGAAGAGGACCACGATCGCCCCGGCGTAGACGATCACCTGCACGGCGGCGATGAAGTTGGCGTTCTCCTCCACGAACAGCACCGCCACGCCGAAGAGCGTGGCGATCAAGGAGAGCGCGGCGTGCACGGGGTTGCGCGAGGTCACCACCCCGACCGCCCCGGCCAGCACCAGCACGGCGCCGACCACGAAGGTGATCACGTCGGGCACCGTCGCCCGGGCGGCGGCGAGCGAGACGAGCGAGAGCACGAGCGACGTCATCGCGCCACGCCCTCCGCCTGCCGGCTGGCGTCACCACCAGGGCGCCCGGCCCGCCGGCGCTCGCGCAGTCGCTCCCGCGTCCGCTCGAGCTTCGTCCGGTTGCGGGCCATCGAGCGCTGTGCTCGCCAGAGCCGGCCGCGCATCCCGCGGTGCTCGAAGGGGATGTCGACGTCGAGCAGGTGCGGCTCGAGCAGCTCGCGCAGCGGCCGGAGGCCAGTGGCCGCGTCGTCGCGGCGCCCCGACTGCCCTCCCTCGGGCGGCCGCGTGCCGTAGCCCAGCTCGGCCGACCACTGCACCTCGCCCTCGTAGGCGGCGCTGCCCGACGGCGACGTGGCCCGCATCCACCCCGACGTGTGCCGGTCGTCGCCGGGACGCCAGTCCTCCCAGGGCAGCTGCCGGGGCCGGCCCTCGTCGTCGACGAGCAGCTCCGCCTTGGTGTAGATGGCATCGGCCCGGTTGGTGAAAGAGAACTCGAAGAGCTTGGACTCGGTGATGGCCTCCGTCGGGCACGCCTCCACGCACAGGTCGCAGTGGATGCAACGCAGGTAGTTGATCTCGTAGACGTAGCCGTAGCGCTCGCCGGGCGACACCGGGTGGTCGGGTGGGTTGTCGAGCCCCCGCACGTAGATGCAGTCGGCCGGGCACACCCCTGCGCACAGCTCGCACCCGATGCACTTCTCCATGCCGTCCTCGTAGCGGTTGAGCACGTGACGGCCGTGGTTGCGGGGCTGCTTGGGCTTCTTCTCGTCCGGATACTGGTAGGTGACCCGCGGGCGGGTCAGGTGCTCGAGGGTGAGCTTGAAGCCGCCCAGGAAGCCGAGCGCCCGGCGGGCGCGCTCTCGCGCGCTCACCGTCCCGCTCCGCTGACCTGTGCCCCGCTGGCGAGGCGGTCCTCGGCGGGGCGCCCCTCGGGCACCGGGCGTGGCGGCGCGCCGGAGGGCGGCGCGCCGGAGGGCCGGTGCGGTCCCCCGGCCCGGGCAGCCTCGCGCTCGGCCCCGACACGGAACGACTGGCGGAGCACCCCGAACGCAGCCACCACGCCCACCGCCACGAGCAGCCCCCACCAGTGCCACACGACCACCGCGGCCACGATCATGAGCCAGCCGAGGCTGAGGGGGATGAGCACCTTCCAGCCGAGGTCCATCAGCTGGTCGTAGCGCAGCCGCGGGAGGGCGGCCCGAAGCCAGACGTACACGAACAGGAAGCCGAAGGTCTTGACGAGGAACCACACGACGGGCATCCAGACGTCCGAGGTCGGGATGAAGCGCGGGACGGGCCCGTCGGGGCCGCCGAGGAACAGCGTCACGATCACCGCCGACATCGTGACGGTGTTCATGAACTCGGCCAGGAAGAACAGTGCGAAGCGGATGGAGGAGTACTCGGTGGCGTAGCCGCCCACCAGCTCGGAGTCCGCCTCGGTCAGGTCGAAGGGGGGACGGGTCAGCTCGGCCGTGATCGCCACCAGGAACAGGGCGAAGGGAACGACGCCGAGCCGGATGAGGTTCCAGTCCCAGATGCCCGTCGCCTGGGAGTGGACGATGGCCCGGGTCGACAGGGAGCCGGTGATGAGGACGACCATCACCACCGTCATCCCGAGGACCGCCTCGTAGGAGATCATCTGGGCCGAGGCGCGCACCGACCCGAGCAGGGGGTACTTGGACCCCGACGACCAGCCCGCCAGCATCACCCCGTACACGGCGATCGACGACATGGCGAGCACGAAGAGGATCCCGACCGGCGGGTCGGCCACCTGCAGCTCGAAGGGGTGCCCGGCGATGGTCACCTCCCCGCCCACCGGCACGACCACGAAGATGAGGAAGGCGGGCAGCAGCGACAGGTAGGGCGCCAGCTTGAAGACGAACGCGTCTGCCCGCTCGGGCAGCAGGTCCTCCTTGAAGAAGAGCTTCGTGCCGTCGGCGAAGGTCTGGAGCAGGCCCCACGGCCCTGCCCGGTTCGGGCCGATCCGGCTCTGCATGTCGGAGATGACCTTGCGCTCGAACCAGATCATGAACAGCACCGACACGAGGAGCACCGCGAAGGCCACGAGGACCTTGACGACCACGACCACCCACACGAACCACCCCACGCCCCTGGCGTAGAGGGGGTCCCCGCCCGTGTCGGCGAGGACCGGGTGCACCAGGGCCAGGATCGGGTGCACCAGGGCGGCGAGCGGGGCCACCAGAGCCGTCATGGCGCCTCCAGCACGACGTCGGTGACTGGAGCACCGGCGTCGATGAGGACGGCCACCGCGTTCGCCGGGCCCGCCCCCGCCGCCGGCACGTTGAAGTCGACGGCCACCACCGCCCGCGACAGCGTCGCGTCGGGGGTGGCGGGCAGCACCAGGCTCCCCCTCGCCGAGCGGACCCGGACCAGCTCGCCGGCAGCGACCCCGAGCGGCTCCAGGACCGCCGGGTGCGCCCGCACCGTCGCCCGCTCGACGAGGGCCCCGAGCGACGGCGAGCCGAGGACGGCATGGCCCGAGTCGTACAGGCGGCGGCCGGCGACGAGGCGAAGCGTGCCCGGCCCAGCCGGTGGCACCTGCGCCCGGCGCGTCGGCGGAGCCGGAGGCGTGCCTCCGAGCACGGGAGGCATGCCGGGGGACGGCTCGGCGGGAGTACCGGGGACGGGCGGGAGGCTGGGGGCGCCCGGCGCCGGCCGGTCGCCGGAGCTGGTCCATGCCTCGAATGGCGGGGCCGCCGTCAGCCCGATCCGCGGTGGCGCGCCCTGCTGCTCCACCGCGTCGACCCCGGGCACGGCCATCGGGTCGACGGGGAGGAAGCGGCGACGCATGCCGTCCTCTCCCGCTGAGCTGGCGTCGAGGGGCACGACCAGCCCGTCGCGGGCTGCCGGGCCTGCCAGGCGCGCGCCCAACCCCCGGTAGGCGGGCGCCAAGCGCTCGAGCTCGTCCCACAACCCCGTCAACGAGGTGAACCCGAGGTCGGCCCCGAGGGCCGCGGCCAGCTCGGCGGCGATCATCCAGTCGGCCCAGACGGTGCCCGGAGGCACGAGCTTCTGGGCAAGGCGCGTCACGCGGCCCTCCACGTTGGTGGCGGTGCCCGGCCGCTCGTGGGCCACCGCGGCGGGCAGCACCACGTCGGCTCGCTCCGACGACTCCGACGTGTGCCCGGCCACCACGATGACCGACTCGGCGCCGGCGAGTGCCCGCTCGGCCAGCTGGCGGTCCGGGAAGTCGCCGAGGGGATCGGCCCCGACCAGGACGAGCGCCCGGACCCGGGCCGAGCCGGCGCGGTCGGCATCCTCACCGGCCAGGGAGGCGAGCACCCCCGCCGCGTCGAGCCCGGGCGCGGCCGGCACGGTGGGCCACGCCGCCGCGTACCATTCTCGGCCCGCGCCGAGCGACACCCGACCGGGGAGGAGCCCGGGGGCGAGGCCCATGTCGAGGGCGCCATGGACGTTGCCGCGCCGGAGCGCCGGCAAGAAGCGCGCCCCCGGCCAGGCGGCGGCGATCACCGTGGCGAACTCGGCCACGACGTCCGCCGACTCGGCGAGCGACGGCCGGCCCAGCACGACGACGACCCCCTCGCCGGCGCTGCCGCCACCAGGGGCGGTCCCGAGCAGCCGGCGCGCCTCGGCCAACGGGTCGCCGGGCGCTCCGCCCCGGCCGCTCCCCGCACCCGATCCCGCACCGGGCACGGGCCCGCCGTCGCCGGTGAGCGCCCTGGCGAGGGCCGGGGCCTCGCCGGGTCCGACCGGCACCGACACCGCTGCATACGGGGTGAGCGCGCTGGGCCGCTGGGCGAGCTCGACCAGGCGGGTGCCGCCGGAGCACACGGCCGCCCGAAGCCGCAGGAACAGGACTGGCAGCTCCTCGCGCACGTCGCCGGAGAGCAGCACCACGACCCTGGCCGAGCACGCGTCGTCGATGGTGGCGCGAGGGAGGCCGAGGACCAGTTCAGCCGGGAGGCCGTCGCCCAGCTGGGCGTCGACCGAGTCGGTGCCGACGACACCCTTGGCAAGCTTGGCCCAGGCGTAGGCGCCCTCGTTGGTGAGCTGGGCGCCGCCGAGGAACGCCACCGTTTCGGGCCCTGCCTGGTCGCGCGCCGCAGCCAACCGGCTCGCCGCGGCGGCCAGGGCTTCGGACCACCCGACCGGCACGAGCCGCCCGTCCTTGCGCACCATGGGCTGGGTCACCCGGCCCCGCGCCGCCGGCACCGGCCCCGATGCGGCCCACCGGGCGTACTCGGCGCCCTCGCGCGGCGCCGCCCGCTCGCCGGGAGCCGGGCCTTCGCCGTTGACCGCCTCGTAGGCGAACCGCCCTTTGTCGCAAAGCCAGCCCTGGTTGACCGGGTCGGCGTCGATACCGAGGAGCCGCGTGACCCGGTTGGCCGAGGACTGCACCGCCACCCGGCAACCGAGCGCGCACGTGGTGCACGTGGACTCGACCTGCTCGAGGTCCCAGGGCCGGGCGGTGAAGCGGTACGGGGTCGCGGTGAGGGCACCCACGGGGCAGATCTGGACGGTGTTGCCGCTGAAGTACGACGTGAACGGACGCGCCGGGAAGGTCGCCACCTCGACCCGCTCACCCCGCCCGGCGAAGTCGATCTGGGCCTCACCGGCGACCTCGGCGGCGAAGCGGGTGCAGCGACCGCACTGGATGCAGCGCTCGCGGTCGAGCAGGACGAGCTCGGAGATGGCGACCGGCTTCTCGAAGTGGCGCTTCTCCTCGACGAAGCGGCTCTCGCCCGGCCCGTAGGCGAGCGTCTGGTCCTGCAGGGGGCACTCGCCCCCCTTGTCGCACACGGGGCAGTCGAGCGGGTGGTTGACGAGGAGGAACTCGAGCACCCCGTCCTGTGCCTTCTTCACGTGCGGCGAGGTGGTGACGACCTCCATGCCCTCGGTGACGGCCAGGAAGCAGGCCGGCTGCAAGGTGGCGCCGCGGGGGCCGCTCACCTCGACCAGGCACATCCGGCACATGCCCACCGGCTTCATCCGCGGGTGGTAGCAGAACCTGGGGATGTAGGTGCCCGCCCGCTCCGCCGCGCTGATGATCATCTCGCCCGGCCGGGCGGTCGCCGGCCGCCCGTCGAGGGAGAAGGTGACCGTCGGCTCGCCGCGCGAGGGCGGGGCGCTGCGCGAGGGCGGGGCGTCAGCCATGGGGGCAGCCCCCCTCCTTCACGTGGGTGAGGAACTCGTCGCGGAACATCTCGATCGCCGAGTGGATCGACGAGGGGATGGAGGGACCGAGCACGCAGATGGTCGTCATCGCCGGCGGCCACGTGAGCCCAGGGGCGATGTTGTCGCACACGTCGAGCAGCAGGTCGAGGTCCTCTTCGCGGCCGCCGCCGTGCTCGATGCGGTAGAGCACCCGCTCCAGCCAGCCGGACCCCTCGCGGCAGGGCGTGCACTGCCCGCACGACTCCCGGGCGAAGAACTTGGTGATCCGCCAGGTGGCACGCACCATGCAGGTCGTCGAGTCCATCACCACGACCGAGCCGGAGCCGAGCATGGACCCGGCGTCGCCCACCTCGTCCTGGCCGAGCGGCAGGTCCACCCGGTCCGGCCCGAACCACGGTGCCGAGACGCCGCCAGGTATGAACGCCTTGAGCTCGTTGCCGTCGCGGATCCCCCCGCCGAGGGACGGGTCGTAGATGAGGTCGCGGAACGTGGTCTTCACCATCTCGAGCTCGTAGGCTCCCGGCCGGCGCACGTGGCCCGAGAGCGCGAAGAGCCGCGTGCCCGTCGACCGGCCGGCCCCGAGGGCGGCGAAGGCCGCCCCGCCGTTGGCGATGATCCAGGGCAGGTTCGACATCGTCTCGACGTTGTTGACCACCGTCGGCTGCCCGTAGAGGCCGATGGCGGCGGGGAAGTAGGGGGGCTTGATCCTCGGGAACCCGCGCTTGCCCTCGAGCGACTCGATCAGCGCCGTCTCCTCGCCGCAGATGTAGGCCCCCGCCCCGGGGTGCACGACCACGTCCACCGAGAAGCCCGACCCGAAGATGTCGGCCCCCACGGCGCCGTAGTCGTACGCCTCGTTGAGGGCTTGGGTCACCCGCTCGAGACCGAGCGCGAACTCGCCGCGCACGTACACGAACGCCTGGGCGACCTGCAACGCGTACGACGCGATCAGCACCCCCTCGAGCAGCTGGTGGGGGTCGCGCTCGATCAGGAGGTGGTCCTTGAACGTCGCCGGCTCGCTCTCGTCGCCGTTGATCACCAGGTAGGTGACCGGGTCGGGCCGCAGCATGGACCACTTCCGCCCTGCCGGGAACCCGGCACCGCCCCGGCCGAGCAGGCTGGCCGCGTCGACCTCGGCCGCCACCGCCTCGGGGGTCATCTGCAGCGCCTTGCGCAACGCCTGGTACCCACCGGTGGCGAGGTAGCGCTCGAGGGTGTGGGAGTCCTCGTAGCCGAGGCGCGACGTCACGATCCGGGGAGCGTCCGTGAGGGCCATCAGCGCCCCTCCCCCGCCGCGGCCTGGCGCCGGGCCCGTGCCTCGGCGGCGGCAGCCCGCTCGGCGGTCACCCGCGCCCGCTCCACGCGCAGGCCGCCGTTGCGCCGGACGCGCGCCAGCGTGCCGTGCGCGGGCACGGTGCCGGCCAGGCGGCCGCCACGCAGGTCGGCCACCAGGCGGTCGAATGACTCGGGGGACTGGGGGCCGACGTAGCGGTGGTTGACCTGCACGCACGGCGGGCGGTCGCAGTCGGCGAGGCACTCGGCCTCCTCGAGGGTGATCGCGCCGTCCTCGGTGGTGCCGCCCACGCCCACGCCGAGGGAGGCCTCGGCGTGCTCGAGCAGCTCGGCCGCCCCGCCGAGCAGGCAGGCGATGTTGGTGCAGACCGACACCACGTAGGTGCCGACCGGCTCGGTGTGGAGCATGTCGTAGAAGGAGGCGGTGCCCCGCACCTCGGCCGGCGTCACCCCGACCAGCTCGGCGATCTCCGCCATCGCCTCGGGCCGGAGCCAGCCGTCCTGCTCCTGGGCCAGGTGGCAGATCGGCACCAGCGCCGAGCGAGGCTCGGGGTAGAGCGCCACGAGCTCGCGGGCGCGCTCGAGGAGCTCGGGCGAGAGGTGGCTCATCGGTCCACCTCGCCCATCACCGGGTCGACCGAGGAGATGTCGGCGATCGCGTCGGCCACGAGGCCACCGTGCAGCAGGACGGGCAGCGTCTGGAGGTTGACGAAGCTCGGCCCCCGGATGTGGAGGCGGTACGGCTTGGAGGTTCCGTCGGACACGAGGTAGCAGCCCAGCTCGCCCCGCGGCGACTCGACGGCCACGTACACCTCTCCCTCGGGGACGCGGAAGCCCTCGGTGAACACCTTGAAATGGTGGATGAGGGCCTCCATCGACTCGTCGATGCGCGCCCGCGGCGGCGGGGTGACCTTGCGATCCTGCACCCGGTAGTCGCCAGGCGGCATCCGCTCGATGATCTGGCGCACGATGCGGACCGACTCGCGGATCTCGTTGAGGCGGATGGCGTAGCGGTCGAAGTTGTCGCCGAAGGTCCCGACGATGACGTCGAAGTCCACCTGGTCGTAGGCCAGGTACGGCATGGTGCGGCGAAGGTCCCAGGCGACGCCCGTCGAGCGCAGGATCGGGCCCGTTGCCGACAGGGCGAGCGCCTCTTCAGCGGTGAGGCTGCCCACCCCCTCGGTCCGCTCGCGGAAGATGGGCTGGCCGGTGAGGAGCTCGTCGTACTCGTAGGTCCGCTCCATCACGGTGTCGCAGATGACGGTCACGTCGTCCTGCCAGCCGTCGGGAAGGTCGGCTGCCACCCCGCCCGGCCGGATGTAGTTGTGGTTCATCCGCAGCCCGGTGACCTTCTCGAAGAAGCTCAGCACGAGCTCGCGCTCGCGGAAGCCGTAGATCATCATCGACGTCGACCCGAGGTCCATGCCGTTGGTCGCCATCCACATCAGGTGCGACGAGATCCGGTTGAGCTCGACCATGAGCATGCGGATCCACACGGCGCGCGGCGGCAGCTCGACGCCGAGCAGCGCCTCGGTGGCGAGCGAGAACACGAGCTCGTTGTGGAGCGGCGAGAGGTAGTCCATGCGGGTCACGTTGGTCGCGCCCTGCACGTAGGTCAGCTCCTCGCCGGTCTTCTCCATGCCGGTGTGCAGGTAGCCGATGATCGGCTTGGTCCGCAGCACCGTCTCGCCGTCGAGCTCGAGCATGAGGCGCAGCACCCCGTGGGTCGAGGGGTGCTGCGGTCCCATGTTGATGATCATCGTCTCGTCGCTGGTGCGCTCGACGTCGACGTCGCCGCTGTCGACCACCGCCCCCTCGGGCAGCCGCAGGACGGCGCCGGTTTCGCGCCGCAGCTCCGTCAGGTCCGTGGCGGCTCGCTCGGACAGCTCCTGGGCGCCTTCCCACGTTTCGGCTGCCCATGCGCCCGGGCGCCGCACCGTGGTGAGGCCGTGGCCCGCGGCCCTCGTCGTGCCCGCGCCGCTCATCGTGGACCCGGCGCTTCCTTGAACTGCACGGGCACCCGGCCGACCCCGAAGTCCTTGCGGAGCGGATGACCCTCCCAGTCCTCGGGCATCAGGATGCGGGTCAGGTCGGGGTGGCCCACGAAGCGGATCCCCATCATGTCGAAGGCCTCTCGCTCCATGGCGTCGGCACCGGGGTAGATGTCGACGACCGAGGGCAGCACGGGATCGTCCTCGGGAACCTGCACGCGGATGCGCACGCGCCGCCTCGACGACAGCGACAGGAGGTTCACCACGACCTCGAAGCGCTCGGGCCGGACGCCCTCGGGGAGCGAGCGGCCGGGGTGGGTCAGGTAGTCCACGGCGCACAGGTCGGCGCACATCTCGAACCCGTCCTGGCGGAAGGCGGCGACCATGTCGCGGTAGCGCTCCCGGGAGGGGAAGGCCACGAGGTCGACGAGGGTGCCGCCCCGGCGCGGGACGTCGGGCATGAGGTCGAGGTCCGACCCGCCGGGCGCGCCAGGCTCGGCGGCGCTCGTCCCACCGGGCCTGGCCGCCCGCCGGACGCCGAGATCGAGCTCGGGCGCGCTCATCGGGGCGTGGACACCCTCACGGCACCGGGCTGCTCCGCCACCCAGCCCGCCACCCTGGTGCCCTCACCCTCGGCGGGGGCGGCGCGTCGGGTGATGGCACCGGTGCGGATCTTCTCGTGGAGGGTCAAGATGGCATGCAGCAGCGTCTCGGGCGAGGGGGGGCAGCCCGGGGCGTACACGTCCACCGGCACCACCTGGTCGACGCCCTGCACGATGGCGTAGTTGTTGAACATCCCCCCGGTCGACGCGCACACGCCCATCGAGATGACCCACTTGGGCTCCATCATCTGGTCGTAGACCTGGCGCAGGACGGGCGCCATCTTCTGGGAGACCCGGCCGGCCACGATCATGAGGTCCGCCTGGCGCGGCGACGCGCGGAACACCTCCATGCCGAGCCGGCTGATGTCGAAGTCCGCGGCCCCCACCGACATCATCTCGATGGCGCAGCATGCGAGCCCGAAGGTCGCCGGCCACACGCTGTTGCGCCGCGCCCACTTCACGAGATCCTCGAGGCGCCCCGTGAGGAAGTTGTGCTGCAGGTCCTCGAGCCCCATGGCGCCCTCAGGCAGCCCGCCCCGGCGGCGGCTCCTCCGCCGTGATACGGGTGATCGTGGACTCCGACGTCCTCGGCGGCAGCGCCTCGCGCAGGCGCTTGGCCGGCCCCCAGCTGAGGGCGCCGTTGCTGACCAGGTACATGAAGGCGATGAACACGACCACCGCGAACACGAGCACCTCGACGAACCCGAACACCCGCACCTCGCGGAACACGACGGCCCAGGGGTACAAGAAGACGATCTCGATGTCGAAGATGATGAAGATCATCGCCACGAGGAAGAAGCGCACGGGAAAGCGCGTCGGCGGCTCCCGGGTGGGCACGATCCCGCACTCGTAGGGGGCGACCTTGGCCGCGGTCGGCCGCCGCCTCGGCCCGAGGAGCGACGACGCCAGGAAGGACCCGGCGGCGAACAGCAGGCCGAGGACGAAGAGCAGGACGATCGGCAGGTACTGGGCCACCAGCGGTCGGTTCTACCACGGCACCCTTTCCCGGGGCACATCGGCGCCGGCGCCCGGCCCGGTCCCTGACGCGACGGGGAGGAGCAGCGCCCGTGGCCCCCGTGGCCCGCCCGGCCCCCGTGGCCCGCCCGGGCTCCGGTGGTGGCGCGCCCGGCACCGCCTAGCATCGGAACGTGCTCGACAGCCCTTCCCACCCTCGCGCCACCCACGTGCACGACGTGCTGGTGGTCGGGGGCGGGCCCGCCGGCGCCGCCTGCGCGTACTGGCTGGCGGACGCCGGATGGGACGTGGCGCTCGTCGAGCGGAAGCGCTACCCGCGCGAGAAGACCTGCGGCGACGGGCTCACCCCCCGCTCGGTCCGCCAACTGGCCGACATGGGCGTCGACCTCTCCGGCGCCCACCGCTACCGGGGGCTGCGGGCCATGGGGTTCGGCCGCATGCTCGAGATGCCCTGGCCGGACCACCCGTCCTTCCCGCCCTACGGCTACACGATCACCCGCCACGACCTCGACGGCCTGGTCGCCGAGCGGGCGGCCAAAGCCGGTGCCACGGTGTGGCAGGGGAGCGAGGCCGTGGCGCCGCTGCTCGCCGCCGGCTCGGGATCGCCGCCGCCAGCGAGGGGCACCCGGGTGCCGCTCGCTGCGCCGGGAGCGCCCGGTTCGGGGCAGCCGAACCCTCCCCTCCTTCCCCGCTGCGACGGCGCCGTCGTGGCCGACCGCGAGGCGGGCACGACCAGGGAGGTCCGCGCGCGCTACGTGGTGGTTGCCGACGGTTCGAACTCCCGTTTCGGACGGTCACTCGGCACGTGGCGCGACCGATCCTGCCCCCTCGGCATGGCGCTCCGGGGGTACTTCCGCTCGCCTCGCCACGACGACGAGTACATCGAGTCGCACCTCGACGTGCGCAACGCCCAGGGCGAGGTGGTGCCGGGCTACGGGTGGATCTTCCCCCTGGGGGACGGGCGGGTCAACGTGGGCGTCGGCCTGCTGTCGACCGACCGGCGGTGGAAGGGCGTGAACACGAGCCGGCTCATGGAGGCGTTCGTCGACTGGGCCCCCCGCTCGTGGGGCATCTCGCCCGGCACGTCACTCGGGCCGCCGACCGGTGGGAAGCTGCCGATGGGGCTGTCGGTCGGGCCGAGGACAGGCGTCAACACGGTGGTCGTCGGCGATGCCAGCGGGGTGGTGAACCCGTTCAACGGCGAGGGCATCGCCTACGGCTACGAAACCGGCAGGCTGGCTGCGGCGTCGCTCGGCGACGCGCTGTCGGGCGGCGGCCCCGAGGCCCTCGCTGCGTACGAGGCGCGTCTCGAGGAGGCCTACCGCGACTACTACGCGGTGGCCCGCGGGTTCGTGCGGCTCATCTCCAACCCGCGCACGATGCGCGTGTGCGTGAGCACGGGCATGCGCTCGGAGCTGTTCATGTCCGAGCTGCTGCGCATCATGGCCAACCTGATGCGGCCCGATACCAAAGGTGCGGCCGAGGTCGGCTACCGCGCCCTGCAGGTCATCGGGCGCCTGCTCCACGGCCGGGAGCCCGAGGAGGATCCGGCCGAAGAGGTGGCGGTACCGGCCGGGTAGGGGCCCCGGGCGGCGGGCCGGCCCGTTCAGGCCCGGGCGCTTTGGGCGGCCACGTTTCGGGCAAGGTCGCGCGTGAGCGAGCGCGACAGCGCCGGTGGGAATGGCTGTGCGGAGCTGTAGGTGTACAGCGTCGCCTCAGCCCGCCCGCCGCCCACGAACACCACGCCGAACTGCAGGGGGACCGCGACGCCGTGGGCTGTGACCGGCACCGTCACCTCCGCGCCGGCAACCACGACCGGGCCTGCCCCGGCGTCGCGAACCGGGGAGACCTCGGGTTCGCCGAAGCGAGCCCCGGTGCCGCTCAGGCGACCGGCTCCCACGAGCGAAGTAGCCAGCGCCGCGCCGAAGCACTCGGGGAACTTCGAGTTGGCGACCTGCGACACGTCGGCGGCGACGTCGGCAGGTGAACCGAACATGGCCACGGTCGAGCCCGCCTCCTGGACCGGCCCACCGGTCGGCGCGGCGAAGGCCGGCGACGAGGCCTGGGCCACCGGGGTCGCCCCGGCGGTGCCGAAGATGCGGTCCTGGGGGGCCGCGATGCCCATGCAATGCTCGAAGCTGCTGGCGACCCGAGCCTGCAGCGGGGTCTGCGCCGACGACCGTTCCCCCGGAGGGACCGGCTCGAGGAAGCTGGCCAGCGGGCCGTTCCTCGAGGCGTCGACCGACCACGTCTGAGGCAGGTCCGAGGCGACGAGGTTGATCCTCGCCGCCTCGTCACGGGCAGCACCAGCCCCGCCGCCGGCGGGCGGCGCGACCAGCAGCACGACGATCCCCGCCACCACCAGCAGTCCGATCAGGATCACGAGCACGCTGACGGGCGGACCGAAGCGGCCGTGCTGCGGGGTGCCGGCTCGGAGCCCGCCCGCGGGGGCCCGGCCTTCGACGAGCCCGCCCGCGGGGGCCCCGCCTTGAGCGAGCCCGCCCGCTGGGGGCTCGGCGGGACCGAGGCCCCACCACCACGGCACGGCGGCGCCCGACGGGTCGGGGTGGGGCTCGCCGTCGGTGCGACGTGCGTGAGCCGGCCGCCTCGCAGGCGACCGGGCGGGAGGCTCGGGCTCGCTCGCTGCCTCCGGCGCAGCGTGGACGGGCCGGTGGGCCGCCGGAGCCCACGTGGACCCCGCCGCGCCGGCCATGTCGGGACCCGGCGACCCGGCACCCTGCACGGCACCCGCCGAGCCGGCGTGGCCGTTGCGGGCGTGCTGCTCGACCACCCGGGCCAGGCTGCCCGCGCCGCCGGTCCCCAGCTGCTCGCCCGGTACCAGCCATCGCACCCCCTGGCCGACCACGACGGCGTCGATGGCGACCGCCGGACGGCCGTCGGGCATCACGTGCGGCTCGCCGCATCGGACCTCGGTCAGCTCGCCCCAGTCGGCGCCTAGCTCAGGGCCCAGTGTCGGTCCGTTCATGAGGAGGCCGTGCTCGTCGATCGTGAGGTCGATCGGCACCGAGCCGTCGACCGGCGACTCGAAGACGGCCCCCGTGAACCGCACCGGCCCTGCCGGTCCCGCCGCGTCGCCCACCGGCCCATGGTACCGAGGACGGGCCGCGCGACGCCCGGGATCAGGCGATCCGAGCGGCCACCTCCGCCGCCGCCTCGCCGGCCGCGTCGACCACGAGCGCCAGCTCGCGCTCGCCGTGCGCGATGCCGGGGAACATGACCTCGTAGGGCCCCGGCGCCATCGCCACCCCCCTGCGCAATAGCGCGTGGAAGAGCTCGGCATAGAGGCCGTTGCCGGCGATCCTGCTCGCCTGCGGGTAGTCGGCCGGGGCGACCAGCTCGCTGCCGGGCGGGCCGACGAAGAGGCCCACGAGCGGCCCCACCGCCGGCACCAGTGCGGCAAGCCCTCCGCCGCTCAGCGCGTCGGCGAGCGCCTCGGCGAAGCGCGCCGCACGCCGGGCCAGCTCGGCATAGTCGGCTCCGGTGAGCGCCCCGAGGACCGCCAGGCCGGCGGCGGTGGCGAGGGGGTTCCCCGACAGGGTCCCGGCCTGGTACACGTCGCCCGAGGGGGCCAGGCACTCGAGCACGTCCCGGCGCCCCCCGAAGGCACCGACCGGGAGGCCCCCGCCGATGACCTTGCCGAAGCACCACAGGTCGGGACGGACGCCTGTCAGGGCGGTGGCCCCACCCTCGCCGAGGCGGAACCCCGTGATCACCTCGTCGAAGACGAGGAGGGCCCCGGCGGCGTCGCAGGCCCGTCGGAGCCCCTCGAGGAAGCCCGGGGCAGGCGGCACCAGGTTCATGTTGGCGGCCACGGGCTCGACGATCACGCAGGCCACACGCTCGTCGATGTCGGGCACGGCGTTGTACGGCGCGACCACGGTGTCGGCGACCGCGCTCGCCGGCACGCCCGCGGATCCGGGGAGGCCAAGGGTGGCCACGCCGCTTCCCCCGCCGGCCAGCAGCGCGTCCGCGTGGCCGTGGTAGCAGCCGTCGAACTTCACGATCCGGTCGCGGCCGGTGAAGCCCCGTGCCACGCGGATGGCGCTCATGGCCGCCTCGGTCCCCGAGGAGACGAGCCGGACCTGCTCGCAGCCGGGGTACCGGGCGCAGATCGCCTCGGCGAGGAGGACCTCGCCCGGCGTCGGCGCGCCGAAGGTCGTGCCCGACGCCGCCGCCCGCTGCACCGCCTCGACGACCACCGGATGGGCGTGGCCCAGGATGACGGCTCCGTAGGACTGGACGAGGTCGAGGTACCGGTTGCCCTCGACGTCCCACACCCACGCGCCCTCGCCGCGCACGAGGGTCGGCGGCGTGCCGCCGACCGAGGCGAAGGAGCGGACCGGGGAGTCGACGCCACCGGGGATCGACCGCCTCGCCCGCTCGAACCACCCGGCGTTGGTCCGCGGCGCAGGCGGCGTGCCCCCCGGCGTCTCACCCATGCAGCCGCTCGGCCAGCGCCTCGGCGAAGTAGGTCAGCACGAAGTCGGCGCCCGCCCGCTTCACCGCCATCACCTGCTCGGCCGCCACTGCCGGCCCGTCGATCCAGCCCCGCTCGGCGGCGGCGGCCACCATGGCGTACTCGCCGCTCACGTGGTAGGCGGCCACAGGCACGTCCACGGCGTGCCGCACCGCCGCGATCACGTCGAGCGAGGTCGTCGCCGGCTTGACCATGACCATGTCGGCACCCTCGGCGACGTCGAGCGCCACTTCGGCCAGCGCCTCGCGCCGGTTGGCCGGGTCCTGCTGGTAGCCCCTCCGGTCGCCGCCCCCGAGGATGGTGACGTCCACCGCGTCGCGGAACGGGCCGTAGAGGGCGGACGCGTACTTCGCCGCGTAGGCCAGGATGGCCAGCTCCTCGAAGCCGCCGCCGTCGAGCGCGGCACGGATCGCCTGCACCTGGCCGTCCATCATGCCGCTCGGGGCGACCACGTGGGCACCGGCAGCGGCCTGGGCCAGCGCCACCCGCTGGTACAGCTCGATCGTGGCGTCGTTGTCGACGGAGCCGTCGGCGCGCAGCACCCCGCAGTGGCCGTGGTCGGTGTACTCGTCGAGGCAGAGGTCGGCCACGAGCACGATCTCGTCGCCGAGGGCCGCCCTCAGCTCGCCGAGGGCGCGTTGCACGATCCCCTGCGGGTCCCACGCTCCGGAGCCGACGGGGTCCTTCCGGGCCGGCACGCCGAAGAGGACGACACCGGGCACGCCGAGGGAGGCGAGACGCTTGGCGGCCGCCACGAGCGAGGTCAAGGAGTGCTGGACCTGGCCCGGGAGGGACGGGATCGGCACCGGCTCGTCTGCGTCCTCACGGACGAACAGCGGGGCCACGAGGTCCTCGACGGACAGCCGGGTCTCGGCGACCAGGCGGCGGAGGGCTGGCGTCCTGCGCAGCCGCCGCATGCGACGGGCGGGGAACACGGCACCCACACTACGCGCCGAGCGCGAAGTGGGCCCCGAGCGCGGCCACGAGGCCCTGCGCCGAGGCCCGCTCGGCCTCGAGCACCGTGGGGAACCCGGCGCGGCGCGCCGCGGCCGCCGTGGCCGGGCCGATGCACGCCGCCACCTCGGGCGTGCCCAGGGGCGCCCCGGCGGCATCCGTGCCGTCGCGGTACGCCGCCACCGCCGAGGGCGAGGCGAAGGTGACCGCGTCGGCGGACCGGACGGCGCGCGCCACCTCGGGTGCGGGCGCCGGTGCTCGCACGGTGCGGTAGGCGACCACATCGTCGACGACCCACCCCTTGTGCCGAAGGCCGGCGGCCAGGGTGGGAGCGGCGTCGAGCGCCCGCGGGAAGAGGACCCGTCCCCCACGGGCGGCCGGGAGGGACGCCACGAGCCCTTCGGCGGTGCTGGGCGACGCCACCAGGTCGGCCACCAGGTGGTACTCGGCAAGGGCGGCACCGGTGGCCGGGCCCACCACGGCCAGGCGGGCGGCACCGAAGGACCGGGCGTCGCGCAGCAGCGGCACGAAGCGGTGCACGGCGTTCGCCGACGTGAACACGACCCAGTCGTACGACGCGCACCGGCCGGCCGCCGCGGCAAGGGCAGCGTCGCCCTCCTCGGGAGCGGCCACCTCGATCAGGGGCAGCTCGACCACCCGGGCACCGGACGCGCCGAGCTCGCTCACGAGCTCGGCGGCCTGCGCCTTCGGACGGGTGACGACCACCGTCCTCCCCGCGAGGACGCCGGGCTCCCCCGCGAGGATGCCGGGCCCTGCCCCTGCTGGGAGGCCGCCGTTCCCCTCCCCGATCCCGACGAGCTCGAGCGCCGCCACCTCGCCGACGACGATCACGGCCGGCGAGCCCGCCTCGACGTCGGCCAGGCGGTCGAGCCGGGTGCGGACCGTGCGCTGGCGGCCTGTGGTGCCCCACTCGACCACCGCGACCGGGGTGCCCGGAGCACGTCCCCCCTCCAGGAGCTGCCGGGCGATGTCGGCGCGTGTGGCCATGCCCATCAGGACCACGAGCGTCCCGCCCGCGCGGGCGAAAGAGGCCCAGTCGACACCCCCCGGGGCGGTGGGGTCGCCCACGTGGCCCGTCACCACGGTCACCGACGACGACAGGCCGCGGTGGGTGACGGGTATGCCGGCCGCTGCCGGCACCGCCGTGGCCGACGACACACCCGGCACGACCTCGTAGGGAACGCCCGCGGCTCGGAGCGCCTCGGCCTCCTCGCCCCCCCGGCCGAAGAGGAACGGATCGCCACCCTTGAGGCGTACGACCGTTCCGCCGGCCCGGCCCCTGGCCACGAGGAGGTCGTTGATCTCCTTCTGGCGGCCCCCGTTCCCGCCCGCCCCGCCGCCCGACGGGCGCTTGCCCACGTCGACCAGCTCGCAGCCCGGGCGAGCCAGGGCGAGCAGGGCAGGATCCACGAGGCGGTCGTAGAGGATGACGTCAGCCCTCGCGAGCAGCTCGGCCCCGCGGCGCGTGAGCAGGCCGGGGTCCCCGGGCCCGGCGCCGACCAGGTGGACAGTCATCTGCCCGGCGCGTCGAGCACGCCAGTGCCGAGCACCCCGGCGCCCGCCGCGGCCGCAGCGGCGCCAGCCGCGACCGCACGAGCGCCCTCTGCCGCCGGCGCGGTGCCCCAGCCCTCGATCGACTCCCCACCGCAGTCGTGCAGCAGGTAATCGGCCAGGGCCGCGCCGAGCTCGTCGGGCTCCTCCCCCAGGAGGGACGCCCGCACCAGGACCCTGCCGTCGCCGCTCGCCAGCATGCCGTCGAGGCGGAGCAAGCGGGCGGAGCCGCCGGTGCGACCCTCGACCGGGCTCGCAAGCCCGGCCATCGGCACGGCGCAGCTCCCTGCCAGGGACCGGAGCAAGGCGCGCTCCGCGTCGAGCGACCGGTGCGACACCTGGTCGTCGACGGCGGCGAGCGCCCCGAGCGCCACCTCGTCGTCGGCCCGGCATTCGACGGCCAGGGCTCCCTGGCCGACCTGGGGCAGCATCACCACCGGGGGGAGCACGTCGGTCGCCCGCCCGGTCCAGCCGAGGCGGTCGAGCGCCGCCTTGGCCACGACCACCGCATGGATCGACCCGTCGCTCAGGCGCTCGAGGCGACGGCCGATGTTGCCGCGCAGCTCGGCAAAGGAGAGATCCGGGCGCAGGTTGGCCAGCTGGGCCCGGCGCCGCACCGATCCGGTCGCCACCGTGGCACCCGGCGGCAACCCGGCCAGGGGCAACCCGGCCAGCGCGTCGCGGGGGTCGCCGCGGGGTGGCACCGCCGCCAGGCGGAGGCCGTCGGGCGTGACCGACGGCAGGTCCTTGGCCGAGTGCACGGCGGCGTCGGCGTCGCGGGCCAGCACCGCCTGCTGGACCTCCTTGGCGAAGACCCCCTGCCCCCCGATCTCCTCGAGCCGGGCGCCCGCGAGGAGGTCGCCCCGCGTGCGCACCACGACGGGCTCGACGCGCAGCCCGGGGTGCGCGGCCCGCAGCAGCGAGGCGACGTGGTCCGCCTGCCAGCGAGCGAGGGGTGACCCCCGCGTGGCCAGCCGGAAGACCCGGCCGCGCCGCCAGTCGAGCGGGTTCGCTCCCACGGGCTACAAGTCGAACAGGGCGCGCAGGGCCTCCACGAGCCGCTCGCCCCGCGGCGTGCCGGCGGTGTCCTTGAGCAAGACGGTCGGCTCGTGGACGAGCTTGGCCAGCACCGCGCGCGTCACCGAGTCCACAGCTGCCCACTGGGGGCCGTCGGGCGCCCCGAGGCGGCTCCGGTGCCGGTCGAGCTCCGCCATGCGCAGCGCCTCGAGCCGGTTGCGCAGCGCGGCCACGACAGGCGCGGCGCCCCGCGAGCGGGCGGCCGCCCGGTACCGCTCCACCTCCTCGCCCACGATCGACCTGGCGCGCTCGAGCTCCGCCCGACGGCCCTCGAGCGCGTCGACGACCGAGCCACGCAGGTCGGCCATGTCGAGCAGCGTCACCCCGGGCAGCCCGCGGACTGAGGGGTCGACGCTCGGAGGCATGCCAACGTCGACCACCACCGTCGGACGCCCCCCGCCGGCGCCGCCGCGCCCGAGCTCGGCCGCGCCCAACGTGTGGCCCGCGCCCAGCGCGACGAGCACCACGTCGGCCCGCCCGGCCACGTCGGGGAGCTTCCGGAAGGCGACGGCTCGCACTGCCACGCCCGGCGGCGACTGGCTGGCGAGCACCTCGGCGCGCGACAGAGTCCGGTTGACCACGACGACCTCGGCCGGACGCTCCCCCTCGGGCCGGCCGAGCAGCGCGCCGACCATGCCGGCGCCCATCGCTCCGGCGCCGAGCACTACGACGCTGGCGCCGGACAGGCCACCGCGGCGCGCCCGCTCGGCGTGCTCGACCGCGGCATGGGCAAACGACGTGGTGCCCCGGGCGATCCCCGTCTCGGCCCGGACGCGCTTGCCCGTGCGGACGGCATGCCGGAAGAGCCCGGCGAGCACCGGCCCGCTCACTCGTTCGTGGTGCGCCTGCTCCCAGGCCCGGCGGACCTGGCCCAGCACCTCGCTCTCACCGAGCACGGCCGACTCGAGCCCTGACGCGACGGCGAAGAGGTGGCCGGGCACCTCGTCGTCGAAACGCACGCGTAGGTAGGGCTCGAGCTCGGCGACCGACGAGCCGGCACGGCGGGCCAGGAGGTCCTGCACCTCGGAGACGGCGTCGTGGAACCGGTCCACGACCGAGTAGACCTCGGTCCGGAGGCACGTGGAGAGGAGCACCGACTCCTGGAGGTTGACACGGTCGCGCAGCTCCCCCAGGGCCTTCGGCAGGTCGGCCTCCGCCACCGACACGCGCCCGAGCACGTCGAGCGGTGCGAGGCGATGCTCGAGCCCTACGACGACGACGGACAACTGGCCGGGCGCCTCCCTGGGTCGACCGCATCTCCGGCGGGCGCTCCGGAAAGCCGGTCACGGCCCCTTGCGAATACCTAGTGGCAATGCCTGTCCGAGCGAGAGCGGCAGGACCGCCACGTCGGTCGACCGCATGCTACCGCCGGCGTCCGGGCCGCAGCACCCCGGGGCCGGGCGCCGCCCCTGGCTTCCATCAGCGGCCCCATCAGCGGCTCCATCAGTGGCTCGGACCAGCGACTCCGATTCTGTGGCTCCGATCAGCCCGCCGCCCCGGGCTGCGACACGCCCACCGAGCGGATCGGCGCCAGGCCGGCCGGCTCGGGCGCACGGCCGGTGAGGTAGAAGCTCATGATCTGCAGCTCGATGGAGAGGTCCACGTAACGCAGCAGCACGTGGGCCGGCACGGTCACGACCCGGGGCGCGAAGTTGAGGATGGCGCAGGCGCCGGCCCCGACGAGGGCGTCCACCACGCCCTGGGCGGCCGAGGCGGGGGTGGCGACCACGCCGACCGCCGGCGCCCCGGCGAGCGCCAGCTCGCCGATCCTGTCCGCATGGCGGACGACGAGCCCCGCCACCTCGGCACCGACCACCTTGGGGTCGACGTCGAACACGGCCGACACGTGGAAGCCGTGGGAGGAGAACCCCTCGGAGTTGACGAGGGCCCGCCCGAGGTTCCCCATGCCCACCACCACGACCGGCCAGTCGCGGTCCGCCCCGAGGGCACGGTCGATCTGCGCGATCAGGAGCCGGGGGTCGTAGCCCGTGCCCCTCGTGCCGAGGGTCCCCAGCGACGACAGGTCCTTGCGCACCTTCGCCGCGTTGACCCCAGCCATCCGGCCCAGCTCTTCCGAGGAGGTGGTCGCCGCGCCGAGCCGCTGGAGCTCGACGAGGATGCGCTGGTAGATCGGGAGGCGGGCCACCGTCGCCTCCGGGATGCGTCGCGAGCGACGCTCGCCCTTGCCTCGGGGCATGGCCGGGCATGGTAGCCAGGGGGCACCGGCGTCACCATTTGGATTGCCGGCGGGTCGCCGGCGTCACCGTCTTTGTCACCACTCGACCACGACGTGGTCACCGGGACGGGCGCCGAGCACGTCGGCCGCCGAGGCCTGGCGGCACGCCAGCGCCAGCCTGCCGTTGGCGTCGACGAGCAGGCCGAGGCGACCCTCGTCGATGTCGCCGAAGGTCCGCACCAGCTGGACGCGGTGGCGGGGGCCCTCGGCACGGGGGATGGCGAGGAGCGCCTCGCGGCGGCGTGCCATGGAGCTGTCGGCCGCGGCGGCGGGCAGCACCAGCTCGGGCACGTCGGCGGCACCGGTCGCCAGCTGCACGTTGCCGAAGCGGTCGATCCAGGTGACCTCCGATCGGAGGTACGCCCCGCCACCCGGCCGGGCGCCGATCTCCTGCACGGGTGGCGGCAGGCGCACGAGGCCGGCTGGGTCGGCCGGCTCGCCCAGGTCGTCGAGCGGGGCCCCACGACACCAGGCGGCCACGGCCGGCGCGAACACGTCGCGGCCGTCGAAGGTCGCCGAGGGCCCGGCGGGGCCCGGCGCAGTCCCCTCCTGGGCCGGGCGGGGCAGCACGACGGCAGCCACCACGCCCCCGAGCGCGTCGGCTGCGGGCGGCAGCAGCCCGTTGTCCGGGCCGACGAGGAGCCCAGGCCCGGCATCGGACCCCACGCCCAACGCCACCCCCCGCCGGGAGCCCCCGACGCCGGGGTCCACGACGCCGAGCACCGCGCCCTCGCCCAGGTGCGGCGCCGCTCGGACCAGCAGCTCGGCCCCGGAACGGACGGCGAAGGGAGGCACCTCGTGGCTGAGGTCGATCACGCGCACCTCGGGCGCGAGCCGGCGGATGACTGCGTGCACGACGCCGACGAACTCGTCGCGGGAGCCGTAGTCGGACACGAAGAAGACCGTGCCGCCGCCTGCCCGTCGCCCGCCGTGGACCTCCCCGCTCACCGTCCGAGAGACCGTGCCCGCTCGGTGGCCGCCACCACGGCCTCGACGAAGGCAGACCGCACCGCACGCGCCTCGAGCACCCGCAAGCCGGCCGCGGTGGTGCCGCCCGGCGAGGTGACCGCTGCCCGCAGCTCCTCGGGCGCCTCACCGCGGGCGAGCAGCGTGGCCGAGCCGAGGAGCGTCTCGACGGTCAGCGTGCGGCTGACGTCGCGCGGCAGGCCCACGAGGACCCCGGCCTCGACGAGTGCCTCGGCGACCACCGACACGTAGGCCGGCCCCGACCCCGACAGACCCGTCACCGCGTCGAGGTGCCGCTCGGGGAGCCGCACGACGCGCCCGACGGCCCCCAGCACGCCCTCGGCCCAGTCGAGGTCGGCGGCGGTCACGTTGCTGCCCCCGGCCATCGCCGTGACCCCGGCGCCGATGAGGGCCGGGGCGTTGGGCATGGCCCGCACGACGGCAGCCCCGGGTGCCAGGACCGCTTCGAGCCGCTGGGCCGCCATGCCCGCGACCACCGACAGCACGCGCCCGACTCCGGCGGCGGCGAGGGCACGGCACGCCACCTCGGCAGCCTCGGGCTTGACCGCCAGCACGGCACCGCCACCGGGCTCGACGATGCCGGGCTCCGGTGCGGCCAGGGTCACGAGGCCGGGGTGCAGCGCGGCGAGCTCCTGGCGCCGCTCGGGCACGGGCTCGACCACGCCGACCCCCGAGGGCGCCGACCACCCGGAGCCGACGAGGCCGCCGACGAGCGCGCCGCCCATCTTCCCGCCCCCGACCACGAGCAGCTTCACCGGCATGGCCGAAGGCTACGCCGAAGGCTCCCGGTCAGCTGCACTCCACGAGGCGGCCGGCAGCCAGCTCGTCGTAGATCTCGAGCAGGCGTGCGGCCGCGCCGCGCCACGTGTACCGGCGCGCCTCGAGCACCGCGCCGGTCGACAGCTGCTCTGCCAGCAGCGGCTCGTCCGCGATCCGGCGCACCGCGGCGGCGAACTCGCCTGGCTCCGCCCCGTCGACGAGGAAGCCGGTCCTGCCCTCGACGACCAGGGCGGTGAGCCCGCCCACGGCGGCAGCCACCACGGGGGTGCCGCACGCGGCTGCCTCGAGGGCCACGAGACCGAAGGACTCCGAGCGGCTGGGCACGAGGCACACGTCCGCCGCCCGGTAGTAGGTCGACAGCAGCTCGTGGGGCTGGGGGGCCACGAGGACGAGCCGTTCGACGACGCCCAAGTCGCCGGCCAGCTCGACCATGGCCCGGTAGGTGGCGGGGCCCTCGGGCCCGCTCGGCCCCCCGACCACGACCAACCGGCACGGCGCGCCACCCTGGTGCAGCTCGGCGAGGGTCCGCACCGCCACGTCGACGCCCTTCAGGGGCTGGATGCGGCCCACGAACAGCAGCAGGGTGCCCTCAGGAGGGATGCCGAGGGCCCGGCGCGCCTGCGGGCGGTGCCCGGGGCCGAAGAAGGCGTGGTCCACCGCAGGGGCCACCACCCTGATGCGCGACGGGTCGGCGCCGTAGAGGGCGACGAGCTGGTCCGCCTCGACCGCGCAGGAGGCGAGCACGGCGTCCGAGCAGGCGATGATCGTGGCCTCGGCCTCGGCGCGGCGGTGCGGGAGGTCGGCGCGGACCTCGTCGAGGCCGGCGATGGCCTTCACCCGGTCGAGCGTGTGGAACGTGCACACGAGGGGGAGGTCGAGCTCGTGCTTGACCACGTGGCCCGACAGCCCCGAGAGCCAGTAGTTGGCGTGGATCGCCTCGTAGGGGCCCCATCGGTCGACGCCGGCCGGGCCGCCGGTGGCGGTCATCCGCTCGAGGACCCCGGCCGTGAACTGCTCGGCGAGGTCGGGGAGGGCCTCCTTGGCGACGTCCTCTTCGGGGCCGGCCGCCACGTGGTGGACGCGGAGGCCCGGCTCCACCTCCACCACCTCGGGCAGCCCGGGAGCCGAGGCGCGGGTGAAGACGTCGCACTCCACCCCCGACCGTGCCAGGGCCGACGCGGTCTCGCGGACGTAGACGTTCATCCCGCCACCGTCACCCATACCAGGCTGCGCCAGCGGAGACGTGTGGAGGGAGAGCACGGCGAGTCGCTGCATGGCGGCTGCGAGCCTACCGGCGAGGCCGAGCGGGCCCTCGGCCGGGGCTCAGCGCAGCATGCCGGCCCTCGAGGAAGGCGCGTAGCGGTACACGGCGCGCCCGAGGACCAGGGTTCGGGGCACCGGCCCGAAGGTCCGGCTGTCGGTGCTCCGAGCTGCATTGTCGCCGCGCACCTCCACGCCGGCCCCGTCTGCCCGCACCACGCGCTTGACCAGCACGGGCCCCCGCCCCCCCGCAACCCGAGGGTCGCGGAGCGCGACCAGGTCGCCGGGGTGCAGCGGCCACGCCACCGGCAGGCGCACCACGACCAGGTGGTCGCCCGCCGAGAGGGTCGGCTCCATGCTGGCACCGGTGACCCGCACCCGGCGCACGCAGCCGGCGGCCGCCGCGGCGGCCGCGGCCAGCGCGGTGGCAGCGAGGAGGGCAGCCTGGCGCGACGGGCTCCTGTGCCGTGGGCCGCGCCGACCTGCGCCCTCGCCACCCCGCCTCGGTGCGACCGCGTCGGTCATGACTAAGGTAGGCCCGAGGTCCACGATCACACTCTGGACGATTTGTCCACGATTGGTCCCCGCACCGGGAACCGGGAAAGGAGACGTCCATGCGCATCATCGACCGAGCACTGACGCTGGCCGACCGCCTCTGGCCTCCCCAGCACGCCTCGGCGCACTGCGACCTGCCCTGCGGCGTCTACGACCCCGCCCAGGCCCGCATCGAGGCCGAGTCCGTGAAGGCCATCCAGCAGAAGTACAACGCGTCGGACGACGAGGACTTCAAGGTCCGGGCCCTCGCCATCAAAGAAGAGCGGGCCGAACTAGTCAAGCACCACCTGTGGGTCCTGTGGACCGACTACTTCAAGCCCGAGCACCTGCAGGCCTATCCGCAGCTGCACGAGCTCTTCTGGAAGGCGACCAAGCGCGCCGGCGAGGCCAAGAAGACCACTGACGAGTCCGTCGGCCAGGACCTGCTCGACCAGATCGCGGAGATCGACCGGATCTTCTGGGAGACCAAGAAGGCCTGAGCCGCCACTCGCGCCGCGCTGGGGTGCGCCCGCCCGAGCAGCCGCCGCCGATGCCGACGGGAGGACCGGTCCGCTCGGAGCGCCGGGGAAGGGTGGCGATCGTCACCATCGATCGCCCCGAGCGCCGCAACGCGCTCGACGCGGCGACGCTCGCCGGCCTGGGCGCCGCGTTCGTCGCCGCCGAGCACGACGACGACGTCCGTGCCGTGGTGCTCACGGGCGCAGGGGAGGCGGCCTTCTGTGCGGGCATGGACCTCCGCGACTTCGGCACGCGGGTCGAGGGGGCAGCCGGCATCGAGGTGTTCACCACCCGGTGCTACCCCAAGCCGGTCATCGCCGCCGTCAACGGCGCAGCGGTCGGCGGAGGCTTCGAACTGGTGCTGGCGGCCGACCTCGTCGTCTGTGCCGAGCACGCAACCTTCGCCGTCCCCGAGGTCCTCCGCGGCATGGTCGGGGCCGGCTGCACCACCCGGCTCGCCAGCCGGCTGCCGCCGGCCATCGTGGCCGAGCTGGTCCTGACCGGCGAGCCCATCTCGGCCCAGCGGGCGCTGCACCTCGGGCTCGTCAACGAGGTGGTGGCGCTGCCGGCGCTCCTCGACGAGGCGACGTCGCTGGCACTGCGAGCGACCGAGGGCGCGCCCCTCGCCTTGCGCGTCACGAAGGAGCTCATCTACCGCGAGCGGGGAGAGCACGATGCCGCCGCGTGGCAGGCGATCCGCTCCCTGGCCGCCCCCGTCTTCACCAGCGAGGACGCACGCGAAGGCGCAGCTGCCTTCGCGGCGCGCCGCCCGCCGGAGTGGACCGGGCGCTGACCCCGCGGGCCCCGCCCCGGCTGACCCGTCACCCCAGCTCGCCCGGATTGCCTTTCGCGCCGGGTCGTCCAGGTTGCGCTTCGCCCCCGCTCCGACCCCGCCTGGCCCTTCGCTCGGGCACGCCCGCGTTGCCGCTCGCGGCGTTCAGCGCGGGTCGGTGAGCAGCGGGTGCGACCCGCAGGTGCGGGCGAGCGGATCGGCCGCCAGACGCTCCTCGGCGACGGGCTCGCCGCAGACCTCGCAGGTGCCGTACGTGCCGTCCTCGAGGCGAGCGAGGGCG
The DNA here is from genome assembly GCA_035293965.1 of Acidimicrobiales bacterium. Classification (GTDB taxonomy): domain Bacteria; phylum Actinomycetota; class Acidimicrobiia; order Acidimicrobiales; family RAAP-2; genus DATGLW01. The sequence continues at coordinate 38,620 of DATGLW010000045.1, forward strand.
CGATCGACTTCGTCGAGGACCTGCTCGGCCTCCGACAGCTGCCGCTCGTACCCGAGGAGCGAGCCGGGCAGGGGGCCCGACCGGTCGAGGCCGGCCTGGTCGCCGTGCTCGACGGCGGGGCCGGCGTGGTCGCTGGGATCGCCGTTGCCATCTGCCGGCCCGCGGGCAGGAGCGGCGGGCTCGCCCCCCAGGTCGCCGTGCTGCACGGCCCTGCACGCTATCCCACGAGGCCCGGCGCCACGGCGATCCGCCGTGCCTGAGACGATCCCGATCCCAGGTGGCGCCTGCTGACGGAGCTCCCTCTCGCGCCCCACGCCCCGGGGCCGCGCTCACGGCCGCGCCCGCGGCCGCGCCCGCTCCACCATTGGCGCACGCGCGCCGCCCGCCCCGTGTGGCACCGGCGCCGGCGGGCTCACGAGAGCCGGGCCGGGCCCGCCTCGCCGTCGAGGACTCTCGCACCTGCCGAGGCCCGCACGCGCCAGCCGCCCGCGAGGGCACCGGGCCGGCAGAGGGCGACCACGCACCCACCGAACCCTGCGCCGGTGAGCCGGGCCCCGTACACGCCGGGCACGGCGCACAGCTCCGACACCAGGCGGTCGAGGCGCGGGGTCGACACCTCGAAGTCGTGCCGCAGGCTGTCGTGGCTGGCGATCATCAACCTGCCGCACGCCACGAAGTCGCCGGCGCCGAGGGCCTCGACGAACCGCCGGACGCGGTCGTTCTCGGTGACGACATGGCGCGCCCGTGCCTGCAGCACCGGGTCGCCCAGCTCCTCGACGGCCTCGATGCTCGCGTGGTGCAGCGGTCCGAGGATCGCCTGCGCTGCCTCGCACTGGCGTCGCCGGCTGGCGTACGCGGAGGTGGCCAGGTGGCGCCGCTCCCCCGAGAAGACGACCACGACGTCGACCCCGTCGGGGACCGCGACCGGGTGGACGGCCAGCGTGCTGCAGTCGACCAAGAGCGCATGGCCGGCCACGCCCCCCGCCGACACGAGCTGGTCCATCACCCCGCAGGGCACGCCGGTGGCCAGTTGCTCCGCTCGCTGGCACGCGAGGGCGAGCTCGGTGGCGGTTCCGCCGAAGCCGAGCGCCAGCGCGGTCGCGACCTCGAGTGCCGCGCTCGACGAGAGGCCCGCGCCGAGCGGCAATGTCGTCGACACCTGCCCGGCGAACCCCGTCTCGGGGCGCAGGACGGCCACGACGCCGGCCACGTAGCGGGCCCACGCTGGCGCGGCTGCGGCCGGGTCGTCGAGGTCGAGTGACAGGCGCGCCTCGCCCTCCGCCTCGGCGGACACGAGGCGGACGACGTCCCCGCCGCGGGCACCTTCGACCGTGGTCACCAGGTCGATCGCCATGGGGAGGGCGAGCCCGCCCGTGTAGTCGGTGTGGTCCCCGATGAGGTTCACCCTGCCCGGCGCGACGCTGCGCATCGCACATCTTCCCCCAATCCCCGCCCGAGGACGCGCACGTCCCCTTCTCGATGTGGTTGGCTTGCGCGAAGAGGAGCGCCCGGGGCGGCGACACCGCCGCCGACGTGGCGGGCAGGGCGTGAGGAGGGGCTCGTGGCCAGCGCCGGTTTCTTCGCCATCGCCGAGCGAGAGCCGGGTCGGCCGGCGCTGGTCGACCCCTCGGGCCGGCGGTTGAGCTACGGCGAGCTCGCGGCGGGGGCGGACCGGCTGGCCCGGGGCCTGCGGGCGGCGGGCCTCCAGCCCGGCGACGCGGTGGCCGTGGCCCTGCCCAACGGCGCCGAGGCGGCCGAGGTGTTCGCGGCGGCCATGCAGAGCGGGCTGTGCTACGTGCCGCTCAACTGGCACCTGACGGCCGGCGAGCTCGCCTACATCCTCGACAACTGCGGTGCACGTGCGGTGGTGGGCCACGAACGCTTCGCCGTCGCCATCGGGGAGGCAGCGCGCCAGGTCGACGTTCGCCTGCGCGTCGCCGTCGGCCGCGTCGACGGCTTCCGCCCGCTCGCCGAGATCGCGGACGCGGGCGACAGCTCGCCGGAGCCGGACCGCCGGGCAGGCCAGGTCCTCTTCTACACGTCGGGCACCACCGGTCACCCGAAGGGCGTCCGAAAGCGGCTCCCCCCGGTGGACCCCGAGCGAGTCGGTCTCGCCAGCGGCATCGGGCTGGCGGTCCCCGACCTCGCCACGGCGCTCGGGTCCGACGCCGTGTCGCTGGTGGGCGGTCCGCTGTACCACGCCGCGCCGCTGGCAGCGCTGGCCGGCGGGCTCGATTCGGGGGCGGAGGTCGTCCTGATGGAACGCTGGACGCCCGAGGGGTTCCTCGACCTCGTGGCGCGGCACCGCGTGACCCAGGCGACCATGGTGCCGACCATGTTCCACCGGCTGCTGTCCCTCCCCGACGAGGTCCGGTTGGCGGCCGACGTGTCGTCGCTGCGCTCGATCATGCACGCCGGCGCGCCCTGCCCGGTCGACGTGAAGCGCCGCATGATCGACTGGCTTGGCCCGATCATCGTGGAGGGGTACTCGTCGACCGAGGGGGCGGGCACCATGGTCACATCCGAGGAGTGGCTGGCGCGCCCGGGCACGGTGGGGCGGCCGTCCCCCGGGGTCGTGCTCAAGATCGTCGACGACGACGGCAACGAGTGCCCGCCCGGCGTGCCCGGCCGCGTGTTCCTCTCCCAGGCGCTCTGGGAGTTCGAGTACCTCGGGGATGCCGACCAGACGCGCGCCAACCGCCGGGGCGACCTCTTCACGGTCGGCGACATCGGTTACGTCGACGAGGACGGGTACCTCTACCTGTGCGACCGGGTGGCCCAGGTGATCATCTCGGGCGGCGTGAACATCTACCCCGCCGAGGTCGAGGCCATCTTGCTCGAGCACCCGGCCGTGGCCGACGTGGCCGTGATCGGAGCTCCCAACGACGAGTGGGGCGAGGAGGTACGAGCAGTCGTGCAGCCGCAGCCGGGCCACGACGCCTCGGGGCGGCTCGAACGGGAGCTCATCGAGCACTGCCGGGCTCGCATCGCCCACTTCAAGTGCCCGGTGGCCGTCGACTTCGTCGACGACCTCGGCCGCGACCCCAACGGCAAGCTGCGAAAGGGGCCGATCCGCGACCGCTACTGGCAGGGCCGAGCGCGGCACATCTGACGGCGCAGCGGATCGCCGGGAGAGCGAGCGGCCAGGGTGTCGCTGGTCCCGCGGCTATCGAGGAAGGCGGGCGTTTGCAGGCGCTTCCGGCATCGGCGGGGGACGCCTTGGCCAGATGGTGCCGGGTAGTCTCTCGCGAGCTTTCTTGCAGTCCCGGGCCGCTAGCTCATCGGGTAGAGCAGGGGACTTTTAATCCCAAGGTGCCGGGTTCGAGCCCCGGGCGGCCCACCCACTCACCCGTCTCCCGGCTTCGCGGCCCTGCCGAGCCCGGCGTACCGGGGCACGCGCGAGGGGTTCACACGTGAGTGTGAGCCCACGATTCGGGCCGCGCCCCGAGGTCGCGAAACGGAGCGTCGCTCCCGCTTGCGCCGGGCAAGGGCGGTAGGGTGGCGCGGTGACTTTCGTCCCAGCGGGGCTCGGCGAGCCGACCACCACCACGATCGGACGACGTCGCGGCTCAGTCCGCCGCACGAGCGACATCCGCATGCTCCGGGCCGACGGAGCCGACGGGGCCGAAGCGGCCACGGGCTCCAGTGGCCTCGAGCTGGTCGGGAGGGCACGCGACCTGCGGACCGACACGTCCGGCGCTGCCACCGTCCTCGACGAGGCGTCGGTGCGGGCCGTCCTGGTCGGCGACCGACGGCTGGGCGAGCTCCGCACGGAGCCGGACGAGCCTGCGGCCCGAGCCCTCCTCGGCGAGCGCGTCGCCGGGGGGTTCCGTGCCGCCCTCGACCGGGCCCTCCCCACCCACCGCGCGGCCCGCAGCCCGCTCTACCTGCTCCTCGACGACCTGCCCGTGGCCGCCCTCATCTCGGGCTACGGGGACCTCTACCGCCGAGAGCTGCCGCCGCCCGTACCACCGACCGCCCCGGGCGGCCCCCAGGGAGCAGGGGGAGAGCGGCCGGCGTCCATGCTCAAGGCCGACATCTGCTCGGGCTGGCGCAGCGACGGCACGATGATGGTCGCCCTGCGCGAGCGAGGCCAGATCCCGATCACCGTGGGACCCGCCGCGCCGTCCCTCGAAGACCCCGCCGACCCGCTGGGATGGCACGAGATCGCGGCGCTCCCGCCGGGCGCCATGCGCAGGCGCCGGCTCGTGGACGTCACCGCGGGCGATCCCCTCGTCGTCCACGCCATGTTCCGCGACACGCACGCCGACGCCGGCGGCACCGAGACCGTCCTCCACGAGTACTCCCTCGACCTCGAGGTCGACCCGGCCACCTTCGTGGTGCTGCACAGCCGGGCCACCCCGCACGTGCTGCCGTGGACGGAGTGCCCCGCGGCGGCGGCGAGCGCGCGCCGGCTCGAGGGTCAGGTGGCCGGCGACCTGCGCCAGTTCGTGCGCAGTGAGCTCACCGGCACTTCGACCTGCACCCACCTCAACGACCTGCTGCGCTCCGTCGCCGACGTGCCGGCCCTCGTCGCCTCGCTCTGACGATCGCGGCCGCCCCGTTCCCTGCCACCGGTCCTCCTGGCCGACCGGCCATCGCCAGCTCGGGCAGCTGGCGGCGCTCCGCCTGACCGACGGCGCGACGCGCGGATCGTTTCCCCAACGTTCATTCCCGCATTACCGTCGGTTCGCGAGCCGTTCACTGCGGTTGCCTAGGTTCCGTTGTGTGTCGTGGCAGGAAGGACCTCAGGGTCCGACCCTTCCCGCTGAGCCCCGGGCGAACGACGAGCCTCTTGCGGGCGGGCAGCCCCATCCGGAGGGTCAGCTGCCTCCGGGTGGCCAGCCGTTTGCCACGATCCTGCTCGCCGAGGACGAAGAGCCCTTCGTCGACGCACTCGTCGTCGGGCTCACCCGCGAAGGGTTCGAGGTCGCGGTGGCTCGCGACGGCCAGGAGGCCCTGCAGCGGTTCGAGGAGGTCGAGCCGGACCTGGTGCTGCTCGACCTGATGCTCCCAAAGGTGTCCGGCATCGACGTGTGCCGCGCCATCCGCTCGCGGTCGTCGGTACCGGTCATCATCGTCACCGCACGGAGCACCGAGCTCGACACGGTGGTCGGCCTGGAAGTGGGGGCCGACGACTATGTGACCAAGCCGTTCGGGCTCCAGGAGCTGGTGGCCCGCGTCCGTGCCGTGCTGCGGCGGACGTCGCGCGCCACTCGACGACCTCCGGGAGGCGACGTGAGACCCGGGGAGGTCCTCGAAGCAGGTGTCGTGCGTGTCGACCCGACTCAGCGCCGCGTGTTCGTGCGCGGCACCGAGGTCCGCCTCCGCCGCAAGGAGTTCGAGCTCCTGCGGCTGTTCGTCGAGAAGCCGGGTCGCGTGCTCGAGCGCGAGGTGCTCATCGACCACGTCTGGGGCGCCGACTACGTCGGCGACACGAGGACGCTCGACGTCCACATCAAGCGACTGCGAGCCCAGGTCGACCAGGACCCTGCCAGTCCTTCCCTCATCAGGACGGTCCGGGGCGTGGGCTACCGCTTCGAGCCCGGGTCCTGATCACTCGAGCCCGGGTGCTGAGACCCCGAGCCGCATCCGGCACCCTCCGATCCCGAAGGGCGTCGCGCCGTCCGATGCGTCGCGCCGTCCGATGCGTCGCGTCGTCCGATGCATGGGACGCGGAGCCTGCCCGGGGGCCTTGCCCGGGGGCCTGCAGGGGGTCCTGCCCGGTGGGGCCTTGCCCGGGGGCCTTGCCCGGGGGCCTGCAGGGGGGCGGCAGCTGCCCGTCCCATACTTGTAGCGGTGGGAGACGACCCGAACCCGCGCCACGGGGCGCGCGCCGTCCGGAGCCGGGGAGCTCGGGTCCGGTACTGGCGTGGCGAGCGGAGGGGCAACGATCGAAAGGCGGGGGCGGCGCTCTCGGCGCTCGAGCTCGGCTCGTGGCTGGACCCCAGGGTGCTCGTCCTGGCAGTGGTTGCGGTCGCGGCGGGGTTCGGCCAGTTCGGGGCGGTGGCCACTCTCGGGGACGTGGCGAAGGGGTTCGGTCACGTCGCCCAGCGAGCCACCGTGGCCGACCAGGCAGGGCTGTCCGGGACCGAGCTCGGGATCGGGCTGGCCGTCATCCGGCTGGCTTCGCTGGGGGGGCTCGTGCTCGCCGGGCTCGCCGACCGGGTCGGGCGGCGCGCCGTCATGCTGTGGGCGGGCGGTGCGGGCCTGATCCTGACAGTCCTGGCTGCGGTCAGCCCCGGGTACTGGTGGTTCGTCGCCATCTTCGCCGCCGGACGTCCTGCGCTGAGTGCCGCCGGGTCGGTCTCCCAGGTCGCTGCAGCCGAGGAGACGACCGCCGCGCACCGGGCGAAGGCGGTCGCCCTCATCGCCGCCGCCTACGCGGTGGGGGCAGGGGCGACGGCGGTGCTGCACAGTCTGGCGTCGGGTCCTCTCGGCTTCCGCGGCATCTTCGCCCTCGCCGTGGTGCCGCTCGGCCTCCTGGTGCTCGTCCGCCGCCGGGTGCCGGAGCCGACGCGCTTCGAGGTGGCGGCGGCGGCCCGCGACCATCCGCTGCCGGTCCTCGGCCCCATCGAGCCACGATTCCGCGGCCGGCTGATCGTCGTCGCCGCGCTCGCACTGGCCGTCGCCGTCGTGACCGGTCCCGCCAACAGCTTCGTCTTCCTGTACGCCCAGAACGTCATGCACCTGGCGGGTTGGGTCACGGCGCTGATGGTCGTCGCAGCGGGCGTCGCCGGGCTGGCCGGGCTGGCCGCCGGCCAGTGGCTGGCCGACCACCTCGGCCGGCGCCCGACCGGCGCACTGGGCATGGTGCTCCTCGTGCTGGCCGCGGTGGTCGCGTACAGCGGATCGGAAGCGGCCCTCATCGGCGGGTACGTCGCCGGTGCCGCCTGCGGCGCGATCTTCGCACCTGCTGCGGGGAGCCTGGGCAACGAGCTGTTCCCCACGTCGGTTCGCGCCTCGGCGACGGGCTGGTACCTGGCAGCCGGCGTGGTGGGTGCGATCATCGGCCTGCTGGCGTTCGGCGCACTGGCCGACATCGGCAACCGCTTCAGCATCGCCGCCCTGCTCACCTTCCTGCCCATCGTTCCCCTCGCCCTCCTGTTCTGGCTGGTCCCCGAGACGAAGGGCCGGGAGCCCGAGGACCTGTGGCCGGCCGGAGAAGCCGGGGAGTAGAGCCGGCCGCGGCCAGGTTGCGCAACCCGCCGACGACGCGGCGTTCTCCGATGGCGCTGATGACCGGGTCCTCTGCTCGCCCGCGAGACCTTGGCCGATACTGTGAACGTGTCGGAAGACTTCTTCCGGCCTTCGACGAAGGAAGGGAGACGAGATGCATTTCTTCGCATTGTTCCTGTTCCTTGCGTTTGCGACCATGGCCCTCACCATGCTCGGTGAGCGCGGCTACCGCAGGCTTCGCGAGGGTCGCGCCTTCGCGGCGGGTGCGTGGGGTGTCGCCTTGGCCTGGCTCGCGAACGTCAACATGTGGACCGGATGGCACATCGTCCACCTGCGCTACGACTGGGTGGGCGTCACGCTGACCGGCCTTGCCCTCGGCGGCACGGCGCTGCTGGCGTACGCGCTGTTCGGGTTCTTCGCCGGCCTGCACCGCAAGCTCGACGACCAGGCA
>DATGLW010000046.1:0-2630 GCA_035293965.1 Acidimicrobiales bacterium
CCACGGAGCTCCAGGCGCTGCCGGGCCCGCAGGACCGCCCGAGCCGGGAGCCGAAACGCCGCCCCCCGGGTGGCACTGGCCCGGCTCGCCGCCCCCCGGGTGGCACTGGCCCGGCTCGCCGCCCCCTCCCTGGGGCCAAGCCGGCGCGGCGGCACCCCCGCCGCCCTACGGCTGGGGCCCGCCGCCGTCACCCCCCGGTGGCGGCCTCCCACCGGAGCCAGCGACCGGGGCCGGCCCGACTGGGGCGCCGCGCGGCAAGCATCGGGTGCCCGTCGTCGTGGCTGCGCTGGTCGGGGCGGCTGCGGCCGTGCTCGCCGGTGTCGGCATCGGCTGGGGTGTCTGGGGTACCGGCCAGCCAACAGCCTCCTCCGTACCGTCGTCGGCCCCAGGGTTCGAGAGCCCGACGACGGTGCCCCAGGGCTCGCCGGGGCCCCTCGACGCCTCGGCCATCGCCGCCAAGGTGGACCCGGGGCTGGTCGACATCAACGTCACGCTCGGAAACCTGGGGGAGGAGGGAGCTGGCACCGGCATGGTGCTCACGCCCTCGGGGACCGTCCTCACCAACAACCACGTGATCGCCGGCGCGACGAGCATCCGGGCAACCGATGTGGGCAACGGCCGCACGTACACGGCCACTGTCGTCGGCTACGACCTGAGCGGCGATGTCGCGGTCATCCAGCTGCAAGGCGCGTCGGGCCTCGCCACGGTGTCCTTCGGGAGCTCGGCCTCGGTCAAGGTGGGCGACCCGGTGGTCGCGATCGGCAACGCCGGTGGGGTCGGCGGCAAGCCGACGGCCGTCGCGGGCACGGTCACAGGCCTGAACCAGTCGATCACCGCCGCCTCGCAGTCGACCGGCACCTCCGAGCAGCTTTCGGGGCTCATCGCGACCAACGCCCAGGTGGAGGGCGGGGACTCGGGGGGTCCCCTCGTCAACTCGTCGGGCAGGGTGATCGGGATGGTCACCGCGGCAACGAGCGACTTCTCGTTCGGTGACGCGCCCCAGCAGGGGTGGGCGATCCCGAGCGACACCGCGCGCGCGATCGGCACCCAGATCTCGAGCGGCCAGGCATCCGACAGCATCCACATCGGTGCCACGGCCTTCCTCGGCGTGCGGGTGGCGAGCGCCGGGGCGGGTCCGGGGTTCCGCTTCGGCGGCGGCCTCCCCGGCGGGCAGATCCCCGGCGCGCCCTCGACGAGCGGGGCCGTGGTCGTGGGCGTCGAGCCTTCCACGCCAGCGGCCCAAGCAGGGCTGTCGGCGGGCGACGTGATCACCGCCGTCGACGGTCAACAGGTGCTGACGCCGACCACCCTGACGACCCTGCTCCAGGCCCACCACCCCGGTGACACCGTCCAGCTCAGCTGGCAGGACACGTCGGGACAGTCGCACACCACGCCGGTGACGCTCGCCTCGGGACCGCCCGCCTGATCGTGGAGCGGGCGAAAGCCCGCCACGCCCCTCCCTTGGGCGTGTCGAAGAAGGCGGCAGGGCGAGCCTGCGGTCCGCCTCCTGCCGGGGCCGGCCGGCGCCGGGCGAACCGGGCGCAAGGTGGACGGTAGAGTCCCGGCCGGAGGGATGCGAGAGTGGCCGAATCGGGCGGTCTCGAAAACCGTTGTGCCCCTTGGGGCACCGTGGGTTCGAATCCCACTCCCTCCGCCGACCGGGCCGGGCCGGCTCAGGCGCCCGACCCGGGCGGGGACACCCGGCGGGTCTCGAGCCACCGCCGAAGCCCGGCTGCGTTCGAGTGCACCCCGTTCATGACCTCGAGCTTCTCGCGGTGCTCGGGGGCCACGCCCGAGAGGTCCGCGGCGAAGCGCTCCTCGAGGGCGGCAGCGATGTCCACCCCGGCGCGGTAGGCGGCCTCCGCCGTCTCGGCCCACTGGCGGAGGGTCCCCTCGGCTTCCTGCAGGACCCCGTCGGGGTCGGGCAGCAGGCCGTAGTGGGCGAGGGCGAGCCCGGTCGGGCGGCGCCGGGCGAACCTCGCCAGCGAGTGCAGGGCCTGGTCGAGGTCGAAGTCGGGGGGCGGCGTGGACGGCCGGAGGACCCCGCCGTCGGGGAGCTTCACGCCCACGGCGTCGCCGACGAACAGGATGCCGCTGTCGGAGTCGTGCAGCCCGACGTGGTGCTTGGCGTGGCCCGGCGAGTCGACGGCGGTCAGCACGCGACCGTCGCCGATCTCGATGCCCTCGCCGTCGGCGAGCACGTGGAGGCGGTCGGGGGCGGTGGGCCGGAGCCGCCCGTAGAGGGAGTCGAGCAGCGGGCCGTAGACGCGGGCGGCCGAGCTCACCAGGCGCTCTGGATCGGCAAGGTGGCGGGCGCCTTTCTCGTGCACGTAGACCGTCGCACCGGGGAAGGCCAGGGCGACGTCGCCGACGCCACCGGCATGGTCGAGGTGGATGTGGGTGGCGACGATCCCGGCGAGGTCACCGGGGCCGACACCGAGCCGCTCGAGGGAGGCAAGGAGCACGGGCACCGAGGTCTGGCTGCCCGTCTCGATCAGGACCGGGCGGGGTCCCGCGATCAGGTACCCGGCAGTGGTCCTGCGCCAGCCACCGAGGAGGGTGTCGATCTCGACCACGCCCGGCGCGAGGGTGGTCGCCGGCGCCGGCTCCGGGCTGCGGTCGAGATCGGT
>DATGLW010000047.1:0-12994 GCA_035293965.1 Acidimicrobiales bacterium
CTTGGGTCCGCAAAGGGCCTCGAACGACGGCATCGCTGGTTTGATCGTCGTGGTCACACGGAGGACGTCGTCCTTCGTGACCCGGAGCGTCACAGGTCCGTCCGGTAGGACCGACCGCACGGTGGAACCGGTGATCCGCCCATTGGCAGTAGTGCCGGCGACCGAGATGAGCTGGAGGTGTGCATGCCCACCGTCGATGATCTCAACGATGGTGGTTCGTCTGCCCGCCAATTCCACCGTCTTGGGGACCAGGGAGTCACACGCACCGGGGGCGGCGCCTGGTCCGGCGCAAGGGTTGTGCGTGGGCCACTCGAACGAACCCTGCCCGTCCTCCCTGATCGTCAGGGAGTAGGTATGCACGTGCCAGGTCCCGGCGAAGGCACCGGCTGCGACGGACTTGGCACCCTGCTCCTGTCCAGCGCCTCTCGAACCACCGGTATGGTCAGCGACGAAGTACCAGCACGCGCCGAGGACGAGGATCGCCGCCGCAACGCTCACACGGATCATGCGACGGCGCCGGTGCTGTCGAGCCCTGGCCTCTCGGATCAGCGCCTCCGCCTCGGTGATGGCCTCAGCCGCCGGATCCTCCACCAATCTCTCGGTCATAGTGCTACAATGCGTGGCATTATCGAACATGTCAAGGTAGACCGCAGCGAGCCGATCCCCCTCCACGACCAGGTGGCAGCCGAGCTACGACGGGCGATCGCCGAGGGAGAAGCCGTCCCCGGCGAACGCCTGCCTCCGGCCAAGGATCTGGCCGCCGTCTTGGGGGTTAACGCCAACACCGTGCTGCGGGCCCTGCGGCTCCTTCGAGACGAAGGACTGCTCGAGTTCCGCCGAGGGAGAGGTGTGAGCGTGGCCGGAACGCCTGAACGCTCCGCAGTCCTCGTGAAGGCCAGAGAGCTGATTGAGTTCGCCAGGCAGCAGGGCTATCGCAGCGACGAGGTGATCTCGATCATCGAGCAGCTCACCTGAATTTCGACGCGCCGAGTCGTAGTGGCGGCCGACTACGACATCGGAAGCAGCCTCGAAATGCGGTCATGTCCCTCGGACCAACAGGTCGAACTGGCGGGGACCCCGGCCAATCCCCCACGTCGGGAAATCGCACATATGTGCGATATTTTTGGGTATTTCGTTGGTTGCCATGGACTACGTCGAACCGATCCAGGCCCTCGTGCCGGGCGTCCAGGGACGGGTGCTGGCCGTCCTGGCCGCCACCGACGCCGAGCTGACGATGCGCACGGTGGCGTCGCTGGCCGGGGTCAGTGTCAACCGGGCGGTCGCCGTCCTCAACCACCTCGTCGACCTCGGTGTCGTCGTGCGGCGAGAAGCCGGCCGAGCGGCCCTGGTCCGGCTGCAGGCCGACAACGAGGCCGCCCGGGCGATCATCGCCCTGAGCCGGGTCCACGATCGGGTCGTCGAGCGCCTTCGGCACGAAGCCGGGACGATCCGTCCCGCTCCCGCCGCACTGGTCCTGTTCGGTTCCTTCGCCACCGGCTCGGCCCGTGCCGGGAGCGACGTCGACGTCCTGGCCGTCCGACCGGACGAGGTGACCAGCGACGACCCCTCCTGGGCGGCGGGCCTCGGTTCGTGGTCGGACGCGGCCACCAGGATCACCGGCAACCCGGTCAGCCTGGTCGTGGTGGGCGAGGCCGAGGTCCCCGCCCTTCGCCGGCGCCGCGGGTCGCTGTGGCGGGCGATCGCCGAAGGAGGCGTCCTGCTCGCCGGCTCCGACCTCGGCCGACTCGGTCCGGCCGCATGAACCCGTCCCGTTCCCGGGGCCAGACCCGCCCTGCCTCCCTGTCCGACGTCCGGGCCTACCTCTCCAAGGCCGAGGGGTTCCTCCAGGCCGCGGCGGACTCCCTCGGCCACGGCAACCGCGTCGCCGTCGCCGGGAACGCCGTGCACGCGGGCATCGCCGCCGCCGACGTCATCAGCGCCGCCCGCTCGGGCGCCGTGTGGAAGGGGGAGCACACCCAAGCGGCCGGGCACCTCGAACGAGCCGGAGGGGCCGGCGGCGGGCGGGCGGCCGTCCACTTCCGCCGCCTCCTGCCCCTCGAGAACCGCGCCGAGTGCGACCCGGCACCGGTGACCCCCGCCGAGGCCCGAGAGGCCCACCGAGCCGCCCAGCGCATCGTGGCCATCGCCGAGCTCGTCGTCGCCTCGGTGGCGCCCCCGGCGGGTGAGTGAGCCGTTCGCTCCCGGCTGCCAACCAGGCCCGCTCCGTTCCCGGCCAGCCGGTTCCACGCAGAGCCCGGTACGTCACCGAGCCCTCCCAGGAAGGTCCCGAGAAGACGCGCCCGGTGTGCTCCCAGGCCGGCCGCCGGCCGGCCGCCGGCATGGTGCCGTCGGACAGCTCCCGGCGCCCCAAGGGCACGCTGCGGGACGCCGCTGCGCTCCGTGTCCTCGCTCGGCCTCCGGCCGTCCCTTGGGGCGCCTGGCCACCCCGATTTCGTGCCACATCCGTGCCACACCGGCTGGACAAAGGAGGCCGATGCGGGTCATCGGTGGTCACGCCAAACGGGCCACTACCAGGGATTTTGTCGTTTTCCCCAGGTGCCCGGAACCCCTCCGAAGGGTTTCCCAAGCTGAGAACGCGGGTTCGGTTCCCGTCGCCCGCTCGACACCGTCGCCCGCTCTGGGAGAGGCCCCTGATCAGGGGCTCCGCACCAGGTAGACCGCCGGCTGCGGCCGGATCCGGGGCGGCCGGAGGGGGCCAGCCCGGTCGCCGGTTCACCTGGCTCGATCAGCCCGTGGTCCGGCGCCGGAGCCGCCGAACGCCCTCCTCGAGGACCGGCAGGTCGTGGTCGACCGTGGCCTGGACGATGGCATGGGACGTGTCGAAGTAGTGATGTGTGAGGCGATCCCTCATGCCGGCCACGTCCTGCCAGGGGATGTCGGGCTCGTCCGCCAGCACGTTCGGGTCGATCCCCTTGACCGCTTCGCCGATCTCGATCAGTCGGAGACGGACGGCGTCGAAGACCAGCCCGTCCCCGAGGCCTCCCCGTTGCAGGTGCCTCCTGATGGCTTCCAGGGCGTCGGCGATGTCACCCAGCCTTTCCTCGTCCCGTCGGCTCACAGGGGGATCGCCTCCCGCTCGGCCTCGGCCCTCACGCCGGCCCGGAGGCTGTCGGCCGGAACGACGTCGACCGGGAAGCCCAGCACCTCGCGAAGCTCTCGCTCGAGTGTTCCGAGAGTGACCAGTCCGGTCCCCGGGGCCAGGTCGACGAGGAGGTCGACGTCGCTGTCGGGGCGGTCCTCTCCCCGGGCGACGCTCCCGAACACCCGGAGGTTGGTCACCCCGTGGCGGGCGGCAGTGGCCAGCAGGGCTCGGCGATGCCGTCGGACCCGGCGGCCGAGCGGGGTGTCGGGCAGTCCCGGCCTGGCGTCCGGGTCGGGCTCGAGCGAGACGACCAACCGATGGCCGGTGGCGGCCACCAGACGCCGGAGGGTGGTGAGGGACGGCTCCCGCCGGCCCGATTCGTAGGTGCTGACGACGCTCTGGGCGACGTGGGCCCGGCGGGCCACGTCGGTCTGGGACAGGCGGGCCCGGGTGCGGGCCTCTCGGAGCAGCGAGCCGGACGTCGGGGCCAGTTCCACGACCAGTAGCCTATCGGACATTGTCTATTGCCTGAGTGGCGAACACCATTGGATTGGCCCGCCTCGCGTCCCAACAATCGGGTCCCGGAGAGTCCCGCTCGGTTCCGGCCAGTTGCACGAGCCCGGGCCTGGACTGCTACTGACCTGGGAAGACGGGCACGTGCCGGCACTGGCCGGCACCCCACGGAACGACCCTGATCGATCTCGTAATGCGCAGGTCAGGGGTTCGAGTCCCCTCCCAGGCTCCAGACCAGTCCAGACGTCGAGTCGCCAGGCCGCAGCGGACTCTTTCGGCCACGGCAACCGCATCGCCGTCGCCGGGAACGCCATGCACACGGGCATCGCCGCGGCCGACGCCATCAGCGCCGCCCGCTCGGGTCGGGCGCCGTGTGGAAGCGGCCCAGCGCATCGTGGCCATCGTCGAGCGCGTCGTCGCCTCGGTGGCGCCCCCGGCGGGTGAGCGAGCGCCGTCGCAGCGCGATGCCCCCGGAGCCACGCTCGCGGGTGAGCGCTGCGGGGAAGGTGTCCGGCGAGCCGACATCGCCGGCGGCGGGTGCTACACACGTGACGTGACCCTGGGCGGCCAGGATCCGTACGGGCACGGCACCTTGGCCGCGCCGCACCACCGTGCTCGTCTGGCGAGCCGGTTGACGAGGGCGGGGTGGCGTCGCCTGACGCTGGCGTTCGGCGGGCCGGAGCGGACGAGGGTGATCGTGTTGCTCGCCTCGGTGCTCGCCCTGGCGAGCGCTGACACCGCCACCGTCGGGGCGTCGGCCACGGCGCTTCGCCACGACCTCCACATCGACAACGCCGACATCGGCCTGCTCGTGGCGGTCAACTCCGTGGTCGGAGCGGTCGCATCCGTGCCCTTCGGGATGCTGGCCGACCGCGTCCGGCGCACGTGGACGCTCGCTGTCGCTGTCGGCCTGTGGGGAGTGGCCATGCTCCTCAGTGCAACCGCTGGCTCCTTCGGGGGCCTCCTCCTGTGGCGGCTCTCGCTCGGCGTCGTGACGGCCGCCGCGGGGCCTGCGGTGGCCTCGCTGGTCGGCGACTACTTCGGCGGGGCCGAACGGGGGCGGATCTACAGCTCCATCCTCACTGGAGAGCTCCTCGGCGCGGGCGTCGGCTTCGCCGTGACCGGCGACGTGGCCGCACTGTCGTGGCGTGCCGCCTTCGTGATCCTGGGCCTGGTCGCCCTGCCACTGGCCTGGGCGTTGTTCCGCCTCCCCGAGCCGGCACGGGGAGGCCCCGGAGTGCTGGTGCCCCCGACGCCCACCGATCGCGGGAGGTCCTCGCCGGAGGGTCGGGCGTCCCCGCTCGACCCACCCCTCGACGAGGTCGTCGTGGCCGGCGTCGCCCAGGAGGAGCCGCGGTCGGGGGCCACCGATGCTCAGGGCCTGGCCAGGGCTCGGGGCATCGCGCCCGACCTGGCCCTCGCCCGCCGGGTCGCGGGCCGACGGCTCGGCCTCGTGTCTGCGGTCCGTTACGTGCTGGCCGTGAGGACCAACGTGCTGCTGATCATCTCGAGCGCATGCGGGTACTACTTCCTGGCCGGGGTGGAGACCTTCGGGGTCGAGTTCGTGCGGGGCCACTACCACGTGAACGCCGCGCTCGCGAACCTGCTCATGCTGGCCATCGGGGCCGGCGCCGTGCTGGGTGTGGTCTCGGCCGGCCCGCTGGGCGACGCGTGGCTGCGTCGGGGCCGCCTCCAGGCCCGAGTGCTGGTCGCCGCCTTGGCGGCGTCGGCCACGGTGGTGCTGTTCGTGCCCGCTCTCCTCACCGCGAGCATGCTCACGGCCCTTCCCTACGTGATCCTCGCCGCTGCCATGCTGTCGGCGCAGAACCCCCCGATCGACGCGGCGCGCCTCGACATCATGCCCGCCATGCTGTGGGGTCGGGCCGAGGGGATACGCACCTTCCTTCGGACCATGGCCCAGGCCCTCGCACCGCTGCTCTTCGGAGCGCTCTCGGATCTCGCGGGGCTCCAGACGACGTTCCTCGTCATGCTCGCGCCCCTCGCCGCGAGCGCGTATTTCCTGTTCCGCGCGGTCACGACGTACCCGGTGGACGTCGCGACTGCCGCCGCTGCCTCGGACCATGCAGACGACAGGGCTCCAGTCGCCCCCGACTCCTCGCGCGGTGCGGCACCCGCCGCTTCGCCGGGCACCATGCCTGCCTCGCAGGATCCTGCCGGACCGCCCGCGCACCCGACCGCAGGCTGAACGCCAGGTCAGCCCCCTCTCCCCGCGGGGGTGAAGCTGGCCGCTCGGTCGGGTTCATCGGGGACGAGGAGCACGAGGCGCTCGCCGGCGCGGAGCTCGATGTCAGGTCGCGGGGCGGAGATCTCGTGGTGGTCCGTGGCGGCGACGACCATGCACCCCGGCGGCAAGGGGAGGTCGCCGATGCGCTGGCCGAGGGCCGGGGCGTCGGGACGGACCACGACCTCGGCGATCCGGTAGCCCTCGAGGGGATCGCTCGGCACGTGGAGGTGCGAGGCGGCGTCGGCGACGGCGAACTGGGCGGCCAACGAGCCGCGCTCGGCGTCCCGGGTGGTGGAGGTGACGCGCTCAGCGAGGGCCCGGAGCACGTTCGGCCGGGTGACCCACCCGACCAGGCTCTGCCCGTCGCGCGAGATCACCGGCAGGCCGGCCAGGCCGTAGAGGACGAGCTGGCGCAGGGCCTGGGCCAGGCTCTCGTCCGCGAACAGCACCTGGGGCCGCCGCGCGACGACGACGGGCCCGACCGTCCGCGCGAGGTCCGCGCCGACCTGGGCGTCGGTCGCGCCCGTCGAGCGAGCGAGGGAGAGGCGGGTGTCGCCGCCTGGCGAGACCGGCTGCATCACGTCGGCCACCGTCAGGACCTGGAGGACATTGGTCGGTGTGGGTCGCTCGATGTCGATCCCGCGGCGGAGCAGCTTCGTCGTGTAGATGCTGCCGTAGCTGAGGCGCTTGGAGACGGCCGTAGCGATGCCGACGGTCAGCATGACAGGCAGGATCAGCGTGAAGTTCCCTGTCATCTCGACCACGCTGGCGATGGCGGTCAGCGGAGCCTGGGCGGCGGCGCCGAACACGCCTCCCATGGCCACGATGGCGTAGACGGCCGGTGAGTTGACGGCGGCGCCGAGGAGGCGGTGGGCCGCGACGCCGAAGACCATGCCCCCCATGGCCCCCACGAACAGGGACGGGGCGAACACGCCGCCCGACCCACCGATCGACAAGGTGAGGCTCGCGGCGACGATCTTCCCCACGAGCAGGACTGCCACGAGCCATATGGCGGTGCGTCCCGACACGACCTGGTTCATGACGGGGTAGCCGACACCGTAGAGCTGGGGCAGAGCCAGGAGGAGGGCGCCGAGCGCCAGGCCGCCGACCGCCGGGCGCGCCCATTCGGGCCGACCGCCCCACAGCGCGTCGACGGCGTCTTCGAGGCGGTACAGCACCGTCTTGAACCCCCAGCCCACGACGCCCGCCGCCAAACCGAGGAGCGCGACGAGCGCATAGGTGTCCACGCGGTGGACGAACAGGTCGTGGGGCATGGCGCTGAAGAACGGAACCGATCCGAAGAAGGCCCGGCTCACGAGGTCCGCTGCCACGGCAGAGAGGATGGTGGCGAACAGGGCGTCGAGGGAGAATTCGCGAAGGATGATCTCGAAGCCGAAGAACATGCCGGTGAGCGGCGCGTTGAAGGTGGCGGCGATGCCTCCGGCGGCGCCACAGGCGACGATCACCCGCAGCTTCGTCTCCGACATCCGCACGAACTGGCCCATGCTCGATGCCAGGGCCGATCCGATCTGGACGATCGGGCCTTCACGCCCCACCGAACCGCCGGTGCCGATGCACAGGGCCGAGCCGAGCGCCTTGACCACGGTGACCGGCGGACGGATCCGGCCCCCGTTCTCTGCCACGGCCAGCATGACCTCGGGCACGCCGTGCCCGCGGGCCTCGCGCGCGAACCGCTGGATGAGCGGCCCGTAGAGGAGCCCGCCGAGCACGGGCACGAGCAGGACGAACCAGATGCCGAGCCACGGCAGGTGCAGGCTGGCGACCCTGCCCTGCTGACCGAACTCCTGGTGACCCGTGGCCAGCCACGTGAAGCTGTAGATCAACCACCGGAACCCGACGGCGCCGAACCCCCCTGCCACGCCGACGGCGAGCGCCATGGCCACCATCCCGAGGCGCGACGACCGCAGCCACGCCGCTGCCGCCTGGGCCATCCGACGCTCCCGGGTGCCGATCATTCCCACCCTGCCGACCAGCTCTGGTCAGGCACCTCCCCGGCCGCCTCGGCGAAGGCGCGGAGGGCGTCGACGAGGAGCGCCCTGCGATCGGGGGCCATTGCCGCCACGATGCGAGCGATCTCCTGGCGGCGGCGCGCGGTGACCTCGTCCACGAGGGCGCGCCCGGTGGGAGTGACGCCTACCCGGACGCTGCGCCGATCGGTGGTCGTGCGGTGGCGCCGGGCAAGGTGCTTTCGCACCAGGCGGTCGGTCATGCGGGTGGCCGTCGAGGGGGTGACCCCGAGCGCCTGGGCGAGGTCTGCCACCCGCTGGGGCCCTTGGGCGCACAGCAGGACGAGCATTCGGTACTGGGCCAGGGTGATCTCCTCTTCGAACCCCGCCACGGAACGGGCGGCGACACCGACCAGGGCCCGGCTCGCCCGCACCACCGCGTCCACCACCTCGCGGGGATCCGCGCCGTCGACCGTGCTTCCCGGACCCTGGACGCCACGAGGCATAGAGACATCATTGCACAATGCTCTCGTTGCCGTAGGTCCCTGCGGATGCGGGGTCGCTCGTCGTGACCCGGTGCGGGCGGCCGCTGCAGTTCCGGGCGCTCGCACCGGTGCCGAGCCGTTCTGGATCGAGCTCGATGCCGAGGTCGAGATCGTGCCGGTAATGAACCTCGAGGACCTCATGAAGGGCCTCTCGCTGTTCGGGGCGTCGAGCTCGGGCTAGCGCACGGGCTGGCGCAGGGCTAGCCGCCGGCGCAGGGCCTGGCGAAACGGGGGCAGCGGCGCAGGTGGCTCCTTGGCCTCACCGCTAAGGTCGCGCCATGGCCGGCAGGCTCCTTGCGCAGGCCCGAGCACGCATGCGCCCCGAGCTCGTCGTGGGCGTGGTGTTCGTGGGCGGCATGTTCATGACGGTCATGGACATCACGGTCGTCAACACGGCCATCCCGACCATCGGCAGGCAGTTCCACGTGCCGAACTCCTCGGTGGCATGGACGGCAACGGCCTACATGCTGAGCCTCGCGATGTGGATCCCGGTGTCGGGCTGGATCGGCGACCGCTTCGGGGCCAAGCGGGTGATCCTGTTCGCCATCGCCATGTTCACCTTCGGGTCGGGTTGCTGCGCCGCCGCCGGGTCCATGGCCTGGCTCGTCCTCGCCCGGGTGCTCCAGGGGGTGGGCGGCGGCATGCTCCAGCCGGTGGGCATGGCGCTCCTGTTCCGTACGTTCCCCCCCGAGCGCCGGGCGCGGGCTTCGCAGATCCTGATCGTCCCGACCGCCGTGGCCCCCGCGCTCGGGCCGATCGTCGGCGGCCTGCTCGTCGAGCACGCCTCGTGGCGGTGGGTCTTCTTGATCAACCTTCCCGTCGGCCTCCTCGCCTTCACCTTCGGCGCCCTCTTCCTGGCCCATCAACCACAGGCCTCGCCAGGCCGCTTCGACGTGCCGGGCTTCCTCCTCGGCGGGCCAGGCCTGGCCCTGCTCCTCTACGGGATCAGCCAGGGCCCGATCGACGGGTGGGGGTCCGCCCGCGTCGCCGTGGCCACCGCCAGCGGCGTGGTGCTGCTGGGGGTGCTCGTCCTCGTCGAGCTGCGAGCGGCCCAGCCCATGCTGGACCTGCGCCTGCTGCGCAACCGCCTGTACCTCGACTGCACCCTGGTGGGCGTGGTCGGTTTCGGGGCTTTTCTCGGGACCCTGTTCATCGTGCCGCTCTACCTCCAAGAGGCCCGGCACCTCTCCGCGTTGACCTCCGGGGTGACGACCTTCCCCGAAGCGCTCGGGGTCGCGCTCTCGACCCAGGTCGCCGGGCGCCTCTACCCGCGGCTCGGCCCCCGCCGCCTGCAGGTGGGAGGGCTCGTCTGGCTGGCGGCGATCCTCGCGGCCGCCTCGACGTCCTTCGGTGGAGGGACGAGCCTGTGGATCGTGCGGGTGTTCATGTTCGGCATGGGCACCGGCATGGCATACCTGTTCATCTCCCAGCAGGCGGCCCGCTTCGCCACCATCTCGCCAGCTGACACCGGCCGGGCCACGGCGCTGGCTGCCGCCGTCCAGCAGGCCTCGTCGGCCGTGGGCATCGCCGTCCTCACGACCGTGCTCGCCTCCCGGACCGGCCGGGCCCGGCTTCCCGACCCTGCCGACTTCCACCCGGTGTTCCTTGCTGCGGCCGGGATGGCCCTCGCCGGCGCACTGGTCGCCCTGCGCATCCGCGACCGCGACGCAGCGGCGACGATGGCTCCCCGGCGCCGCGCTCTCCGAGGTGCCGAGCCGGCGGGAGCGGCCGGGGTGACCGTACCGGCGCCGGTGACCCAGGGCCCCCGGTAGCGGCGCATCGGCCGCCCTGGTCGCCCGGTTCGAGGCGTGGGGAGCGAGGCGACTCTGGCCGGGGCCGCGGAAGCGGCTGGGCGCCCGTTGGCCGTGCGCGTCGAGTGCCGGTGGCGCAATGTGGCGCCCCGAGGGCGATCGGGTCAGAGCCGGCTCGCCACCTCGAGGGCCAGGTCGAAGGTGAGCGCTCTCGAGGGCGAGGTCGTCCAGTCGCGATGCTCCCACTCGGGACCGCCGATGTCGTCACCCCCGTACAGGAGCTGCGCGAACCGGATGCCCCGGAACCGCGCGACGGCGAAGAACGCAGCCGCCTCCATGTCGACGACCAGACACCCTTCCTCGCGTCGCCGGGCGATCCGGCTGCGGGTCTCGCGGAACAGCCCGTCGGTCGTCCACACCTTGCCTCTCCGGTGCACGACACCTCGCTCGGTCAGCACCGCTTCGGCCGTCCGCACGCCCACGGCGTCCGCCGCCACCTCTCGCGACGCCGGCAGGTAGTGGTACGAGGTGCCCTCGTCGCGGACGGCGGCGTCGGGCACGACGATCTCACCGGCGCCGACGTCGGTCAGCGAGGCGCAGCCCCCGCAGGCCACCACCTTCCTCGCGCCCATGGCGATGGCGCACTCGAGGAAGAAGGCGGCCAGCGGCGCGCCCATGCCCGGGTGCAGGACGGCGATGTCCTCGCCGCCTCGCCGGAGGCACCAGACCGGGTGCGTGCCGTGCACAGCCTCGAGCTGGCCGATCTGCCGGGCGTCGGCCGGCAACGTGGCGAGGATCTCGGCGTAGAAGCACAGCACGGCGCGCTCGGGGAGGGTGCCCGTGCTCCCGAACAGCCCGTGCCCGGGCTCGAGCACCGCCGTGCGCTCGCTGTCGAACTCGAGGAGCGGGATCCCTTCGTGCACGTCCGCAGTCTTGCATCAGGCGGCCGGCACCGGCTCCGGTGGCGGCGCGCCGACGTACCGTGCCGCGGGACGGATGAGCCGGTTGTCGGCTGCCTGCTCCATCACGTGCGCGCCCCAGCCCACCGTCCGGGCAGCGGCGAACGTCGGCGTGAACATCGAGCGAGGGATCCCGCAGGCGTCCATGACGACCCCGGCATAGAACTCCACGTTCGTGTAGAGGTCACGCCCTGGCTTGACCTCGGCAAGCACGCGGACCACCGTGTCCTCGACCGAGGTGGCGAGGTCCGCCAGGGGCCCGCCCAGCCGCCGGGCGACGTCGCGCAGGAAGACCGAGCGCGGGTCGTCGGTCTTGTAGACGCGGTGCCCGAACCCCGGGACGCGCTCGCCCCTCTCGACTGCGTCGCGGACCCAGTCCTCGGCCCGGTTTCGCGACCCGATCTCGTCCAGCGCGTCGAGCGCCCTGCTCGGCGCGCCGCCGTGGAGCGGTCCCGACAGCGCTCCGATGGCCCCGCAGATGGCAGCCGCCAGGTCGGCGCCGGTGGAGACGATCACGCGGGCGGTGAAGGTCGAGGAGTTGAACCCGTGGTCGATGGTGAGGATCAGGTACTGCTCGAGCGCCCGGACCCGGGCTGCGTCCGCCTCGGCACCGGTCAGCATGAACAGGTAGTTGGCAGCGTGCGCGAGGTCGCGTCGTGGGGCGATCGGGTCGAGCCCGCAGCGCAGCCGGTGGGTGGCGGCGAGGATGGTCGGCGTGACCGCCCCGACGAGCACCGCCTGGGCACGGAGCTCCGACGGGCTGCAGTCGTAGGCCGGGCGCCAGCCGAGCTCGGCACCGAGCAGCGACACGGCCGTGCGGAGCACGTCGAGCGGGCTCCCGAGCCCTGCGACGTCGGGGAGGAGCCGGCCGAGCCCGTCGGGGAGGGTGCGCAGCAGCCGGACCTCCCCGGCGAAGCCGGCGGCCTCGCTCGCGTCGGGGAGACGGCCCTCGATGACGAGGTGCCAGACGTCCTCGAAGGATCGCCTGCAAGCCAGCTCGACCGCGGAGTACTGGCGGTAGTGGAAGAAGCCTTCCTGCCCGCGGACGTCGCCGACGTGCGTGTCGGCGACGATCACGCCTTCGAGCCCCTTTGGCGCTTCGATCACGACCGGCCTCCTTCGTGCGCTGCCCTGCCGTTACCCATTCTGCCCGTGCGTGCCGAGGCTATCAACGTTGATCAAGTCAAG
This sequence comes from Acidimicrobiales bacterium, assembly GCA_035293965.1. Taxonomy (GTDB): domain Bacteria; phylum Actinomycetota; class Acidimicrobiia; order Acidimicrobiales; family RAAP-2; genus DATGLW01. Next base: position 12,272 of record DATGLW010000047.1, read on the forward strand.
CTTGATCAGGTCAATGTTCGGTAGCATGTGTCGATGACCCGCATGCTCGAGAGCGAGGAGGCGGCCCGCCGGCTCGGCGTCAAGCTGCCCACCCTGTACGCGTACGTCAGCCGTGGCCTGCTGGTCTCGCACCCCTCACCCGACGGGCGGCGGAGCCTCTTCGACCTCGAGGACCTCGAAGAGCTCTCGAGGCGATCGCGGGGCGCCCGGCGCACCGACGCCCGGCTGGCCACGGTCACCACGGCGGTGACGCAGCTGCGCGAGGACGGCCCGTCGTACAGGGGTCGGCGGGTGGTCGAGCTCGCGAGGACGGCGGGCTTCGAGGACGTCGCCGCTCTGTTGTGGGACGCCGAGCCGCTGCCGCCGGCGCAGTGGCAGCCGGCCGCCCTCCCGCCGTCACCGGCACTGCCGTCGGCGACCCGGCTGCAGTGGGCTGTCGTGCTCTGCGGGGCCCGCGACCCGTTGCGCTCCGACACGCGGCCAGCGGCGGTCGTCCAGAAGGCGCGGAGCCTGATCGCCTCCGCGGTGGACGCCCTGCCGGTGCTCGGGCCGCGGCGTGCCGCCCGCGGGAGCGCTGCCGATCGTGGTGCCCCCCTGGCCGCCCGTGTGGCGCGCCGCTACTCGACCTCGCCCCCGCAAGCGCTCGTGCGGGCGATCGACGCAGCGCTCGTGCTGCTGGCCGACCACGAGCTGGCGACGTCGACCCTCGCCGTCCGGCTGGCC
>DATGLW010000048.1:0-7801 GCA_035293965.1 Acidimicrobiales bacterium
GGCGTGGGGTGCGGTCGCCCAGCGAGGGTCGAACGCGGGTTCGTGCGCGAAGACGTCGATGCCGGCACCGAAGATCGCGCCCCGGTGCAGGGCGTCGATGACAGCTGCCTCGTCGACGACCTCACCCCGAGACGTGTTGACGAGCACGGCGGTCGGCTTCATCAGGTCGAGCTCCCGCCTGCCGATGAGGCCTCTGGTCGAGCCGGTGAGCGGCACATGGAGCGATACGGCATCGGCCTGGCCCAGCAGCTGGTCGAGGCGGGCGACGTAGCCGGGCACGCCCGTGGGGTGGCGGGTGTGGTGCAAGACGGTCATGCCGAAACCGGCGCCTCGCCTCGCGACCGCTCGGCCGATTCGTCCGAACCCGACGAGCCCAAGGGTGGCGCCGTGCACGTCGCGCCCAAGGTGGTCGGTGAAGGACCAGCCGGCCCAGCGTCCGGCCCGCAGGTCGGCCTCGGCGTCCGACGCCCGCCGCATGGCCGCCAGGACCAGCAGGAACGCCAGGTCGGCCGTGGTGTCGTCGAGGACGCCGGGGGTGTTGCAGACGGCCACGCCCAGCCGGGCGGCTGCTGGCACATCGACGTTGTCGTAGCCCACTGCAGCGTTGGCGACGACCCGAAGCCTCCCGGCTGCCCCAGCCTCGAGCACCCGCTCGTCGATCCGGTCGGTCAGCACGCACACCATGCCGTCGAACCCGGGGGCCAACCCGGCCAGCTCGTCGCCCGAGAACGGGGCGTCTCCCGTGCACCGGACGACCTCGTGGCCGGCGGCTGCCAGGGGCTCGAGCGCCTCGTCGGGGAGGGCTCGGGTCACGAGCACGCGCGCCACCTGCTACCCAGCCCGTAGCGTGGGCCCGTGCCCGGCCCCTACGACCTGAGCCGCCAGGATCTGGCGTCGCTGCTCGCCTCGGAGCCCCCCTACCGGGTCGACCAGGTCTGGGACGGCCTGCACCGCCGGGCCGCCTTGCCTGAGGAGATGACCGACCTTCCGAGGGATCTGCGGCGCCACCTGGCCGAGGTGCTCCGGCCCGCGCTCGCAGAACGCGGGCGATGGGTGGCCGACGGGGGCAGCACGGTCAAGCTTCTCTGGGCGCTCGCCGACGGGGCCGAGGTCGAGTCGGTGGTGATGGCCTACCACGACCGGGTCACCGTCTGCGTGTCGACCCAGGCAGGGTGCGCCATGGGGTGCCGGTTCTGCGCCACCGGGCAGGGCGGGTTCACCCGGCACCTCAGCGCAGGCGAGATCGTCGAGCAGGTGGTGGCGGCCGTGCGGCTCTGTCGTCCGCGGCGGGTGTCCCACGTGGTGTTCATGGGGATGGGGGAGCCGTTCGCCAACTACGACCGGGTGTGGGCGGCTGTCGAGCGGCTCCACGACCACCTGGGCCTCTCCGCGCGCCACCTCACGATCTCGACGGTCGGCATCGTGCCCGGCATCCGGCGCCTGGCCGCCGAGCGGCTGCCGGTCAACTTGGCGGTGTCCCTGCACGCCGCCAACGACGGGCTGCGCGACGAGCTCGTGCCGGTGAATCGCCGGTACCCGCTCGCCGCCCTGGTCGAGGCATGCCATGGCTACGTAGCCGCCAGCGGGCGGCGTCTCTCCTTCGAGTGGGCGCTCATCGACGGGGTGAACGACAGCCCGGGTGACGCTGCCGAGCTCGCCGAGCTCGCACGGCCCTTGCGGGCGCACGTCAACCTGATCCCGCTCAACCCGACGTCCGGGTACCGGTTCCGGGGCACACCCCTCCCGGGGGTGCGCCGCTTCCGCCGCAATCTCCTCGAGCGCGGCGTGCACGCCACCATCCGCTCGACCCGGGGTGCCGACATCGACGCCGCCTGCGGTCAGCTGGTTGCGGCCCATCCTCGAAAGGTGCGGTTGCGGCCGGGCACGCCTGGCCGTGCGGGCCCCTTCGGTGGTGCCCTGGCCGTGCCACCCTCCGCCTGAGGACGGCCGGGCACCGGCACCCGTCGTCACCCGCCCGACCGCAGGACCGCCGCCACCTCCTCGGCCCGTTTGCGGAAGGCGGTGGCCGGGTCGTCGTCGCCCTCCATCACACCGGCGACGTGCTCGAAGAACAGCCCGATCAGCGTGGCCCGCAGCATGCGGGCCGCCGCGGGGGCGCCGGCGCCCTCGCAGAGCTCGGGTGCCGACTCGGCCAGCCAGCGTTCGAGGGATGCCTGGGTGGCGGCGAAGAGCTCCGAGCCCACCGCGAAGGCCGTCACGTCGCCGCGGATCACCTCGCCGAGCATGAGGCGGATGAAGTCCTCCACCTCGAGCATGGACTGGAGCATGTCGTCGAGGAGGGCGGCCAGGCCGGCAGCCGGCGCACGCGTGAGCGCGGCGGGGGTGGCGGCCGTCAGCTGCTCGAGGAAGCCCCGCTCCTCGAGGACCGCCACCAGCAGATCTCGCTTGGAAGGGAAGTAGTGGTAGAGGGAGGCGACGTTGAGGCCGGCGGCGGTGGCCAGGTCACGCATGCTGGTGCCGTCGACTCCCCGCTGGGACATGAGGGACAGGGCGGTGTCGAGGATGTGCTGGCGCTGTGTGGCGCCCTGGGCCGGGCGCGGGCTGGCATCGGTCACGGCCCCATTGTCGGGCCGACGGCGGCTCACGTCGAACCGGCGGTCTGATTGGGGTCCGGACTGTCCGGGTCACAGGTGGTCGTGCCTGCCTCGGCGCTGCCGTCAGCGCTGGTCGGAGGCTGCGTCTGGGTGACAGACGTGGCATCGTCGGCATCGGGTCCGGTGCCGTCCTCGGCCGCTGTGGCCGTGCCGCCGCCTGCGGCCGGCAATGCCGCCGCGATCGCACCGGTTGTGTTCACCGTGACGTCATCCGAGGTGGCGCTCTCCCAGGCGGCGGCGGCCGACGTGGTGGCCTGGGACGTGACGTCCTCCGAGGTGGCGCTCTCCCAGGCGGCGGCCGACGTGGTGGCCTGAGCCCCCGTCGGCGGGGCTGGCACGTTCGCGGCAGCGGGCGGTGGCTGCGGCGGGGTGCTCGCCGGCGGCGGGGTGCTCGCCGGCACGGTCGCGCCAGCCGGCGGCGGGGTGCTCGCCGGCACGGTCGCGCTCACAGGCGGCGGGGTGCTCGCCGGCACGGTCGCGGCAGCGGGCGGTGGCTGCGGCGGGGTGTTCGCCGGCGGTGGAGTGCTCGTCGGCGAATGGACGGTCGTTGCACCCAGCGGCGGGAGGGCGCGGTCCAAAGAGGCGCTCGCCGGGGCGAGAGCAGGGGTGACAGGCATGTCCGTGGAGGAGGCGGGAGCCGTCGTCTGCAACGTGCTCTGCGAGGTGCGAGGCGTGGGCGTCGCGGCGACGGGCGGCACCTCGGCCGTCCCCAGCAGCGGCCACAACGCACCCGTGATTCCGTTGGCACCGCCTGCACCGGTGGAGGTCCTCGCGCCCCCCGTGCCTCCTGCCCTCCTGCCGCCCGACTCGGGCAGCGCCGAGCTCGCGCCCCCATGAGCGTGCGCGGAGCGCTCGGTGCCGTGCGTGCTGTCCCCCGCAGGTGTTGCCGCCGGGGTGGGAGACGCGGCGGTGGGGCTGGCGTGCGCGGACCCCAAGGCGGCCGTCGTGACGGCCGGGCTCCCTACGGCTACCGAACCGGTGGCCAGGCTCGGAAGTGACAGCGACGGCGCAGTGCCGCGCCCTCCGGCCAGCGACACCGACGCCAGCGCGCCCACGACGAGCAGCGCTGCCCCTGCCAGCGCGCTGGCGAGACCGGGCCGGACCGCCGCGCTCGCCGCCTCGCGCAGGTGGCGGGAGGCCACCTGCCGCCACGACGTGAGCCGCTCCATCGCGTCGGGCGGCCGGACCTGTCGCAGCTCGAGGTAGCGGGCCGCCACGTCCGCCCCGATCGTCGCCGGCAGCACCCCCTCGCACAGCGCCGCTGCCGGCGCCGAGAGCCATCCGGCCGTGGTGGCGCACGTGGTGCACGACGACAGGTGCGCAGCGGCTCCGGGGGTTGCCGGCACCGAGACTGCTCCGGTGGCGAGCCGCGCCAGGACCGCGGCGGCGACGGCGCACCCGCCGGGCGCCTGCCGGCGCGTCCTCGCCACCCAGTCGCGGAACAGCTCGGTTCGGTACCTGGCCAACGCGCGGTCGGCCAGCACCGGGACCCTCCCCCGGGTGACCCCCAGCATGGTGGCGATGTCGCCGGCCGGCTCGCCATCGATCGCGGAGTACCACAGCAGGGCCTGGTGGACCTCGCCCAGCCGCTCGAAGGCTCGCCTGGCCGACACTCGATCGCGCCGCGCGCTGCCCGGCTCGCCGGTCGCGGCGGCCCGGGTCGCTGCGACCGGATCGGGGACGTCCCCGGCGGCGAAGGCTGCTCGGCGCATCCGGCGGCGGGCGTCGTCGACGATCACCCGGTAGAGGAAGGAGCGGAAGAAGGCGTAGGGTCCGAGCCCGCGACGGACGATCGTGGCCACCGACTTGAAGCCGCGGTAGGCGGCGGCCTCGGCCTCCTCCCAGTCGGTGCTGAAGCAGCGCGCCACGCGCATGGCGCCGGAGCTGTGCCGGTACCAGAGCGCGACGAGAGCGAGCGGGTCGCCCCGGCGCACCCATTTGACGAGCTCGGCGTCGGGCGGCGCACGGCGTTCCCCGGACCTGCGTGGCCGTCGGCGCCCCTGGTGGCCCCCGCCCCACGCCCTGGCGCCCGATGCGCTCACGCGAGTCGGTCCATGGCGGTTGCTCCTTTGCCGCGGCCACATTAGTGGGCCGGGGGCGGTCCATCCCGGCTCGACCCATACCTCGGGCCACGGGAGGCCACGAGCAGGAGGCCTGCCTCCCGGGGCAGCGAAGGGGGGCAACCGTTCCAGGGCAACCGGCGTCTGTGAAGGGGACGGGCACCGGCACGGCGCCCGCCAGGCCGATGGCGGGGCAACCGTTCCAGGGCAGCCGGCGTCTGTGAAGGTATGGCGTGTGGAGCGGCGCTCGCTGCTGCCCGGGCGGCACCGGGACCGGTGGTCGAGGTGACGGGCCCTCTCGGAGATCGGCGCGCGGCGGGTCGTGCGAGCGACCGCGACCGGGCCATCGAGGCCCTCTTCGGCGACCACTACGCGGGGCTGTGCCGCCTGGCCACCGTGCTGCTGGGTGATCCCGCCGCGGCCGAGGAGGCGGTGCAGGAGGCCTTCGCCCGCACGTATGCGGGGTGGTGGCGTGTGCGCCGGCCCGACCGCGCCCAGTGGTACCTGCGGGCGGCCGTCGTCAACCAGTGCCGGTCGCGCTCGAGGCGCCGGAGCTCGGAGGAGAGGGGGGTGCGCGGCTGGTCGGCAACCCATGGGGAGGCCTCTGTCGGGGAGGGCTCCGACGAGGACGCCCGAGCCGACATGATGACCGTGCTGGAGGCAGTTCGCGCCCTTCCGCCCCGCCAGCGGGCGGCGGTCGTGCTTCGCTACTACGAGGACCTGGCGGAAGCCGACGTTGCCCGGGTGCTCCGGTGCTCGGTGGGGACGGTGAAGTCGCAGCTGGCCAAGGCCCGGGCGACCCTCGCCCGCCGGCTCGAGGACCTGGGGCCGGGGGGTGCGCCATGAGGAGCGACGGCGAGCTCGAGCACGCGCTGCGCCGTGCACTGGCCGCTGCCGCAGCGGGTGCCCGGCCCGATCGCGGCGCCGTCGGCGAGGTGCTCGAGGCAGGGCGACGACGGCGCGCCGGCCGGCGCCGGATCGTGGCTGGCGCCGCGGTGGCGGTGCTCGCCGCAGGTACGGCAGGCGCGCTGGCTACGACGGGCGCCGGACCCCGTCCGGTGACCTCGGCCATCTCTGGCTCGTGCCCCGAGATCGCCGTCGACGGCGGTGCGGTCCGCTGCGCGGGGTCCATCGCGACACCCGCCGAGGGCGCGGCGGGTGCCGGCGCGGGCGGTGCGACATCCGCCGCCCCCTCGTACCCCACGGTGCCGCCGCCCGGTCCGGCGTTCGCCGCGCCGAGCAGGGAGCCGGACCTCCGGGCCCTTCACGCAACGCAGGCAGGCGCCGTCGTCCACCTGCGGGTCGGCCAGCGGCTGACGGTGATCCTGCCGCCCGTGGCGCGCCCGGGATGGACGGTTGAGGCACCCGACGGCGAGGGGCTGCAGTTCGAGGCGCAGCGCCGTGCCGGCACCCGGTCGGTCACCACGACGTACCTCGCCCGTTCCCCTGGGGAGGTCCGCCTCGTGGCCGAGGCGCCGTCGTGCCGCGGAGGCGGGTCCGGCACCGCGTGCACCGGCACGGGGCGTGTGTTCACCCTCGCCGTCGTGGTGGGTCCCCGCATCGTTGGGGGGCCGACCGCGGCAACGTCACCGGGGTCTGGTCTCCCCCCTGCGAAGGAGGCTCCATGAGGCATCTGACCACCGACCTGCAGGCATGGCGGCGAGCCGGTGGCGCCGTCGTGCTGCTGCTGGCCGCGGGCGCAGGGATGGCGGCCTGCGGCGGCGCCACCGGGGCAGCGCCCGATCCGGCCGCCTGCGGCACCGGGGCGCCGAAGCTGACCGTGCAGGGAACGGGCATCGCGACGGGATCGCCGAACGAGCTCACCGTGGCGTTCGACGTGCGGACCGTGGGCCCGACCGCCCAACAGGCCTTGGCGGGGATGAGCGTCAGGACCGGCGCCCTCGTCGCCGCCCTGGTCGGCGGGGGCGTGGCCCGAGGCAGGATCCAGACGACCGGCCTGTCCCTCCAGCCGGACGTGACCATCCGCAACGGCACGGTCGTGACCGATGGCTACGCCGCCGACGAGACGGTCCTCGCCACGTCGTCTGACCTGTCCACCGCCGGCGCGGTCATCGACGACGGCGTGGCTGCGGGTGGGACCGATGTCCGGATCGACTCGATGTCCTTCATGGCCAGCGACTCCCGCCGGCTGCAGGAGGCCGCACGCCACGATGCGGTCGACCAGGCAGTCGGGCACGCGTCGGCGATGGCTGCCGCCGCGGGCGAGCGCCTAGGCCCCGTCTGCTCGCTGGTCGACGACGGCAGCGGTGCCGGTCCCGACCAGGCCTTCGGGTCGGCGCGTGCCGCCGCCCCGGCGGGGTTGCCCCCTCCTGTCCCCATCGCGGGCGGCACCCAGCAGGTGACGGCTCAGGTCACCCTCGTCTACGCCCTGCGCGCCGACTCGGCGCGGGGTTGAAGAGCCCGCAGCGAGGCGCGGGGCTCCTGATCGGGGTGAGCGAGGGGACTTGAACCCCCGACCTCCAGGGCCACAACCTGGCGCTCTAACCAGCTGAGCTACGCCCACCGAGGCCTTTCAGTGTGGCACATGGCTGCCCCCGACGACCGCCGCACGTCATCGCCGGTCCTGCCCGAGGTGCGGTGCCCGCAAATCGAGGGCGCGACGGGCAACTGGCTCGGGCACGTCGAAGGCGGCGGCGACGTCGAGCGCGCTGAGACCTTCTTCGAGGTCGTCCGCCTGGCGGCACAGCCGGCGGAGCTCGTCGAGCGGGACCAGCCGGCGCGCCACCTCGTCGTCGACCTGTCGCTCGTCGCGGGCCACCACGGCGGCCCAGCCGTCCGGCTGGCCCGCGAAACCCGGACCGCCGCCCCGTTCGTCGTGGACGAGCTCGTGGGCCAGGGTGGCACGGCGCGCCACCCGCCCGAGCCGGGCGTCGACCACGATCACCCGCCTGGTTCCCCTCCGGTGGTAGACGCCTGCGACCGGCGGCGGCAGGCGCTCGAGGCCGAAGACGATCCAGGGCCGGTCGCGCAGTGCCTGCCACGGGTCCCACGTGGGCATGCCGGCACCCTACGCGCCGGGTCTTACGGCGAAGGCCGGGTCGCGGGCTTGCCCCGGTGGCGGGACGCGCGCTAGCCGAGACCGTTCAGTAATTCGGCACCGGGACC
>DATGLW010000049.1:0-6187 GCA_035293965.1 Acidimicrobiales bacterium
CACGACCGAGGGCATGGCGGCCGCCACGTCGCCGTGCCCGTAGCGGTACCACAACGGCGGGTTCCCGGCCGCCACCGGCCCCTGCTCCCACTCGATGCCGCACGCGGCCTGGGCGAGCGGGTCGAGCCCGCCGAGGTGGGACAGCGGGCCGACGGCGCCGTACATGAAGGTGTTGCAGTAGAGGATGTCGGGCTTGACCGCCCGGCAGTGTTCGTAGCCGACGCCGAGGCGGTCGGCCGTTCCTTTGGTCATGTTGTGGTGGACGATGTCCGCCGTGGCCACCAGGCGGAGGGCGAGCTCGAGGCCCTCGGGCGTCTTGAGGTCGATCGCGATGTCGCGCTTTCCCCGTTGGCACCCCATGAACGAGCCGATGACCACGCCGCGCATCCCGTCGCCCCGGGTGGGCTCGACTTTGATGACGTCGGCCCCGAGGTCGGCCAGCAGCATCGGTCCGAACGGGCCGGCCAGGAACTGGCCGAAGTCGATCACTCGCAGCCCCTCGAGCGGCCCAGGCATCAGATCACCCCCTTGGCGCGCAGCGCGCGTAGCTCGCCGTCGTCGTGGCCGAGGGAGCGCAGCACCTCGTCGGTGTGGGCGCCGGCCCGCGGCCTGGGGCCGCGCACCTCGCCCGGCGTCCCCTCGAGGAAGATCGGGACGCCGACCTGCGTCGTGTCACCGTGCTCGGGGTCCTCCACGTGGACGACGGTGCCGGTGGCGACGAGCTGGGGATGGGTGAACCGCTCGTGGGGCGCCACGATCGCCTCCGCGCCGAGCCCCGCCTCGTGGAACGCTTCGACCAGGGCGTCGCGGTCGTGGCGGAGGAAGGCCCGGCGCTTGGTCTCCTCGTATCGGGCGCGTTCGCCCGGGTCCATGGCCATGAGCTCGGCCATCGAGACGTCCTCGATGCCGAGGATGGCGCCCTCGGTGCGGGTCGGGGTGATGCCGGCCTGGGTCGCGGCATGGATCCATTTGCCGTCGGCGCACTCGTAGATCGAGGCCTGGTGGACCCTCGGGGGGTGCCCCTTCTCGAGCATGAACTGGCCGCGGTCGGTCCAGTTCCAGACCTGGGTCGTGAGCGACATGACGCCTTGGAGCAGGGAGACCTCCACGTGCTGCCCGGTGCCGGTGCGCTCTCGGGCGTGGAGGGCCGCCATGATGCCAGTGGGCACCAGGAACGCGGCGGCCAGGCTGGCCACCGGGCTGTGGAGGAACACGGGGCCGGAGCGGAACGAGGTGGTCTCGAAGTGCTGCCCGGTCCGAGCGTGCACGAGCGCCTCGATCCCCGGCCGCCCGGCGTGGCGGGTTCCCGTGGGGTAGGCGGGCACCGAGCAGTACACGAGGCGGGGGCAGCGGGCAGCCACGTCGTCGTAGCCGAGGCCGAGCCCGGCCATCGTGTCCGGCGAGAACGCTTCCACGAGGACATCGGCAGTATCGCAGAGCTCGAGGAACAGGCGCCGACCCTCGGGGTCGTGGAGGTCGAGGGTCACCGATCTCCGGCTGCGGTGGTAGACGGGCGAGCTCGGCAGGGAGCGGTTCGGATCGCCCCCTGGTGGCTCAACCTTGATGACGTCGGCACCGTGCTCGGCGAGCAGCAGCACGCCGAGGGGGCCGGCGATGCCTCCCGACAGGTCGAGGATGCGCAGGTCGTCGAGCGCCTGGCGGCTCACGCCGGCTGCCCCCGGCGTGCGAGCCGAGCACAGGGCACGTCGAAGCCGCGAGGTGCCATGTCGCTCCAGTCGTCGCTGTTGCCCGGCCGTGCCGGGGCTACGCGGTCGTGGGGACGCGCAGGCCGAACAGCTCGGCGGCGTGGCCACCGAGCAGGGCGTCCACTGTCGCCTGGTCCACGCCTGCGTCGGTCAGCATCCCGCGCGCCTCGTCGGGCGTGGAGGTGTCATGGTGCGGGTAGCGCGAGCCCCACGCAGCTTTCTTGCCGATCCGGTCGGGCATGCGGGCAACAGGCTTCTCCCACCCGTCGAAGCTGACCACGATCGGGTGGCGCTCGAAGACCTCCTCGGGCTCGAGGCAGACCTCTGCCATCCCGAACTGCGGGGAGAGCCACAGGTAGGTCTCGCACTTCTCGAGGGCGAGGGGGATCCACGTGGCACCGCTGTGGCAGATGGCGAGACGCAGGTTCGGATGGTCCTCGAGCAACCCGTGGAAGAAGGCTGCCGTCATGAACAAGTCGGCGTCCTGCATGTAGGCGATGGGCTCGGCCACCGTGTGGGTCGCGCCCAGGCGCTGCGCCACCCGCTCGGCGAACCCCCCCGAGGACACCGCGTCGGGCCCGGTGATGCCGAGGCTCGGGTGCACGCAGGCCACGAGGCCGAGCTCGTCGATGTGGCGCCACACCGGCCGGTAGGGGACGTCCTCGACGAAGGTGCGGCTCCCGAGGTCTGCCCCGCCGCTCGCGGCAGACAGCATGCGCTTCATGGCCTGGCGCAGCATCGCCTGGGGGTCGTGCGCCTCGATCTGGGGCGCGTAGTGGAACGCCGGGCGGATCATCACCGACGTGAAGCCCTTCTCGGCCACCCGGTCGAGCTCGCGCTGGGCCAGCAGCGGCGCGTGCATCGGCACGAGGGCGACGGGGTGGAGGCGTCCGGCACCCTGGGCGCAGAAGTCCCAGACCCAGTCGTTGTAGGCACGTGCGAGCACGGCTGCCGCGTCGGGGTTCTCGACCAGGGGCAGGTACTCGGTGAACAGCGTCGGGAAGACGACGGCCACGTCGACGCCCATGGCGTCCATGTCGGCCAGGCGCGCCGACGGGTCGAAGGCCCCGGGGTTGAGCGGCTGGAAGACGTCGGGGTCGAGCTGGCCGATCTGTTCCGGGGTCATGCCCGGCCGCCAGATCGCCTGGCGGACGAGGCGCGAGCGGTTGAGCTCGCGCCCCACGCCGCCGTTGAGGACGGTCAGGCGGTTCCCCTCCTTGTCCACCTCGTGGTAGAAGGCGGCGCGCGCGACGCCTCGGTACTCCGCGGGGACGTAGCTGTCCCAGACCGCAGGCGGCTCGTAGACGTGGCTGTCGACGTCGACGACGGCCGCCATCAGTAGCTCCGGCCGGTCCGCATGCCGCCCTGGGCGATGGCACTGCCCTCGGCGACCATGGCTGCCAGCTCCGCCCGGTGCTCGCGGGGGTGGGCGACGAGCTCGGCCCACTCGTCGAGCTCCGGGCCCTGGGGGAACCAGTCGGGCCGCTCGATCGGCGGCGGCTCCTCGGTCACGAACAGCTTGGGCTCGATGCCGTACATCTTGCGGGCGTTGCCGCCGAGCAGCTTGGCCTGAACCTCGCTCGGCACGCCGCACTCGGTCATGTTGCGGATGGCCGACCACGAGTCGGCACCGTCGTGGTGGTAGGCGTCCGAGGCCCAGATCCCGATGTCCTCGTACTGCTTCCACTGGCGGAACACGCCCATCTCGTCGGACTCGAAGCTGATCACGCACTGCTCGTAGAAGGCCTCCGAGGGGAGCCGCTTGGCCCCCGCCGGCCGCTCGTTGGCGTAGAGCTTCCAGAGGCGGTCACAGGTCTCGAGGGTGTAGGTCAGCCACTCGGCGTTGGACTCGAACACCGCCATCTTCAGCTTCGGGTAGCGGTCGAGGAACCCGGTGAGGAGCACCTGGGCGAGCCAGACCTGCATCTCGTGGATGAACGAGAAAGTCTGGGAGTCCGTCGCTGCCCGGCTGAACAGCTCGCCGGGGGAGGCGAGGTACTCGACGCCAAGTGGGTGCGGGTACGACGGCGCGGGGAAGGTGTGCATGCCCAGCACCATGCCGGTGTCCTCGAAGGCCCGGAAGACCGGGTCGTAGGGCCCGCCGCTCGCCATCATCGTGGGGGCGTCGTCGTTGGGGTACAGAGCGTTGGCGTCGATGGGCCGGATCAGGCCGACCGGATGTCCGAGCCCGGCGGCGCGGTGGATCTCCCGGGCCGTGCGCTCGGGGTCCTGGACCGGCAGCAGCGCGGCGCCGAACAGCCGGCCGCGCTCCTCGCCGCACCAGTCCACCAAGAAGTCGTTGTAGGCCTGGCAGAACGCCTCGACGCCCTCGGGGTTGCGGGCGAAGGGAAGGTGCATGATCACCATCGTCGGGATGACGAGCACCTGGTCGATGCCCATGAGGTCCATCTCCTTGACCCGCGCGTGCGGGTCGATGGCACCATCGTGGTGCAGGTAGGCCTTCTGCTCGGGCGTGAGCGGCATCATGTTGAGCTTCCGCATGATCTTCTTGTTCATCTGCGGGCCGGCGATGCAGATTGGGTTGTAACCCTGGAAGTGTCCGTTGCCACCCCCCATGACGGGCTGGTCACCGTTGAGCCACGCCTCGTCCTCTCCCCGCCAGTACGTGTTGCGGACGAGCTCCTTCTTCGATGCGGGCACGTAGTCCCAGATCTTGGTGGGGTCGTTGATGTGCGCGTCGCAGTCGAAGACCGGGAAGGACTTGGTCACTCCCATGGTTTCCCCCTTTGGATCCGGTGTCCCCCAGATGTCGTGCCCCACAGGGCCCGCGCACATCATACACCCCGAGGTGTGCGTCGCCCCGGGCGGTTCGGGGGCGGGTTCGACGCCCGTCGCCGCCGAGTCGCGGGGGCTACCCGAAAAAGAGGGGGCTCCGGCGACCGGCGAGGACCGGGTCGCGGGTGGTGAGCAGGAACGCGCCGAAGGCGGCGGCGATCGAACCGGCGAGAGCAAGGGGCACCACCCCGCTACCGTGCCAGGCCAGGCCAGCCCACAGGCCGGCCACCAGCACGGCACCGCCCGTCAGGCCCTGGAACCAACCCTGGGCCCGGGCCTGGGCGCTTGACCCGGCCAGCGACGACACCCATGCCTTGCCCACCCCGTCGGTGCAGGCAGTGAAGGCGCCGTAGGCGGCGAGGACGAGCCAGGCCACGACGTGGTCGTGGGCCACCGCCAGGCCGACGTACCCGAGGGCGAAGAAGAGGAGGCCAGTCCCGAACACCCGCCCTCTGGGCAGGCGGTCGGACAAGGCTCCGGCCGGATAGCTGGCCGCCACGTACACCAGGTTGTAGGTGACGTAGGCCAGGATCACGCTCGACACCGAGAAACCGATGGCACGCAGCCGTAGGAGCAGCAGTGCGTCGGGGAAGTTGATGAGGCTGAAGGCTGCCAGCACCACTGTCAGTCGCCAGAACCCGGCCGGCAGCGGCGGCGGGCTGGCCGGGCGTCCGGGCCGGTCGACCGCAGTGGCGGTCTCCGGGTCGGCAGGGATGGCGACCGGATCGGCCACGGGGCCTGCCTCCGGGTGGACAGGGATGGCGACCGGATCGGCCACGGGGCCTGTCTCCGGGTGGACAGGGATGGCGACCGGGTCTGCCACGGGGCTTGTCTCCGGGTCGGCAGGGATGGCGCCGCCCTCGGGCGGCGCTGGCAACGAGCCCCTGCGAGCGCGGGCCGGCTCGCGCACCGCTGCCACCAGGCCGGCGCTCAGGATGGCAGGGGGCACGGCCAGCCACAGCAGGAGGCGGATGCGGTGATCGAACGCCTCGTAGGCGGCGAGTCCCAGGAGAGGCCCGAGGACGGCACCGACGGTGTCGGCCATCCGGTGGAAGCCGAAGGCCCGGCCCCGCGACGAGGGGCGCACGCCGTCGGCGATGAGGGCGTCGCGTGGCGCGCCGCGGACCCCCTTGCCGACTCGGTCGACGGCGCGGCCTGCCAGCACCACCGGCCACACCGTGGCCAACGCGACGAGGACCTTGCCGATCGACGCGAGCCCGTAGCCGGCGGCCACCAACGGCCGCCGCCGGCGTCGGTCGGCCAGCCGCCCGCTGAGCGGCGTGGTCGCAGCCGCCAGACCGTTCCCCACGCCCTCGACGGCGCCCACGACAGCGGCGGGGGCACCGAGGACCGACGCCAGGAAGATGGGCAGGATCGGATAGAGGAGCTCGCTGGCCGTGTCCTGCAGGAGCGACACGCCCGAGAGCACGGCCAGGTTGGTGGTGAGCCACTCGGGCCGCCGCCGGCGTGCGGCGCGGCGCCACCAACGCTGCTGCCCGACGGCGGGCGTGGCGGCGACGTCGCGCATCACCTGAGTCTGCCAGCGTCCGCCCCGGCGGCCGGGGTCAGCGACCCCCGGCGGCCCTGAGCCAGCGTCCGCCCCGGCGGCCCGCAGTCGTCAGCACCCCCCGTGGGCCCGGCGTCAGCGCTGGCCGAGCCGACGATGACCCACGACTCCATGAGCA
>DATGLW010000050.1:0-13500 GCA_035293965.1 Acidimicrobiales bacterium
CTGGGTTTAGAACGTCGTGAGACAGTGAACTACCGCGCTGTCGATAAACCTGGCTATATGCTGGGAAGGCCGGTGAATCCTGCGCTACTCGTTCTTGAAAGGTCGTGGCAGTACCGGATCGTATGCTCCGGTCACGGACGGCGAGAACAGTGACAAAGCGACAGGTGCGGTCAATCAGCAGGAAAGGCTGGATGCATACATTCAGGCTTCGTCGCCTGAATCCAGAATCCTCAGAGACCATACGCCAGGCACCTGTGTGAGCACCTCGACCTTCGAGGCGCACGCGCAGGTGAAGAGATGGTCCGATCTGCGTGGCGACACGCAGAGCCGGGCAGAAATGCCCCGGCCCCTACCGGGAGTTCGAGGTCGTTATCGAGCGATTCTCGGTAGCGGTAACAACGATGTCGGTCCCTATCCGATGCAGCCGCAGGAGATCTGAGAAAGGCTGTCCCTAGTACGAGAGGACCGGGACGGACGTAGCTCTCGTGTGCCAGTTGTCCTGCCAAGGGCACGGCTGGTTTGCGACCTACGGGTGGGATAAGCGCTGAAAGCATCTAAGTGCGAAGCCCGTTTCAAGATGAGATCTCCCACAGGGTGAACCTGGTAAGGCCCGTGGCCAGACGACCACGTTGATAGGCCGGAGGTGTACGCACAGCGATGTGCTCAGCCGACCGGTACTAATCGGCCGAGGGCTTGGTGACTGCTCGTGCTCGCTCTGGAACGCTCAGGGGGCGGCGTGCTGCCGCCCCGATGCCGCGGTCCCGGACCTGGAGGTCAGGGGTGCGGCCGAGGAGCACAGGTTTCCGGTGGCCATGGCGGCGGGGAAACACCCGTTCCCATTCCGAACACGGAAGTTAAGCCCGCCAGCGCCGATGGTACTTGGGGGGTGACCCCCCGGGAGAGTAGGACGCCGCCGGGAAGTTCGCCGACAACGGCCCTCCGAGAAGGAGGGCCGTTGTCGCGTCCGTCGTTCGAGACGCCCGGGGGCGGCAGGCTGGCCGGCGTGGCTCGGCCTGCACCGCTGCCGCCGGGCCGTAGACTCGCCCGGTGGGCGCACGTGGCGAGGCGGACGGACGTCGCCGGCGGTCACCGCGACCCGGGCGACCAGGCCCAGCGCAGCCGAGATCTGCCGGCGGCGCGGCCCGCGCGCCGCGAGCCGGGGGCGATGGGCCGGACCGGCCCGCCCGGGCCGCCGAGGCGCGGGGGTCGACCATGCCGGCCAGCAGGAGCGGGTCCGCCCGGGCTCGCGGGCTGCCTCAGGGAGGGCCAAGGAGGCCCGCCAGGCCAGGAGGGGCGGGGGGGACTGGGCCCCGGAGGTCCCCCGAGACCGACAGGGCGCCGCGCACCGGCACCGGCAGGGGGTCCGGCACCGGCAGGGCGCCGCGCACGGGGTCGGCGGAGAGCGGCGCGGGCCATTGGCCTGCCCGGGCCACCGACCGTCGCCGCGCCGCTCCGGCTGGGGCCACCCCGCCCCGGCGCCCGGCACGGGCAGGGGGCCCCGGAGCGGGTCGGGCCGCACAGCCGGGGTCTTCAGGGCCCCGCGGGGCTCACCGCCCCCGGGGTCCCTCCAGGTCGCTGCCGGAGGTCGCCCGCCGGTGGGGTGGCGTCGCTCGCCGGGGTGCCAGGCTCCTCGGCGCTGACGTGGGCGTCGCCGCTCCCGCCCGGGAGCGCCCCGGGCCGGCGTCGCCCCCGCCCCCTCAGGATCGCTGGGTTCGCGAGGACACGAGCGGGGACGCCGGCCAACGCCGGCCCGTCAGTGCAGGGGCCGCGGGCAGCGCCGCCCGGCCGGGCGGAGGTGGCCGGCCCGTGGAGCGCTCGCCATTGCCCGCAGAGGTCGTCGCCGACATCCGCCGGGCGGCTGCCTCGGCGACGCCGCGACGCAGGGAGGCCCTCGTCGCCACCATGCACGACGCCGTGGCCGCTTTCGAGCGCGGGCGCCATCAGGAGGCGGCGCGTCTCGCAGGGCGGCTCGCCGACGAGCTCCCCGACGTGGCCGCGGTGCGGGAGCTGGCGGGCCTCGCCTCCTACGGCAGCGGGCGGTGGCGGCCGGCGCTGCGCCACCTGGCGGCGTACCAGGAGCTGACCGACGACGTCACCCACGTGCCGCTCGTGATGGACAGCTGCCGCGCCCTCGGTCGCCCGGGCAAGGTGGCTGCGCTGTGGTCGGAGCTGCGCCGGCGGTCGCCCGGCCCCGACGTGCTGGCCGAGGCGCGCATCGTCGCGGCGTCGAGCCTCGCCGACCAGGGAGACCTCGACGGCGCGATCAGCCTGCTGGCGGGGTCGGGTGCTGCCAGGTCCCTGCGGAACCCTGCCGACCGCCACGTCCGTCAGTGGTACGTCCTCGCGGACCTGTTCGAGCGAGCGGGGGACCTGCCCCGGGCCCGTGACCTGTTCCTGCGGGTGCTCAAGGTCGATCCCACCGCGTACGACGTCGACGAACGGCTCGAGTCGCTCGGCTCCCCGCACCGGGCCCCCCGCCCGCGACGGCGAGCCGCCCGCAGGTGACCCGCAGGGAATGGGCGGCCGCCGCCCCGTCCTGGTACGGGGTCGCCCGCACGAGGGGAGGCGCCGGATCCCGGCCTGGCCCGACCCAGGGTCCGGTGCTCCGACCCACGGTCCGGCGCTTCGCCGGCCGGGTAGGCTCTCGTCATGGACCTGCAGCAGCTCCTCGGTGCCGAAGCAGACTCCCTCCTCAACCACACGGCCAAGGCGTTCCCCGCGACGAACCTGGTCCTCCCGGGCCCTGACTTCATCGACCGGGTCTTCTGCGGCTCGGACCGCCCGGCGGGCGTGCTGCGCAACCTCGGCACGCTCTACGGCCACGGCCGGCTCGGAGGGACGGGGTACCTGTCGATCCTTCCCGTGGACCAGGGGATCGAGCACTCGGCCGCGGCCAGCTTCGCCAAGGCCCCGGAGTACTTCGATCCTGCCAACCTGTGCGAGCTGGCCCTTGCGGGCGGGTGCAGCGGGATCGCCACGACGCTGGGCGTGCTCGGTGCCGTCTCGCGGCGCTACGTGCACAAGATCCCCTTCATCGTGAAGCTCAACCACAACGACTTCCTCCACTACCCGAACACCTACGACCAGGTGCCCTTCGCCTCGGTGCGCCAGGCAGCGGACCTCGGTGCGGTCGGCGTCGGCGCCACCATCTACTTCGGGTCACCCGAGTCGGATCGCCAGCTCCGCGAGGTGTCCGAGGCGTTCGCCGAGGCCCACCGGCTCGGCCTGTTCACCGTGCTGTGGTGCTACCTGCGCAATCCTGCCTTCAAGAAGGAGGGCGTCGACTACCACGTGGCGGCCGACCTGACCGGGCAGGCGAACCACCTCGGTGTGACGATCGAAGCCGATCTCATCAAGCAGAAGCAGGCCGAGAACAACGGCGGGTACGTCGCGCTCGGCTTCGGCCGGACGGACCCGCTCGTCTACGACCAGCTGACGACCGAGCACCCGATCGACCTCACCCGCTGGCAGGTCGTCAACTGCTACGCGGGCCGTGTCGGCTTGATCAACTCCGGCGGGGAGTCCAAGGGCCAGGACGATCTGGCCCAGGCCGTGCGCACCGCCGTCATCAACAAGCGAGCCGGCGGCCAGGGCCTGATCGTGGGCCGCAAGGCGTTCCAGCGGCCGATGGACGAGGGGGCGGCGCTCATCCACGCCGTGCAGGACGTCTTCCTCGACCCCGAGGTGACGATCGCCTGAAGCCTCGGCCGCGGCCGAGGGCGGTCGGCGTGCCGCTCCCCACCGGGTTCGTGGCCACGGCGGCGCTCGCAGCCGGGGTCCGGTCGACCGGGGGGTATGCTCGTGGACCGGAACGACCAGATCGGCCGCCTGTCGACCGCGCTCCGTGCCCGCCGTCATGGCGTGCCCGGCGTCGTGACGAGGCATTCGCGGCGGCCTTCCGATACGAGACGAGGACGCCGTGACCGCCGTCAGGCCCCAGACTCCCGAGCCGCTCGACCGAGTCGTCATCAGGTTCGCCGGCGACTCGGGGGACGGCATGCAGCTCACCGGCGATCGCTTCACGACCTCGAGCGCCCTCGTCGGCAACGACCTCGCCACGTTCCCGGACTTCCCGGCCGAGATCCGCGCGCCTGCGGGCACCCTCGCCGGCGTGTCGGCGTTCCAGGTCCATATCTCGGACCACGACATCCTGACGCCCGGCGACGCCCCGAACGTGCTGGTCGCGATGAACCCTGCCGCCCTGCGGGCGAACCTGGGCATCATGCCGGCCGGCACGGTGCTGCTCGTGAACGTCGACGCCTTCGACGAGCGCAACCTGGCCAAGGCCGGGTACGCGCAGAACCCCCTGACCGACGGCAGCCTCGCCGCCTACAAGGTGTACGAGGTGCCGATGACCTCGCTCACCCAGGAGGTGTGCAAGGAGGCCGGCGTGAAGCCGCGCGACGCGGAGCGGTCGAAGAACTTCTTCGCGCTCGGCCTCGTGAGCTGGCTGTTCACCCGTCCCACGGAGCCGACCCTCGCCTGGATCCAGGCACGCTTCGGCAACCGCCCGCAGGTCGCGGAGGCGAACACCCGCGCTTTCCGGGCGGGCTACGACTTCGGCGAGACGGCCGAGCTCTTCGAGTCCACGTACGAGGTCCGGGCTGCGCCCTTCGAGAAGGGCGAGTACACCCAGGTGAGCGGCAACCAGGCGCTCGCCATGGGGCTCGTCGTGGCCGCCCGCCTCGCAGGACTCCCGCTGTTCCTCGGCAGCTACCCGATCACACCCGCGTCGGACATCCTCCACGAGCTCTCGACACGCAAGGAGTTCGGCGTGCGGACGTTCCAGGCCGAGGACGAGATCGCCGGCATCGGCGCTGCCCTCGGCGCGTCCTTCGGGGGCTCCCTCGGCGTCACCACCACGAGCGGTCCCGGGCTGGACCTCAAGTCCGAGACGATCGGGCTCGCCGTCAACCTCGAGCTGCCACTCGTGGTCGTCGACGTCCAGCGTGGCGGCCCGTCGACCGGCCTGCCGACCAAGACCGAGCAGGCAGATCTCCTCCATGCCATGTACGGCCGCCACGGCGAGGCTCCGGTGCCGATCGTGGCACCGAGCACCCCGGCCGGGTGCTTCGACGCGGCCATCGAGGCGGTCCGGCTGGCGGTGACGTACCGCACGCCGGTGATCCTGCTGTCCGACGGCTACCTGGCAAACGGGGCCGAGCCCTGGCGAATCCCCGATGTCGACGCCCTGCCGGTGATCGACCCCGCGTTCGCCGCAGGGCCGAACCACGTGGCGGACGACGGCACCGAGCGTTTCCTGCCCTACGCGCGCGACCCGGTGACACTCGCCCGGCCGTGGGCCCCGCCGGGGGTGCCGGGCCTCGAGCATCGCATCGGGGGGCTCGAGAAGGAGGACCAGACCGGTGACGTCTCCTACGACGGCCCGAACCACGAGCGCATGGTCCGGCTTCGTGCGGCGAAGATCGCCGGGATCGCGGCCGACATCCCGCCGGCGTCGGTCGACGACGAGACCGGCCACGCCGAGGTGCTCGTCGTCGGGTGGGGCTCCACCTACGGGGCCATCGCAGCCGGCGTGCGGCGGGTGCGGGCACGGGGCCTCGAGGTGGCGCACCTCCACCTCACGCACCTGAACCCCCTTCCCGCCAACGTGGGCGACGTGCTCTCGCGCTACCGCCGCGTGCTGGCATGCGAGGTGAACCTCGGCCAGCTGTCGCGGCTGCTGCGCGCCGAGTACCTCGTCGACGTCCAGTCGTGCACGAAGGTGCAGGGTGTGCCATTCCGTGCCGTCGAGATCGAGACGGCCATCATGGGCCTGCTCGGCGCGTCGTGAGGTCTCAGATCGTGGAGCCCTGTGGAGGAGTGCCATGACCACGTCGGCAGTGCCCGTCACCACCCGCAAGGACTGGTCGAGCGACCAGGAGGTTCGCTGGTGCCCCGGGTGCGGCGACTATTCGGTGCTGGCTGCCGTGCAGATGCTCATGCCCGAGCTCGGGGTCCGGCGCGAGTCGACGGTCTTTTTGTCGGGGATCGGGTGCGCGGCGAGGTTTCCCTACTACATGAACACCTACGGGATGCACTCGATCCACGGTCGAGCACCGGCCATCGCCACGGGTCTCGCCGTCACGAGGCCTGACCTCGACGTGTGGGTGGTGACGGGCGACGGCGACGCCCTGTCCATCGGGGGCAACCACCTGATCCATGCCCTGCGCCGGAACGTCAGGATGACCATCCTGCTGTTCAACAACCAGATCTACGGGCTCACCAAGGGCCAGTACTCGCCGACCTCGGAGACGTCGAAGGTCACCAAGTCCACCCCCTTCGGCTCCATCGACCCGCCGTTCAACCCGCTGAGCCTGGCACTGGGGGCCGAGGCCACCTTCGTGGCTCGCACGCACGACATGGACCGCGCGCACATGCAGGAGGTGTTCCGCCGCGCCCACGAGCATCGGGGGGCGGCGTTCGTCGAGGTGTACCAGAATTGCAACGTCTTCAACGACGGAGCCTTCGAGCAGATCACCAGCCGCGATGCCCGGGCGTCGATGCTGATCCCCCTGCGCCACGGCGAGCCCGTCCGCTTCGGGCCCGAGGGCGAGCGGGGCGTCGTCCAGCGGCCCGATGGCCGCCTCGAGGTGGTCGACGTGGCCGACGTCGGCGAGGACCGCCTCCTCGTCCACGACGAGGCGCGCGACGATCCCGCACTGGCCTTCGCACTCTCGCGCCTGTCGCGCGGGCCGTTCGAGCCGACGCCGATCGGGGTGTTCCGTGCGGTCGAGCGTCCCGAGTACGGGGCCGAGATGCAGCGCCAGTTGGTCGAGGCCCAGGAGCGGCGTGGCCCCGGTGACCTCCGCGCCCTGCTCCGCTCGGGCTCGACCTGGACGGTGGGCTGACCGCGACGCACCGCGCCGGCCGGTCGCGTGGCCTGGTTGGGCCACCGCCCTGGCCGCCTGTATCGCGGCCTCAGGGATCGCGGCTCAGGGATCGAGGAGGCGGAACACCATCCCGGTCCTCGGCTTGGGGCTGAAGTAGGTGGACTTCGGCGGCATCGTCCGCCGGGCGGCGGCCCACTCGGCGATCTGGGTGACCGTCGGGGGGCGCAGCAGCACGACGGCCTCGGCTTCCCCGGCCGCGAACGCGCTGGCCGCCTCCTCCCAGGTATGGGGATGGCCGCAGGCCACGCCCGGCAGCTCGTCGAGCGCCAGCGCGACGAGGCCGGAGTCGAGCGAGTCGCCGGCCGCCTCGAGCGCCTTGGGGGTCGGCGTGAGGAGGTAGGCCCCGCCGGTGGTGACGAGCGCGAGCGACCCGGACCGCCCGAGGGCAGCGAGGGTCCGCTCGTCGGAGGGCCCGGCGCGGACGAGGTCGAACCACTGTCCGAAGGCGGCCAGCGCCCCCTCGGCGCCCCCGGGCAGCCCCGAGAGGCTCCGGTGGATCGGGCCGACGTGGAGCTGGTCCTCGGCCAGCTCCACGACCAGGGCCATGACCTGCTCGTCGGCCGTGCTCGCCTGCCCGGCTCGGCGGCGCTCGTCTCGGTAGGCCAGAGCCGTCTGGTAGCGGTGGTGGCCGTCGGCGATCACGACCGGGGATGCCGCGACGGCCCGCCTCGTCGACTCCACGCGCTCCGCGTCGTCGAGCACCCACAGCTGGTGGAGCACGCGGTCGTCGTCGAGGGCCTCGGCGTCCGGCGGCCCTTCGGGCTCGAAGGAGGCCGAGAGGCCCGCGGTCAGCGACAGGCCCCAGATCGGCGAGAAGTTGGCCCGTGTGGCCCGCAGGAGCTCGAGGCGGTCACTCCTGGGCTTGGGGAGCGTCTCCTCGTGGGGCAGCACGTCGCCGTCGGAGCCGGGCTCCGGCAGCCCGAGCGCGCCGATCACCCCGGTGGTGGTGCGGCCGTCGGGCTGCGTCATCCGGTACGGGTACAGCGCCACCTTCGCGTCGGGCACGAGGAGTCCCCGCTGCCGCCAGTCAGCGAGCAGGGAGGCGGCCACCGCGTAGCGGTCGAGGCCGGTGCGCAGGTCGGGCTCGGGCAGCTCGAGCTGCACCGAGTTCGCCGAGTGGCGGGCCGCCAACCGGCGCCGTTCGGTCGGTGAGATCACGTCGTAGGGCGGGGCGATCACGTCGTGCAGGCGGACCCGCGCCGGGTCGTAGCGGAGCCCCCGGAAGGGAAGGAGGTCGGGCACGTGCCCAGCCTGGCACACCCGGCCGGGACGGTCCCATCCCCGCCGGTTCCGTCCCGCCCGACGGTCCGGGGCGCGCTGTCGCATCACCGTAGACTCCGAGCATGGGGAGCGACGGCCGCACGAGCCCGCATGAGGGCACGACGGCGGCCCAGGCGGCCACGGCACCCGGGCCCGACCGGGTGGTGACCCTGCCCAACGCGGTCACCCTGGCCCGTCTCCTCTGCGTGCCGGTCTTCGTCTGGCTCCTCTTCGGCGCCGGGGAGCAGTCGGCGGCGGCGGTGCTCCTCGCCGTCCTCGGCGCCACCGACTGGGTCGACGGCTATCTCGCCCGGCGCCTCCGCCAGGTGTCCACCGTCGGCAAGGTGCTCGATCCCGCCGCCGATCGGGTCCTGGTGGGCACCGGGGTGGTCGCCGTGCTCGTCCACGGCGCCGTGCCGGTGTGGTTCGGGGCCATGACCCTGGCGCGGGAGGTCCTCATCGCGGCCGCCGTGCTGGTGCTGGCCGCGCTCGGTGCCTCGCGCATCGACGTGCACTGGGTGGGCAAGGCGGGGACCTTCGGCCTCATGTTCGCCTACCCGGCCTTCCTCCTGGGCCACGGCGCCGCGCCGTGGCAGGGCGGGATTCGCGACGTCGGGTGGGTCGCGGGCGTGACAGGCCTCCTGCTCGCCTGGACTGCGCTGGGCTCCTACCTCACCCCGGCGCGCCGGGCGCTCTTCGAGGGCCGTGCCGGCCGCCAGGGCCGTGCCGACCGCCCGCGCCGTGCCGGCCGCCCGCGCCGTGCCGACCCGCTTTCCACCCCGGCCGTGCCGGTGCCTTCTGGTGCCGGGCCCGTCGCCCGGTCCGCACCGGCGGCGGCCTGCGCCCAAGCAGAGGTGCTGCCCCGGACCGCCGGCGGCACCGGCGGGAGCCCGGACGCTGCAGGAGGGCTGGGCGCGTGAAGGCGGTGATCATGGCCGGCGGCGAGGGCACGCGGCTGCGGCCCCTCACCTCCAACCAGCCCAAGCCCATGCTGCCCATGGCCAATCGCCCGATGATGGAGCACGTGGTGCGCCTGCTGCGCGCCCACGGCTTCACCGACATCGTCGTCACGGTCGCCTTCATGGCCAACACCATCCGGAACTACTTCGGCGACGGCTCGGAGCTGGGCGTCCGGATGGTGTACGCCACCGAGGCCACCCCGCTGGGGACGGCGGGATCGGTGCGCAACGCCCGAGAGGAGCTCGACGAGCGCTTCCTCGTCATCTCCGGCGACGTGCTCACCGACATCGACCTCGGTGCGGTCGTCGACTTCCACGAGCGCAAGGGGGCGCTCGCCACCATCGCGCTGTGCGCGGTGGAGAACCCCCTCGAGTTCGGCATCGTGATCACCCGCGAGGACGGGACCATCGAGCGGTTCCTCGAGAAGCCGACCTGGGGACAGGTGTTCAGCGACACCATCAACACCGGGATCTACGTCCTCGAGCCCGCGATCTTCGACTTCATCCCCGAGGGCCGCAGCGTCGACTTCTCCGGCGAGGTCTTCCCCGCCGTGCTCGACGCCGGGGCGCCCATCATGGGGCACGTGGCCGACGGCTACTGGGAGGACGTGGGCACCACCGAGGCGTACCTCAAGGCGCACCAGGACATCCTCGACGGCAAGGTGCGGGTCGACATCGACGGCTTCGCCCTGCGCCCGGGCGTGTGGCTGGGCAAGGGCTCGACCGTGGACCCCTCTGCGGTGATCGACGGGCCCGCCATCATCGCCGAGAACTGCACCATCGGCGCCGGGGTCGTCCTCGGCGAGTACACGACGCTGGGCTCCAACGTCCGGATCGCCGAGGGGGCCGAGGTGCGGCGCTCGGTCGTGGCCGACAACGGCTACCTCGGGGCGAGCACCCGCGTGCTCGGCGCCATCGTGGGGCGGTCGTGCGACCTGCGGCCCGGGGCAAGCTGCGAGCCGGGTGCCGTCCTCGGCGAGGGCTGCCTCATCGGCTCCCATGCCGAGATCCGGGCGGGGGTGAAGGTCTATCCGTTCAAGACCGTCGAGACGGGCGCCATCGTCAATTCCTCCATCGTCTGGGAGTCCATGGGCTCGCGCGTGCTGTTCGGCCGCGAGGGGGTGCGGGGGATCGCCAACGTCGACATCAGCCCCGAGCTGGCCGTGCGCCTCTCGATGGCATGGGCCTCGACCCTCGACAAGGGGTCCACCATCGTGGCGTCGCGCGACGCCAGCCGGACGGCCCGGGTGCTCAAGCGCGCCGTCATGGTGGGGTGCAACGCGGTGGGTGTCAACGTCGACGACCTGGAGGTGGCGACGGTGCCCGTCACCCGTCACCAGGTGCGCAGCACCATGACCGAGGGCGGTGTGACGGTGCGCCTGGCGCCCGACGACCCCCAGTCGGTGGTCATCCGCTTCTTCGACGCCGAGGGGCTCGACCTGGCCGAGGCCTCGCAGCGCAAGGTCGAGCGGCTGTACCACCGGGAGGAGTTTCGCCGGGTCCTCGCGGGCGAGATCGGCGACATCGACTTCCCGGCCCGGGCGGTCGAGCATTACACGGCGGACCTGATCCATGCCGTGGACCTCTCGGCAGCCCGTTCGGCCGCGCTCAAGATCGTGCTCGACCTCTCGTACGGGTCGGCCAGCTTCGTGATGCCGAACCTCTTGTCGAAGCTCGATGCCGACGTG
The DNA here is from genome assembly GCA_035293965.1 of Acidimicrobiales bacterium. GTDB lineage: Bacteria > Actinomycetota > Acidimicrobiia > Acidimicrobiales > RAAP-2 > DATGLW01. Next base: position 10,801 of record DATGLW010000050.1, read on the forward strand.
CTCGTCGTGAACCCCTATGCCCACACCGTGGGGATGATGTCGGTCGACCGCCTCGCCAGCGCCAACCGGGTGGCCGACCTCGTGCGCGCGTCGGGGGCGCACCTGGGCGCGGTGGTCGACCCCGACGGCGAGCGCCTCACCATCGTCGACGACGAGGGCGCCGTGCTCACCGACGACCAGGCACTGCTGCTGCTGCTGCGGTTGGCCATCCAGACCCAGGACCGTCCCCGCGTCGCGTTGCCGGTGGCGGTGCCCCGGTCGGCCGAGCACATGTGCGCCGAGGCCGGCGTCCCCCTCGTGCTCACCAAGCTGTCGTCCGCGCACCTGATGGAGGTGGCGGCGTCCGGCGAGATCACCTTTGCCGCCAGCCAGTCCGGGGGCTTCCTCTTCCCCGAGTTCCTGCCCGCCTACGACGCGGCGGCCACCCTCGTGGAGCTGGCGGCCATGCTCGTCGCGTCGGGCCAGGCGCTCTCGAAGCTGGTCCGCTCCCTGCCCCGCGTGCACATCTCCCACGAGAGCGTGGTGACCCCCTGGGAGCAGAAGGGCATGGTCATGCGCACCCTCGTCGAGCAGCTGGGCGATCGCCAGCTCGTGCTCGTCGACGGCGTGAAGGTCCTCGACGGCGACACGTGGGCCCTCATGCTGCCGGACCCAGAAGAGCCGATCACGCACGTGTGGGCGGAAGGGGCCAGCGAGGCCCAGGCCCGGGCGATCGCCCAGCAGTACGCCATCCGCCTCCGCCAGCTGCTCCGCTGACCCGCCACCTCCTCCCACAAGGGCCGGATCGGGAACGCCGTGGCGCGGTCCGGTATCGTCCCCGCCATGAACGTGCCCGACGACCGTCGCTACTCGACCGACCACGAGTGGGCCAGGCTTGCCGGATCGAGGGTCCGGGTGGGCATCACCGACTACGCCCAGGACGCCCTGGGGGACGTGGTGTACGTCGACCTGCCCGAGCTCGGGCGCACGGTCGAGGCCGGGGCGGCCCTGGGCGAGGTGGAGTCGACCAAGTCGGTGTCGGAGGTCTACGCGCCGGTCGGGGGAACCGTGGTGGACGTCAACACCGAGCTCGCCGACGCGCCTGAGCGCCTCAACCAGGACCCCTACGGGCAGGGGTGGATCTGCGAGATCGAGGTCGCCGATCCGGCGGCGCTCGACGCCCTGCTCGACGCGCCTGGCTACCGGCGCCTGACCGAGGGCTGAGCGGGCCTCGTGGGGGCGCGGCGGGCGGCCGGCGGCCGGGCGGGCGGCAAGGGAACGTGGCCGGGGGACCGACTACCGTGGTGGAGATGTTCTGCCACAACTGCGGGCATCGGAACCCCCCGGGGGTCAACTTCTGCTCGTCGTGTGGCGCGGCGCTGCGCGTCGAGAACGCCGATACCACCGTCACCCTCCAGGCGGTCGACGAGCACGGTGAGACGCCCGAGGAAGATGCCGCCGTCACCTACGTGGAGGTCCCGCCGGGCGCGGGCGTGCTCGTCGTCAAGCGGGGGCCCAACGTGGGGACACGCTACGTCTTGGACCAGCCGGTGACGCGAGCCGGGCGACATCCCGAGAGCGACATCTTCCTCGACGACGTGACCGTCTCCAGGCGCCATGCAGAGCTGCACCGCCGGGAGGACGGCAAGGTCGTCATCCGCGACGTCGGCTCGCTGAACGGCACCTACGTGAACCGCGAGCGGACCGACGAGGCCATCCTCGCGGGCGGCGACGAGGTGCAGATCGGCAAGTTCAAGCTGGTCTACCTGGCCGCGGGGGACGCGTGAGCGCGCCCGTCCGGGCTCGGCGGGCGCCCGGGAGGGGCCGGGCGGAGCCCAGCCAGGACCGGACGGAAGGCCGCGCGCGATGAGCAGCCGGACGTACCTGTCCATCGGCGACGTGCTGTCGCTCCTCCGCCAGGAGTTCCCCGACATCACCATCTCCAAGATCCGGTTCCTCGAGAGCCAGGGCCTCGTCAACCCGGAGCGCTCGCCGTCGGGGTACCGCAAGTTCTACGACCACGACGTCGAGCGGCTCCGATGGGTGCTCCGCCAGCAGCGTGAGCACTTCCTCCCCCTGAAGGTCATCCGTGATCGGCTGGTGGACCAGGCCGGCCAGCCCGGTGGAAGCGGGCTGCAGGCCGACCCCTCCGGGCCCGACGGGTCGGCCGAGGGTGCCAAGGCCGGTGCCGAGGTGGCTGCTGCCGGGGTCGCCGCCGCCCCGCAGGCTGCGCTGGTGGCCGTCGCCAGCAGCGCCCATACCCGGGCACCCGAGCGCGCGGAGGGGCAGCCGGCCGCGCCCGGCCCTCAGGACCCCGGTCGGTCGGTCGAGGCTTCCCCCCCGGCGCCGGGAGACGCGCCGGCGCCCGCCAACGCGGCGACTACCAACGCGCCGGCGGGAGACGCGCTGCCGGGACACGCGCCGCCGGGAGGGCGCGGGACCGCCAACGCGGCGACTGCCAACGCGCCGGCGGGAGACGCGCCGCCGGGACACGCGCCGGCGGGAGGGCGCGGGACAAGCAGCGCTCCAGGACAGGCCCGCGAGGTGGCCGGGGCACCCTCGTTACCCGGCCTGCGAGAGCCGGGGCCCGGAGCGTCAGGTGCCGGCACCGGTGCCGACCTTCCGTCGGGCGTGGGGGTCGCTCGGGCGGCAGCCGTCCCCGCCGACCCGCTGCCCGCCGCCCCCGAGGCAGCTCGTGCCGAGGACCCCGGGAGCCAGCCC
>DATGLW010000051.1:0-9088 GCA_035293965.1 Acidimicrobiales bacterium
GATCTTGCGGCCGTTGACCCCGCCTTGTGCGTTCTGCAACTTGAAGCGGGCGTCAGCCCCCTGCACGGCGCCGTTGAAGTTGGCAGCCGCCGGGCCGGTCTCGGACGTCACGAGGCCGATGATGATCTGCTTGGCGGTCACCCCGGGCGCGCTGGCCCGGTTGGCGGCTGCGCCCGCCGCGGCGGTGGTGGCCACGCCGTAGCCCACCCCTACCGCGAGCGCCATGGTCGCGGCCGCGAACCTCGTTCGCCGATGCCTCATCCGTCCCCCCTCCTCGGTGTGGCTGCTGTCGTGACCTGCCGTCACCCCACGGCTCGGGCGCCCGCGACAGGATGCGGTCGCGCGACCGCCCGCCCGTGCTCCGTGCGGCTCAGGGCGAGACTGTACCGATGCGTGTCGATCGCATCAAGCGTGTGTGGATCATGACGGCCAGGCCAGCTCTGACCGCGCCGGGTGACATGGCACCTTCGTCCCCCGTCATTGGGGCGGCGCTTCGTAGATGGGCACGAGGAGGGCGCGCCCGAGTGTGTGGCCGAAGAGATTGAAGCCGAGAATGGCCGGGGTGGCCTCGGCGTCGATCCCGAGCGCGTCGACGTCGACCGCGTGGACGGCGAAGACGTAGCGGTGAGGGCCATGACCCGGCGGGGGAGCGGCTCCGACGTAGCCGATCGTGCCGGCGTCGTTTCGCAACGTGATGGCCGGGGGCGGCATGTCGGGGCTGCCGGGTGTGCCCGCTCCGGCCGGCAGCTCGGTCACGCTGGCCGGGATGTTGGCAACCGCCCAGTGCCAGAACCCGCTGCCCGTCGGCGCGTCAGGGTCGAAGCAGGTGACGGCGAAGCTGGCAGTGGCCGCGGGGAATCCCGACCACGACAGCTGCGGAGAGACGTCCTCGCCGCCCGCCCCGAGCAGACCGGACACCTGCTGGCGGCCGAGGGGCTGTCCGTCGGCGACGTCGGTGCTCGTGAGGGTGAAGGAGGGCACCTCGGGGAGGAAGTCGTAGGGGAGGGGAGGGCGGGTAGTCGGCATGGTGCCTGCTGTTCCCTTCTGTTTCCGTGGCTTCTTTCCGTGTCTTCTGTTTCCGCTTCCGTACCGTGTGGAGACGGCGGTCCGGGGCGCCCTGGTGCCACGTTGACGACCCGAGCCGATCGCGCACCGCGCAACCGGCGCTCGCCAGTTCGCGGAGCGGCGGCGCTGCGACCGATCGCCCCGTGACGAGCCCCGTGAGCAAGCTTCCCCTCCCAGCGTACTGACGCCGTGCTGCGTTCGCCCTCCGGCCGCGCGATCCGGTCGTGCCTCCTGGTTGGGGTCGGTGGTGCGCACCGGGCTGGTGGAGCGAAGCCGGGCCTTCTGGGACCCGAAGTCGTCGCCGCCCCGTCAGTCGATCCGCTCACTCATGCGCCGGGCGACCTGCGCCGGTATCTCGAGCGGCCCGCCCCGCGACGGCTACCCGGCGGTGGGCACCTGCCGCTCTCCCGCGAGCCAGGCGGCGGTTCGGTCGTAGGCCGCCTCGTACAGCGAGGGTGCCTGGCGGAAGTCGAACGGGGAGGGTGCCTGCGGGCGGGCGGCGGGTACGACGTGGACGGTCCCGCCGCCCGCTGCCGCCCGCTGGCGAGCCAGGCGCAGCTGGGCTTCCCCTGCGCGCATGGTCAGCATCGACACGCTGTGCATCGCCATGGCAAGCGCCCCACGTGGTGGGGCGGTTCGCGGCGCCGTCCCGGTCGAGATCATGTACACGGTGGTCGCGCCGAGGTCCTGAGCCTGCAGGACCGGGCACCCAGCGGCGAGGCTGCCGTCGACCAGCCACCGCTTGCCCAGATGGACCGGGGGGAGCAGGCCCGGGATCGCCGCACTGGCCAAGAGGGCCTGCACAAGGTCGCCCCGGTCGAGCACGACGGGCTCGCCGGTGAGCGCGTCGGTCGCGACGGCCGCCAGCCGGGTCGGGCAGTCCTCGATCTGCTCCACGGTGACCCATCGGCGGACGAGAGCGCGCATGCGCGTGGTCGACACAAGGTGCGGACGCATGCCGAGAAAGCCAGCCAGGGCGCCGGCCAGGCTGAACCGGAACGCGTCGCGGCGCCGCAGCGCGGCCCACGCCTGCCGCAGGGCGACCACGCCGTGCGCCCCCGGCCTACAGGCGAGGAACGCGGCATTGAGGGCTCCCACCGACGAGCCGACCAGGAGGTCGGGCACGATGCCGGCATCGGTGAGCGCCGCGACGGACCCGGCCTGCATCGGCCCGAGGTTGGCGCCACCCGAGAGGGCGAAGGCCACCGTCATGGTTCGCCCCCCTGCGAGGGGCGCCGGCGCCGGAGGCCTCTCGGTGCCGACCGGTCGAGAACCGCGTACCGACCTGCAGCCATCGACGACGAGGGTAGTGGATGACCATGCCCGGCAGCCCGGCCGATGCCGGCGGGCCAGGTCGCAGGCACCTCGTGGCAGCGCCTCGCGGGGCGTGGGAGAGTGGTCACCGACAGCCGCTCGGCCGCGTGGCGGGCGAGCACGAACCGGGCGACCACGAGGGGGCCGTGCCATGCGAACCGTCATCGAATCGGTTTTGGTCTCGGCGATCGCGAAGCACATCGTCGGAGGCATCGTGCTCATCGTCATCGGCGCCCTCGGTGCGCTGTTCGGGGCGTACCGGGCGTCGTCGCGCGAGTCGGACGGGGTGCTGGTCGCCCTCGGCGGCCTCGTGGTGCTGGTGATCGGCATCCTGCTCGTCTCCCACGTCATCCACGGCTGATCCGGTGCCGGCCACGGCCGAGCCCGCGCCGGCCGGGTCAGCCAGGGCGGATCCGGCGCCGGCCGGCCAGGACTTCCCGGGCGGCTCCGCGCCGGCCCGGGCGACAGGTCAGCCCGGGCGAGGGCTCTCGTCGCGCGTGACGTGGGCGGCCACGTACAGGGTGCCGCCCACGTAGACGGGCTGGAGGCGCACATGGATCGGCACCAGGGTGCCGTCGGGCCGCTCCGCCTCCGGGTAGAGCCCGGGGTCCATCTCGCGGTCTCTCGGCTCGGCGAGGTACCCACGGCGGTACGCCTGGTGGCCCCACCTCTTGGTGCTCGGGACCAGCATCTCGACGAACTCGCCGGCGATGTCGTCGTTCTCCACGCCGAAGAGCTCCTCGGCGGGCTTGTTGATCCCGAGCACCACTCCCTGGTTGTCGACGACGACGACCGCCTCCTGCTGCTGGGCGAACTCGGGCACGGCGTCGAGGACCTCGTCGGGGATCTGCAGCGAGGGCATGTCGGTCGAGCTCAACAGGACGCTCCTTCGTGTCGGGCGGACGACGGCACGGGCCACTGGCCTCCGCTCGACCGTACCCGATCCGCCGGCTCCGGCATGGGGCCCGCTGCCCGGCACCGGCCTCCTGCCGCCTCACCCGGTGCACCGGCCCTGGCACCCTGGGGGTGGGCACGGGCCTGGCGCCGGCCCCGACGGGGACCGCCCGAGCAGAGCCGATCCACCAGCGCGCGGACCGCGCCATGTCGGCACCGCCGCTTAGGCTGGGGCGCGCCGCACGCGTGACCGAGGAGGCGTCATGGGTCTGTTCCAGAGAGCGCACGACATCATCGAGGCGAAGGCCAACCGGGCTCTCGACGCGGCGGAGAAGCCGGACGAGATGCTCGACCTCTCCTACGAGCGGATGCTCGAGCAGCTCACGAACGTGCGCCGCGCGCTGGTCGACATCGCAGCCTCGCGCAAGCGGATCGAGCTCCAAGAGGCGCAGCTCCAGCACTCGGTCGACCACCTCCAGGAGCAGGCCAAGGCGGCGCTGGCCCAGGGGCGAGACGACCTCGCCAAAGAAGCCCTGTCTCGAAAGGCCATGGCACAGTCGCAGATCGCCGGTCTCGAGCCGCAGCACCAGCAGCTGACCGAGCAGGAGGAGAAGCTCACCCACACCCTCCAGGGCCTCCAGGACCGGGTGAACAGCTTCCGCAGCCAGAAGGAGATCCTCAAGGCCCAGTACACGGCCGCCCAAGCCGTGTCGGGCGTCGACGAGAGCGTGTCGGGCATCTCCAAGTCCATCTCCGACTCGGGGGCGGCGCTCCAGCGTGCCCAGGACAAGATCGCCACCATGCAGGCGCACGCCGGCGCGCTCGACGAGCTGCTCGAGTCGGGCGTGCTCGAAGACGTGGGCGGGCACACGGACGACATCCAGCAGGAGCTCGACCAGGTGGCTTCCACCGCCAAGGTCGACGAGGAGCTGGCTCGGCTCAAGGCAGAGGTGGGCTCGGGCTCGGCCGCCCGGCCCGCAGTGGGCACGGGATCGTGAAAGAGGACCTCCGAGCCGAGACGATCCGCATCGCCGGCCACGGCGGCGACGAGATCGAGGCCTATCTCGCCGAGCCGCTCGACTCGGGCCGCTTCGGCGGTGTCGTCGTCATCCACCACATGCCCGGGTGGGACGCGGGCACGAAGGAGATCACGCGGAAGTTCGCCGCCAACGGCTACCTGGCGCTGTGCCCGAACCTCTACAGCCGCGAGGCGCCGGGCGCCAGCCCCGACGACGCGGCCGCCGCGGCTCGGGCCAGAGGGGTCGTGCCCGACGAGCGACTGGTGGGCGACGTGGCGGGCGCGGTGGCGGTGCTGAAGGCGCTGCCGTCGTCCAACGCCAAGGTGGCGACCATCGGGTACTGCTCGGGCGGGCGCCAATCGTTCCTGGCGGCCTGCCGCCTGCCCCTCGACGCGGCCGTGGACTGCTACGGCGCCTTCGTGGCCGCCGGCCCGCCCCCGGACGTGCCGCTGCATGTCGAACCGCTGCTCGACATGGCGGGGGAGCTGTCCTGCCCGCTCCTCGGCCTCTTCGGCGCCGAGGACCGTTTTCCCTCACCCGAGGAGACCGCCCTGCTCGAGTCGGTGCTGCAGGAGCATGCCAAGACGTTCGAGCTCCATACGTTCGACGGTGCCGGGCACGCCTTCTTCAACACCGATCGCCCGAGCTACCGGCCGGAGGCGGCTGCCCGGGGCTGGGAGCTCGTGTGGGACTTCTTCGGGCGCTACCTGTCGAGTTAGCTACGAGGAGGAGGCAGAGGCCATGTGCACGTACCAGACGGAGACGATCCGGGTCCGCGGGAGCGGCAAGGGTGCGAGCGGCTGGTTCCCCGTGACCGACGCCACGGTCTGCTTCGACCATCCCGTCCACGCGCTCGCCGAGCACACCTTGAACCTCGACTTCCTCAACCCGGCGCGCGGTGCAGGCGCCCGGGTTGCCGTGGAGCTCGATGCTGCCTCCGCCCGCCGCCTGGCCACCGCCATCCTCGCCACGCTCGATGCCACGCCGCCGGCCTTGCTCGAGGGGGTAGCGGTCGACGGGCCCGGCGTTCGGTAGGGTCGTCCCGCTCAGCAGGTCACGGCTCGGTCAAGGGGAGCGGTCGCACCCCGCGAGAGGTCACACCCCACAAAAGGAAGGGACACGATGAGCGATGGCGTGCCCGGCGCCACGGGGCAGGCACTGTCGGCGTTGCTGCACGAGACCCGGCGCTTCGACCCCCCGCCGGGGTTCGCGGCGCGCGCCAACGCCACCGCGGGCATCTACGAGGCGGCCGCCGCCGACCCGCTCGCCTGGTGGGCTGCCGAGGCGTCGCGCCTCGAATGGGCGCGCCCCTGGGACGCCGTCCTCGAGTGGGAGGAGCCCTTCGCCAAGTGGTTCGTCGGCGGGCGGCTCAACGCGTCGGTCAATTGCGTGGACCGCCACGTGGCTGCGGGCCACGGCGATCGGGTGGCCTTCTACTGGGTGGGCGAGCCCGAGGGCGACACGCGCACCATCACCTACGCGGAGCTGAAAGACATGGTCTGCCGGGCCGCGAACGCCCTGGCAGCGCTCGGGGTCCGCGCCGGCGACCGGGTCGCCATCTACCTGCCGATGATCCCCGAGGCGGTCGTCGCCATGCTGGCCTGCGCCCGGCTCGGTGCGCCCCACTCGGTCGTCTTCGGCGGGTTCTCGGCCGAGGCCCTGGCCGATCGGATCCTCGACGCCGACTGCCGCTACGTGATCACCGCCGACGGCGGGTACCGCCGGGGGGCGGCCTCGGGGCTCAAGGCCAACGTCGACCGGGCGCTCGAGCGGTGCCCGGAGGTCGCGTGCGTGGTGGTGGTGCGGCGCACCGGCCAGGAGGTCGACTGGCACGAGGGGCGCGACCTGTGGTGGCACGAGGTCGTCGAGCGCCAGTCGCCCGAGCACGCGCCCGAGTCCTTCGACGCCGAGCACCCGCTGTACCTCATGTACACGAGCGGCACGACGGCTCGACCCAAGGGCGTGCTGCACACCACCGGCGGCTACCTGGTGCACTGCGCCACCACCCACCGGCTCGTCTTCGACATCAAGCCCGACGAGGACGTGTTCTGGACCGCCGCCGACATCGGCTGGGTCACCGGGCACAGCTACATCGTCTACGGGCCCCTCGCCAACGCCACGACCTCGGTCCTCTACGAGGGGACCCCCGACGCCGGTGGGCGCGACCGTTGGTGGCGGATCGTGGAGCGCTACGGGGTGACCGTCCTCTACACGGCGCCGACCACCATCCGGACCCTCATGAAGTGGGGCGAGGCGCTGCCGGCCGCCCACGACCTGTCCAGCCTGCGCCTCCTCGGCTCGGTGGGGGAGCCGATCAACCCCGAGGCGTGGATCTGGTACCGCGAGCACGTGGGCGGGGGCAGGTGCCCGGTGGTCGACACGTGGTGGCAGACCGAGACGGGGGGCATCATGGTCACGCCCCTGCCGGGGATCACCTCGACCAAGCCAGGTGCGGCCATGACGCCCTTCCCCGGCATCAGCGTGGACGTCGTCGACAACGACGGGCGCTCGGTCGGCAACGGCGAGGGCGGCTACCTCGTGGTCACCGCCCCCTGGCCGGGCATGCTGCGGGGGATCTGGGGCGACCCCGAGCGCTACCGGGCTACCTACTGGTCGCGCTTTGCCGGCCGCTACTTCGCCGGCGATGGGGCCAAGAGGGACGCCGAGGGCGACCTGTGGCTGCTCGGGCGCGTCGACGACGTCATGAACGTGTCGGGCCACCGGATCTCGACCACCGAGGTCGAGCACGCCCTGGTCGGCGACCCGCGGGTGGCCGAGGCGGCGGTGGTCGGGGCGTCGGACGCCACCACCGGCCAGGCCATCGTGGCCTTCGTGACCCTCAAGGGTGGGGCGGAGGCAGCCGATGCCGACGGCGAGCGCCTGGTCGACGAGCTCCGCCAGGTCGTCGCGGCTGCCATCGGGCCCATCGCCAAGCCCCGCCAGATCCTCCTCACCCCCGAGCTGCCCAAGACGCGAAGCGGCAAGATCATGCGCCGGCTGCTCCGCGACGTGGCCGAGCAGCGCCAGCTCGGTGACGTCACCACGCTGCTCGACCCCACCGTCGTCGACATGATCGGCACCAGGATGCGAGAGGCCGCGGCGTCGGGCGAGGAGGACTGAGAGGACTGAGCAGGACCCGAACGCGCCCGGGTGCCGGCAACAGCACCGCCGGCATCGTGGGTCAGCGGGTACAGGACCCGAACGCGCCGGGGTGCCGGTTGACACCTCCGGGGTTGGCGGGAAGTCTGGGGTGGTGCCGAACGCCCGAGGAGGGGACCGAGAGGGGGGAGGTCAGGACGATCCCGGGGAACGCTGGGCCGCACCCGGCGGCGCCTTCGAGGTCGCCCACCGGCGCGTCGGCGCCAGGTCCGTGCTGGAGCTTTCCGGGGAGGTCGACATCGCCACCGTGGCGACCCTCCAGGAGGCGCTGGAGCACGTGGGGCAGGGCTCGGAGGTGGTGGTCCTCGACCTCGGTGGGCTGAGCTTCGCCGACTCGAGCATGCTGGCGGCACTGGCGTCGGCGTGCAACCGGCTGCGCTCGCAGGGAGGGGACCTGCGGCTCGCCCGGGCCAGGGGTCAGATGCGGCGGGTGCTCGAGCTCACGGGCCTGGTCGAGCTGCTGCCTCCGTTCCCCAGCGTCGACCAGGCTCTGGCGGGTGGTACGGGAGGGGCGCGCCCTGCTGGCTGAAGGCTCAGGGCACCTGGCCACCCGGGGCCGGCGGTGGCTCAGGAGCCGGCGACGGCGGGTTGCGGCGACCCCGCGGGCTGTCGGATGAGGCCCGGGAACACCCGGGCGTCGAAGGCCACGACGAACTCCCGGACCGGCCGGGGCATGAGGATGCGCATCGGGCGCCGCCTGCCATGGAGCGTGAGGACGAGGCGCCGCGTCCCCACGAGCAGTGAGCGCACCTCGGGCTCGGCACCCATGACCGCGTTGAGATAGGAAGCGATGGGGCACTGTTCGGCATTGCCCGGCGTGCCGGTCACCCGCGCCTCAGCCAGGGCAGTCGCGACCTGGGACCTGGAGCCCCCGAGCGAGGACAGGAGGTCGGAGGTCCTCTTTTTCAGGTCGTGGTGCCGGGACATGCTCGCTCTCCTTGTTCGGGGTCCGGAGCCAGGTGGGGCGACACTCGCCCCTGCGAGGATCGCCGGAGCTGCTCGCTCTGTTCATTCCCCCCGCGTCGGGCCTTCTACACCAGCCCCTGACGCGGGTGGCCCCACCCAGGCGGTCGGCTCAGCTGACCACGACCGCCGCGCTCCCCCCCGGCAGCCACCGGTGCGGGGCTGCCAGCGGCGTGCCCCGCAGCGCGTCGGCCACGCGCCCCGCCACCCCGACCAGCGCGAAGGTGGCGCCCCTCGCCGCCACGTAGTGGGAGAGGCCGACGAGCGCGCTCACCCCGACGGGGTCCACGTCGCCGAGACGGCCCACGTCGATGACCACGTGGTCGAACGAGCTGCAGGCGAGCTGATCGATCTGGAGGTCGAGGGCGCCGACCGACATGGCGTCGAGCACCCCGCTCAGCTCCAGGCTGCACACGCCCTTGCCCGCCTCGAACCTCACCGACAGCCTCGGCGCCTCGGCGTCGGTGGGGGCGGTCCTCGGCGGCTCTGGCATGGCTCCTACGTTCCACCGCGCCGCGGGCGCCAAACCTCGGCGCGGCCCGCCCTCGGCGGGCAGGTGCCCCCGGGGCCGGCCTGCTCCCGGTCACGGTCGGGCTGGCCACCGTTGTCATCGGACGTTGTCATCGGCCGGCATGGGCCACCTTTGGCATTGCGCGGCGGCGGGCCTGGACGGT
>DATGLW010000052.1:0-2481 GCA_035293965.1 Acidimicrobiales bacterium
GCTCGATGGCGTCGATGAGCCCGATGATGCCGTAGCTGGCCAGGTCGGCCTCGTCGACGTGGCGGGGCAGGCCGACCGACACCCGCCCGGCGACGTACTTGACGACCGGCGCGTAGTGCACGATCAGCTGGTCGCGCAGCGCCCGGTCACCCGACTTCTTGTACTCGTCCCAGAGCCGGTCGATGCCGTGTCCCGCCGTGTCCGGTTCCGTGGTCAATCGTCCCCTTCGGCCCGTGGGTGCGTCGCGCCGTAGACCGCCACCAGGCGCTCCTTGCTCACATGAGTGTAGACCTGGGTGGTCTGCAGGCTCGCGTGACCCAGCAGCTCCTGCACCACACGGAGGTCGGCGCCGCCGTCGAGGAGATGGGTGACGAAGGTGTGACGCAGGGCGTGCGGATGGGTCGGGGCCGAGGCGCGGCGGTCGAGGATCCGCCGGACGTCGCGGGTGCCGAGCCGCCTCCCGCGCCGGTTGTAGAAGAGGGCGGCCGGCGGGCTGTCCTCCGTCGCCATCTCCGCACGTGCGCCGGCGAGCCATTCGGACACCGCACGGGCGGCGCGCTCGTGGACGAACACCTCGCGCTGCTTCGACCCCTTTCCGACGACGGTGAGCACCCGGCGCTCGATGTCGACGTCGCCGACGTCGAGCGCGCAGAGCTCGGCCACCCGGAGACCCCCGCCGTAGAGGAGCTCGAGCACGGCGTCGTCGCGCCGGTCGACGGCGCTCGTGGCTCCGGCCGGCCGCTCCGGCTCGAGCAGGGCTTCGATGTCCGGTCCGCCGAGCACCCGGGGCAGCCGCGACGCCGGGGAGGGGGCGCTCAGCCGGACCGAGGGGTCTCGCTCGACCAGCCCCCGGCGGGCGGCCCACCGGAAGTACGAGCGCAGGGACGCGGCCGTCCGCGAGATGGTCGCCCGCGAACGCCCGCGGGTGGCGAGGAAGGCCAGGTACCGGCGGAGGAGCAGCCGGCTGACCCCCTCGGGGCCACAGACGCCGCCGCGCCCGGCCCACTCGGCGAAGCGTTCGACGTCGGTTGCGTAGGCCCGGACGCTCGGCGGGGCCAGGCCTCCGACCGACCGCCGGTAGGCGTCGATCCGCCAGGGCATCCGCTCCACAGTACCGGCGGCCCCCGACGGGGCCGGGCACCTCCGGGGCCCGGCCGCCGGCACGCCGGCGCCGCGCGAACGCGTGCGACCGGAGCTAACGTGCAGCCCCGTCGCCGGAGGGCCGGGGCAGGACACGGGCGCACGAGCAGGGAACGGGACAGAGGGACGAGGGCACAGCAAGGCACAGCAAGAGGAACGACAGGGAACAGGGGGGAACATGGGAGAGCGCATCGACCGCCGTTCGTTTCTGACCCGCAGCGCCGCCGTCGGCGCCGGGCTGGCTGCCGCCGGGTCCTCCGGCGGGCTGCTCTCGGCCTGCGGCTCGAGCTCCTCGTCCCCCGGGAGCTCCACGGCCGCCAGGGCCAACGGCGTGAGCACGGGCACCCCGCGGACGGGCGGCAAGGTCGTCTTCGGCACCGAGGCCGAGGAGAAGGGCTTCAGCCCCACGCTCGGCACCTTCGACACGACCGGCATCCTCTACGCCCGCACCGTCTTCGACCCGCTGGCCATCGTCGCCGCCGACGGCAAGACGGTGAAGCCCTACCTGGCCGAGTCGATCACCCCGAACGCCGACTACACGGTGTGGACGGTGACCATGCGGCAGAACGTCGTGTTCCACAACGGGACCCCGTGCGACGGCGCCGCCCTCGCCGCCAACTTCGAAGCCCAGAAGACCTCGATCCTGACCGGGCCGGCCCTCGCCACCATCGACACCATCAACCAGTCGGGGCCGCTGTCGGTCGAGGTCCACATGAAGTCGCCTTGGGTGCCCTTCGACTACTTCCTGGCGGGCGGCATCGGCGGCCAGATCGCCTTCGTCGCCGAGCCCAACTGGCTCGCCTCGAAGAGCCAGACGGACCCGGTCGGGACCGGGCCTTTCGTCTTCCAGGATTGGACGCCGAACGACCACTTCACGGCCACCCGCAACCCGCACTACTGGCGACCCAACCTCCCCTACCTCGACTCGATCACCTACAAGCCGATCCCCGACGCGCAGCAGCTGCTCAACAGCCTGATGACCGGCCAGGTGGACATCATCCACACCTCGAACGCGCAGGTGACCGGCCAGCTCAAGTCCGACAGCTCCCTCAGCTTCGTGGACGACGCCACCCATTCGGCCGGAGAGCCCGACATGGGCTGCCTCCTGCTCAACCTCTCGAAGGCGCCCTTCAGCGACCTCCGGGTCCGGCAGGCGGCGGCGATGGCGGTGAGCTCCCAGGAGTACGTGAAGGTGATCGACGCCGGGGGCGTGAACCCCCCGTCTAACAGCCCCTTCACGCCGAGCTCTCCCTACTACACGACTACGTCGTACCCGAAGCCCGACCCGGCCAAGGCCAAGCAGCTCGTCCAGGAGGTCCGCCAGTCGACCGGCCAGCCCGT
>DATGLW010000053.1:0-2566 GCA_035293965.1 Acidimicrobiales bacterium
GGTCGCGACGTGGCCCTCGGCCTCGGGGCGCTCCTGGCGCTTCGCCGAGGTGCCCCCCTGCGGGGCTGGGTCGAGGCTGCTGCCCTCTCGGACACCCTCGACGCGTGGGCCACGCTCCTCGACCTCCGCCACCTGCCACCCGGTGGGCGCATGGCCGTGCTGGGGGCGTCGGGTGGCGCGGCGATCACAGGGGTCCTGGCGGCTCGCTCGCTGTGAGCGCCCGGCCCCCCGCTTGGGGGCGGGCCCGTGGACCCGGCAGGTGAGCGCGCCTCAGAGGCGAAGCTCCCTTGCCAGCTGCTCCTGGTAGTAACGGGCGTCGCCCAGGTTGTTCTCCCAGAACTTGGAGCGCCGCGAGTACAGGTTCAGGTCGTGGTGGGCCATGAACCCGATGCCGGCGTGGACCTCGTGGGCTTGCCGGTGGAGGTGGGCGGCGGCCTTCTTGCCCTGGACGATGGCCATCGTCGCCTCACGCCCATAGGGCAGGCCGGCGTCGATGCGGTACGCGGCCTGCCTGGTCAGCAGGTCGATGCCGTGGAGGTCGATGAGGATGTCGGTCACGAGGTACTGGACTGCCTGGTTGCGCCCGATAGGGGTGCCGAACTGCACGCGCTCTTGGGCGTAGCGGTTGGTCATCTCCAGCACGGCTCGAGCCGCCCCGATGATGCTCGCCGTCTGGAGCACGGCGCCCTTGGTGGCGGCTGCCGACAGCGCGGCCCACCCCTCGTCGGGCTGCCCGACCACCTGCTCGGCAGGCACGACCGCTCCCTCGAAAGACACCTCGTAGAGGGGCGCGCCGGCGATGTTGGGCAGGCGGTTCCACGACACGCCGGCGGTGCCGTTCTCGACCAGCAGGAGCGTGACGCCACGAGCCTCCCTCGGGCTCCCGCTCGTCCGGGCCGCGCAGAGCAGCCGGTCGGCCGACGGCGCGAACGCGACCAGGAGCGCCGTGCCGTCGAGGACGTAGTCCCCACCTCGGCGGGCAGCCCGGAGGCCAAGGCCGGCGGGGCCGAAGGCGCCGCCTTCCCCGGTGGCGGCGAGGCTCACGATGCACCGCCCGGCGGCGATCTCGGGGACGAGGGCTCGGCGCTGCTCGTCGGTGCCGGCTTGCAGCACGACGTCGCCTGCCACGACCACCGTGTCGAGGTGGGGGCTCGGCACGAGGAACCGCCCCATTTCCTCGTAGAGGGGGAGGAGGTCGAGGAAGGTGCCGCCGCCCCCGCCGAGGCCCGCCGGGAAGGTGAGGCCCAGCCAGCCGCGCACGGCCATCTGGCGCCAGAGCCCCGGCTCGAAGCCGGCCGGGTCGGATTCGAGGTCACGCACGGCGCTTGCCGGGCACTGCTCGGCGAAGAAGTCGCGCGCGGCGCGCTGGAGCTCCTGCTGGTGCTCGGCGAGCGAGAGGTCGATGGTCATGGCGAGCTCCCTTCGGCGGCGATCGGCGGCGAGCTATCGCGGCAGGCCCAGCACGCGGGTGGCCACGACCATGCGCTTGAGCTGGGAGGTGCCCCCGGCGTGGTTGCCGAAGGACCGGCGGTAGGTACGGTCGATCTCACCGGCCAGCGGGGCCCAGGGCCCGGACTGGATCTGGCCCACAGGCCCGAGCACCTCCATGCAGACCTGGGCAAAGCGAGGCTGGAACTCCTTGGTGATCGCCTGGTGGAGGTGGCTGCCGTACTCGCAGGCCCCCTCGAGGGCGAGCATGGCCTCGATCTCCACGCCGATCGCCAGGTCGGTCAGCTGCATCCGGACGACCGGATCCTCGCTCAGCGGCACACCGTCGCGCTCGGTCGAGCGGCAGTACGCCATCAGCTGGTCGAGGACCCAGCCCCGGCCGGTGCGCGGCGGCTCGTAGTCGATCTCGGGCCCGGGATCGTCGTCGGGGAACTCGGGGATGGGGTTGCCGCCCAGCCCGAACCAGATCTGCGTCCATCCCTGGTTGAGGTCCCCGAGCAGGCGGTTGCCAGGTACCCGCACCGCGTCGAGGTGCACGAGGTTCTGGCGGCCGCCGCCGATGTTGTAGAGCGGCTCGAGCTCGATGCCCGCGGCGTCCATGGGGGACAGGAAGTAGCTGATGCCTCGGTGCCGCTTGGTCTCGTCTGGGTCCGTGCGGGCGGCGATGATGATCCAGTTGCAGTGGTGCCCGGACGTACAGAAGGTCTTGAGCCCGCTGATGACCCAGTCGTCGCCGTCGCGCTCGGCTCGCGTGCGGAGCGACGCCAGGTCGGACCCGGCCTCGGGTTCGGTGTAGCCCTCCGCCCACATGATCTCGCCGGCAGCCATGCCCGGGAGGAAGGCTGCCTTCTGCTCCTCGGTCCCCAACCGCAGGATCGCAGGTCCGACCGAGGCGCCGATCCCCGCAAGGCCACCTGCCCGCCGCCGATCGAGCTCCTCGGTCACGACCCGGCATGCTCGTCGCGACATCTCGGCACCGCCGTACTGACGTGGCCAGCCCGGCTCGAGCCAGCGCTTGGCACCCAATTTCTTCCAGAATTGCCGGTAGAACGCCCAGTGATCGGGGTCCTCGTCGAAGTCCCAGGCGAACCCCTCGTAGTCGGTCGGCAATTCCTCC
>DATGLW010000054.1:0-63101 GCA_035293965.1 Acidimicrobiales bacterium
AGGTTGATGTCGATCAGCCGGTCGAAGGCGGCAGCGTCGTAGGTCTCGAACGGACCGGCGCCGGCCGGCGTGGAGACGCCGGCGTTGTTGAACATCACGTCGAGGCGGCCGAAGCTGGCCACCGCTGCGGCGACGGCCGCCTCGACGTCGGCCTCCCTCGTGACGTCGCAGGCTACTGCCACCGCAGTCCCACCCTGTTTCTCGACGAGGCGCACCGTCTCGGCCGCCCAGTCGTCCCGCACATCCGCGCACAGGACCCTGGCACCCTCGCGGGCGAACACGAGCGCAGAGGCCCGGCCGACGCCGGAGCCGGCTCCCGTGATCACGCAGGACTTGCCTTCGAGCAGCATGGCTCCCCCTCCCGAGGCGGCGTGCCGTCGGCGCCTCTTCCGGCCGTCGCGCCGGGCGCCCGGTAGAGCATAGTTCTATCGACGCGAGCGCCGCCGCCTCTCGCCCGCTTCCGGGGTGCTCCCCGCCGCCAGCCCGGCTCGCACCAGGTGCCACACCCGCTCGGCCACGAGGCGCGGCGGGTGGTCGATGCCGCCGCCGTGGACGCCATGGGCCATCTCCTGGACCAGGTGGAGGATGATCGTGGCGTCGACGTCCGGGGCCTCGCAGGTGCCCGCCCCGGCGCGGCACGCCGCTGCGATGGCCTCGGCGATGGCGGCCCGGTAGGGCTCGTAGACCGCTTCGACGGCGTCGGGGAAGAACTCGAGCAGGCGCTGGCGCTCCCGGCCGCGCCAGCGGACCACACGCTGGGCCCGCTCGTCGAACTCCATGAGGATGGGCTCGGTGACCAGGTGCCGCAGGTGATCGACGGGGTCGGCTGTCGCGACGTCGAGGAAGCGTGCCGTGGCGGCGCGCATGGACTCCTCGAACATGGCCAGGAGCAGCTCGTCCTTGTTGCCGAAGTAGCGGTAGAAGGTCTGGAGGGCCACCCCGGCACGTTCCGTCACCTGCTTCACGGTGAACTCGAGGTTCTCGTCGTCCTGCACGAGGGCCCACGCCGCGTCGATGATCTCGTTGGCGAAGGGACGCCCGCCCTCCACCGGTCGGCCGCCGCCGCGGCGAGCTGCCCGCAGCTCCCACTGCTTGGGCGCGGGAAGCTCTTGCAACGCTGCGGGTCCGGCCATGGTCCCGCCAGGCTAGTTGCCCAGCTGCCTCGAAGGGAGCCGGACGACGCTGATCGCGCCGGTGGGGCAGCCTGCTGCTGCCGCCTCGATCTGTTCCAGGGGGTCCCCCGCGGGGTCGACGACGGTGGACTTCGTGTCGTCGTCGATCCCGAAGGTGCCGGGGGCGTAGACGGTGCAGACCCCCGAGCCCATGCAGACCCCGCGGTCGATCTCGATGCGGTAGGGAAGGCTCGCCATCAGCTCAGCTTGTAGAGCCGGGCGGCGTTCTGCCAGAGGATCTTGGCCTTGTCCTCCTCGCCGTAGGGCGTGAACCACTCGTCGGTCAGCGACTTGGAGTTGGGCCACGTCGTCTCGGAGTGGGGGTAGTCGCTGGCCCACATGATGTTGTCGATGCCGATGTGGTGCCGTTCCCGCAGCCCGACAGGGTCCTCCATGAACGTGGCGAAGACCTGGCGACGGAAGTAGTGGCTCGGCGGCTCGACGAGCTCGCTCTTGGTCCAGTACCGGTGCTTCTCCCACAGGTGGTCCGAGTAGTACTGGAAGAAGGAGATCCAGCCGATCTGGCCCTCGACGGCCACGACGCGCAGGTCGGGGAAGCGCTGGAGGACCAAACCGTGGATCAGCTCGGAGACGGCCTCGGCCATGGTCAGCTTGCTCATGACGAGCCCGGTCATGAACCGGGGCGCGCTCTCGTAGATGCTCACGACCGGCGTGCCAGGGCGCCGGCCACCGACGTGCAGCCCCACGGGGAAGTCGGCGTCGAGGAACGCCTTCCACATCACGTCCCACTTCGGGTCGCCGTAGTCGCCCTCGGGCGGGAACAGCGGGATGTAGCCGCTCACCAGCCCGGGCTGCGAGGCGGCGAAGCGGACCTCCTCGGCGGCCCGCTCGGGGGTGTCGATGGGGATGGCGGCCACACCGAGGAGCCGCCCGGGGGCGTGGGAGGCGTAGTCCGACAGCCAACGGTTGTAGCCCCGGACGCTGTTCAACCGGAGTGCGGGGTCTGCCGACATCAGCGGGCCGCCTACGTAGAGCACCTCGGCGTCCACGCCGTCGAGGTCCATGTCCTTGAGACGCTCCACCGGGTCCCAGGCGCCGGGTCGCTGCTCGTCGAGCTTGCGGACGTTCAGCTTGAACTCCTCTGGCTTCTTGCCGGCCAGGTTGTCGAGGGTCATGATCGGGGTTGCCTTGCCCTCGAAGACCCGGACGTCTCCCTCGTCGGTGTGCTCGATGCGCGGGGCGCGATCGCGGAACTCGGGATCGAGGTAGGTCTGCCAGGCCTCGTCCGGCATCGTGACATGCGAATCGGACGAAATGAGCCGGTACTCGGTCATATCTGCTCCTTCCTTCGGGCGGCGTCAGGTGACGACGCCCTCCTCCTTGAACGTCGCGATCTCCTCCCAGCCGTAGCCCAGCTCGAGGAGGATCTCCTCGGTGTGCTCGGCGTGCTCAGGCCCGCGCCGGAGCGCCGCCGGGCGCTCGTCGAATTGCACTGCCCCGGTCGGCACGCGGAAGTTGCCCGCCTCGTGCTCCACCTCTGCCACGTACCCGTTGGCCGCCACCTGGGGGTCCTCGATCACTTCGGGCACCTGCGCGTAGGGGGCCCACGGGAACCGAGCGCCGAGGAACGCGTCCCGCCACTCCGCGAGCGTCCGCGACTTGAACAGGGGCTCGAGGATGTCGACCATGTCGGCCGGGTGCTCGAGGATGGCCGAGCCCGTGGCGAACGCCGGGTCCTCGAGGAGGTCCTCCCGGCCGATGGCTCGAGCGAGGGCGGGCCAGTGGCGGTCGGGCTGGAGGAGGAGGAGGCTCAGGAACCGGCCGTCTTTGGTCTCGTAGGTGTTGCTGAGGGGGTTGGGCGACAGGCGAGCCGCCTGGCCGGCCACCGGCGCCGCGGCCCAGTTGCCCTGGAGACCCGACAGCACGTCTGACGCGAGCGTCCACATCGCCGTGCTGAGCAGCGACACGTCCACGACCGACGGCGCTCCGGTCCGCTCACGGCGGAACAGGGCGCTCGCGATCCCAAAGGCGAGATTGGTCGCGCCGGTCCGGTCCCCGAAGCCGCCACGCTGGCCCACCGGCCGCTCGAGCGCAGGCGGTGTGAGCGTGGCGCCCAAGCCGCCGCGGGCCCAGAACGCCGTCGCGTCGTAGGCGGGCATGTCGGCGTCGGGGCCCCGCACGCCGTGACCGTGGCCGCGGGCATAGATGAGCCTCGGATTGACGGCGCGCAGCCCCTCGACGTCGAGGCCCCAACGGGCCAGGGTGGAGGGCAAGAAGTTGGTCAGGAACACGTCGGCCGACGCGACCAGCTCGAGCAGGACGCGGCGCCCCTTGGGCGAGGCCACGTCGAGGCCGATGCTGCGCTTGCCGCGGTTGTGCATCTCCATGTTCTCGTTGACGCCGGTGGCCGAGGTGCGCAGGATCCCCTGGCTGACGAGGGCTCGGTAACCATCGCCCCGGACGGGGTGCTCGATCTTGACGACGTCCGCGCCCCAGTCTGCGAGGAGCGCGCCAGCGGCAGGCACGAACACGAACTGGGCGAGCTCGACGACGCGTACCCCGTCGAACACGTCGACCGCCGGCCACGCGGAACCCGTCACGGCGGGCTGCTCACGCTGAGGTGCTTGACCTGCTGGAGGGCTCGGATCCCGTCGATCCCGCGCTCGCGGCCGAGCCCGCTGTGCTTGTAGCCCCCCGAGGAGGCGTAGGCACCGCTGTAGCCACCGTTGACGCTGACCGCGCCGGCGCGGATGCGCTCGGCGACCCCTACCGCCGCGGCGAGGTCGTTGCCGTGCACCTGGCCGGCGAGCCCGTACACCGAGTCGTTGGCCATCTCGACAGCGTGGTCGAGGTCGCGGTAGCCGATGACGCAGAGCACGGGGCCGAAGATCTCGTCGCGCGCAGCCGGGTTCGTGTTGTCCGGCACGTCGAGGACCGTCGGCTCGAAGTAGTAGCCCCGCTCGAGCCCCGCCGGCCGCTTCCCGCCGGCCGCCACCGACGCGCCGGCTGCGAGAGCTTCGGCCACGTAGCGCTCGTTGCGCTCGCGCTGCGCGGCAGAGATGAGCGGCCCGACGAGCGTGCTCGGGTCGGCGGGGTCACCGACCCGGAGCGCGCCAGCCACACGCGCCGCCTGCTCGACGACCTCGGCCTTGCGGTTCTCGGGAACGAGCATCCGGGTGGGCGCCACGCACGCCTGGCCGGCGTGAGCGGCGAAGACGCCGGTGCAGCCCGCGCCGGCGCGCTCGACGGCATCGGGCAGGTACAGCTGCACCGACTTGCCGCCGAGCTCGAGGATGACCCGCTTCACGGTTGCCGCGGCCTGGGCCATGATCGCCTTGCCCACGGCAGTCGAGCCGGTGAAGCTGACGCAGTCGACCGCCGGGTGCGACGTGAGCAGCTCGCCCCCCTCCACACCCCCTTCGACCACCACGTTGAGGACCCCGGCCGGGAGGCCGACGGCCTCGGCGGCCTCGCCGATCATGAGGGTGGCGATGGGGGTGAGCGGGCTCGGCCGCAGGACGACGGTGCTCCCGGTGAGCAACGCGGGCACGAACTTCCAGATGGTCGTCTGGACGGGGAAGTTGTAGGCGGCGATCGCCGCCACCACGCCGATCGGTTCCCAGCGCATGACGCTCACCGCGACGCGATCGGCGGCGACGATCTCTCCGAGCGGGCGCGGGGTGTGCTCGGTCTCGGGCATCGTGAGGTAGAGCTCGCAGGCGGCGCGGAGGTGGTCGAGGGGCATCTGGACCTGCGCGCCCATGATGGCCTGCGGCGCACCGGCCTCGGCCGTGAGCGTCGCCCCCATCTCCTCGGCCCTCCCCCGCAGGTACTCCCCCATGGCCAGCACCTTCTCGACGCGCTGCTCGCGCCCCAGCCCGCTCCAGGCGCCGCTGTCAAAGGCGCGCCTCGCAGCGAGGACGGCCTCTTCCATCTGGGCCAGCGTCAGGGTCTCGACCTCGGCCACCACCTCTTCGGTGGCGGGGTTCTCGACGGCTAGGGGCGGGCCGGCACCCGGGAGGAACCGGCCTCCGACGTAGGAACGGCGGATGTCGGCGATCTTGGCCGTCATGGCACGCCCCCGATGCTCCGTGCCTCAGTGGGCGGATCGAAGAGCACGGGGATGCCGTTGGGCCCGCGGTGCTCGAGGCCGATGATGCGCACGTCGGGCACCTCGGGGTCGAGGCGGAGATTGGCCAGCCGGTCGAGCACGGCGTTCATGGCCACCCACATCTCGGCCCGCGCCACGTGCATGCCCAGGCAGATGTGGGGCCCGCCGGCGAATCCGAGGTTCGGCTTGAGGTCACGGAAGGGGTCGAAGCGTTCGGGGTCCTCCCAGCGGGCCGGGTCACGGTTCGCGGCACCGAGGTTCATCTCGACCACCGCGCCGGCCGGGATGTCGACCCCGCACAGCGTCACGTCGCGGGTCGTGAGACGGCGGAAGATGGGATCGGTCGGCTCCCAGCGGACCGCCTCTTCGATGGCCCGGCGCAGGAGCTGGCGGTCCTGGCGCACGGCGTCGAGGAGCGCCGGTTCCTTCAGGAGGGCGACGAGCAGGATGCCGAGCTGGCGCCAGGTGGTGCCCGAGCCGGCCGTCAGGATGAGCCGCGAGAAGCCGAAGATCTCGTCGTCGGTGAGCAGGTGGCGCTGGCCGTCCTCTTCGATCTCGCTCTCGACGAGCATCGTGATGACGTCGTCTTGGGGACGGGCGCGCCGATCCTCGATGACCCGCCGGAGCATGGCCGTGGCGCGCTCGTGGCGCTCGCGGGCCGCCGCGGGGTCGGCACCTCCCATCCCGCCGCCCTCTGCGTCCTGGCGGAAGTCGAGTGCCTCCTGGCGGCTCAGCCCGAAGCTGGAGGTGATCGTCTGGAGCGGGATCCTCGAGCACAATTCTGCGTTGAGCTCGGCCCGCCCGTGCCTCTCAAAGGCGCCGATCGCCTCGTCCACGAGCGAGGCGATCCACTTGTCGATCCACCATTGGGCGCGCTTGGGCGAGAACGCGGGCTGGACCAGCGCCCGGTAGCGGCGGTGCTCCTCGCCCACCATCTCGAGGATGGTGCGAGCCCCGAAGAGCGGGGTGACCGATCCCGAGTAGTAGGCGGACGAGAACACCTGGTTCTCCCGCAGGACGATGTCGTTCGCCTCGAAGGAGAAGGCGGAGTACACCGGTGCATCCCCCCGTAGGCTCAGACCCCCCGGCGGATACCCGAGCAGCTCGCGCACCGAGCCCCGGTGCACCGGGGCTCGAGCCCGCAGCTCGGCGAACGCCGGGTAGGGGTCCTCGACCAGGATGCCCCCGTCGGTCGCCATCACGTGGCGCTCGACGTCGTAGAGCACCCTGAAGCGCTCGGCATCCGCCTTCGACGTCATCACCCTCCCCGTGCGCCCCGAGCCGGCCTTCCCGGGCGTCGCCGCCCGTCCCTCCGCTGCCTCGCCGACAGGGTAGATCAATGTTCTACCGAGGGCAAGGGGGGCGCCCCGCAGGTCGCGCCCACGACGACCGCCGCGTGACCGAGCGAGGTGGCGCGGGTCGGACGGGCACGCCGGGCTCACGGGGGTGTGGCCCCGGCGTGCCCGAGGAAGCAGGGTGGACTACGCGGGCGCCCGGGCTCACGGGGGTGTGGCCCGGGCCGCCGTGGGCCCTCAGGCCGTGTACCGACCGACCTTCATCGCCTTCTCGAGGGAGCCGCCCATGATGAGCTCCTGGTGGTCCATGGGAAGGTCCCGGACGATCTCGTGATAGGCGAGGGGGTCGGCCATGCCCTCGGGGTGCGGGAAGTCCGAGCCGAACATGAGGTGGTCGACGGGGATCCCGAGGTCGATGAGGCCCTTGGGGTCGGGCTCGTGGAAGATGTGCACCCAGACGTTGCGGCGGAACACCTCGACGGGGTCCTCGTCGAAGAGCACCGGGCTCTGCTCGGCGGCCCGCTGGAGCTTGGCGTAGAAGGGCCGGATCCAGGAGCTCGCGAACTCGACCGGCATGAAGCGCAGCCTCGGGAAGCGGGTGGCCAGGCCGTGGCCGATGATCGAGGCGAGGGCGTCGACGAGGTTGCTCTTCTCCGACGCCAGGCGCAAGAAGGCCGGCGAGCCGTTCTGGCGGAATGCGGAGAACTCCCGGTTGATCCCCTCCCACTCGTTGGTGTACCTGGTGTACCCGGGGTCGCCCGAGTGCATCCCGACGACGAGGTCAAGCTCCTGCACCCGCTCCCAGAAGGGGTCGAACTCGGGCAGCGCGAAGGACTTGCGGCCCTTCCAGGTGGGCACCGGCGCCACCCGCAGGAGGAAGATCCTGGCCCCGCGCTCCGCCACGTACTCGAGCTCGGCGATGGCCGCGTCGTTGCCGTCGGCCAACGAGATGATGGGGGTGGCGTAGATGGCGTCGGCGTAGGCGAAGGACCAGTGCTCGTGCATCCACTGGTTGAGGGCATGGACGACCGCCACGGCCACGTCGGGCGCGTCGGCCACCCGCTCTTCG
Organism: Acidimicrobiales bacterium; assembly: GCA_035293965.1. Classification (GTDB taxonomy): domain Bacteria; phylum Actinomycetota; class Acidimicrobiia; order Acidimicrobiales; family RAAP-2; genus DATGLW01. The sequence goes on from DATGLW010000054.1 coordinate 7,609, forward strand.
AGCACGCTCGCGAGCGTCGGCCACAGCAGGGTCCGGTCGATGCCCATCTCCTTCATGAGCTCGAGGCGCGGCTCGGGGTCGAAGAAGGCGTCGACGCCCGGCATGACCATGAGCTTGGTGCCGCCCGGCTGCTGGGTCTGGAGGCCCTTGGCCCGGGGATCGTCCATGCCGCCGCCCCCCTTGGTGACGTCGAAGCCCGCCGCGCCGGGAGCGGCCACCTTCACGAAGGTGGGGTTGGGGATGTAGTCGGTGATCTGGTCCCTGATGGCGAGCTTGGTACGCCCGTTGACCTCGACGTACTTGATGACGCCCTCGTAAGCGGGCGGGAGGAACTTGGTGAGGGCGTCGCGGTTCTCGTAGAGATGGTTGTCGGCGTCGAAGGTCGGATAGGGCAGCTCACGGTGGGTGACCTGGATGTACTCCAACGCGCTGTCGCTCATTGCCGTCCCTCCTTACCCCGGTGCCCTCGCACCGTGCCGGACCCGCTCGCGTTGCCTTGGTGGCCGGCGGTCTGCCGGACGACGTTACTTGCGCCCGCGTCCGCCGCCAAGGCCGGTGCTGCCCCGGACGGCGTCGAGCGCCAGGGGCACCAGCTCCTGCTGCGCCCCGCCCGGAGCCGGCAGATCCCCTCTGCCAGACGGCCTGCGCAGCATGTCGCTCAGGACGTGATCGTCTCGTCCGCCCACTCGACGAGCTGGGGTACCAGGAGGTGCCAGCGCTCGAAGAGGGCCCCGCCCGCGGCCGAGGCGGCCTGGCGCTCGATCCATTCCCGGTCGCCCCACGGCGGCTCCACGAGGCGGGCGTTCGGCAGGTTGGCCGCGAGCCGCTCCGAGGTGGCACGGGTGTGGAACATGTCGCTCCTGCCGCTGCGGAACACGAGGATCGGCGCGGTCATGGCGGCTGCCTCGTGATCCGCCAGGCCCGGCACGAGCGGGTCGCCGCAGGCACAGTAGGCGTGGCCCCAGCGCGCCATCGTCTCGACGAAGGCCTCGCGGTCCTGGGCCAGGAACCGCTCGCGGTTGCGGGGGTTGCGCCGGATGACCTCCTCCCACGTCTCGAGGTTGGCGACGTCCTCCATGGTGCCGTTCCACGCCGCGGTCAACGACGGCCAGCAGTAGACGTTGGCCAGCGACATGTTCCCGAAGGGCCCGCCGCTGATCCACCAGATCCCGAGGCCGGCCGTGATGTCGGGATGGCGAGCGGCGGTCAGCAGCGACACCCGGGCACCGCCGGAGCCCCCGACGATGATCGTGGGGCCGAACCCGAGGTGCCGCAGGAGCTCGGCCAGCGTGTCTGCCTGCATCACCGACTCGGACTCGCCGGTGAAGTTGACCGACGACGCGCCGCAGTTGGGCCGGTCCCAGATGAGGCACCGCCGCCCGCGCTCGGCCAGCGCCTGGGCGAACTCTCGGATGCCCCCGTAGTCCTTGCTGAAGCGCCCGCCCGGCGTGACGACCCACGGCTGGCCCTCGCCGATGACCTCGTAGGCGATCTCCTGGTCCCCGAGCTCGGCAACCGGCATGCTCTCCCCCTTTCGGCTGGCGGCCAACCTGCGGGCGCCGCCCTCCCCCTTTCGGCTGGCGGCCAACCTGCAGGCGCCGCCGCCGGCGATTCGTTCCGGCAACCCTAGTGCCCACGTTTGGGGCTCGTCGCCAGTGCGCAGCAAGCGCCCGTTGCCCCAGCGACAGCCGGGCGCGAGACTGGGCGCGAGCAGAGCCGGCGGACGACGGGCGGGTTCGAGCGAGGGGGAACCACCATGCCCAAGTACCTCATCGAAGCGTCCTACACCGGCGAGGGGGTCCAGGGGCTACGCGAAGAGGGCGGCTCCGCTCGACGGGCGGCCCTCGAGCAGGCCTGCTCGAGCGTGGGCGGCAGGCTGGAAGCTTTCTACTACGCGTTCGGCGCGAGCGACGTGGTCGCGATCATCGAGATGCCCGACAACGTGACCGCAGCCGGTCTCGGCCTGCTCACGGCCGCGAGCGGCAAAGTCGACACGAAGACGACCGTCCTCTTGACTCCCGAGGAGATCGACGCCGCCGTCAGGGTGGGGGCCACGTACCGCCCGCCTGGTGGGTGAGCCGCCTGGTGGGTGAGCCGCCTGGTGGGTGAACCGGGTCGGTGAGCCGGGGTCGGTGCGGGGCCGCGCCGGGTCGGGCGCTACAGGCTCGCAAGCCGGGGCATCGCCGGGGCGAGGCTCTCCTCCAGCCAGCGGGCGGGCTCCGCCCCGACGGCACCGACCATGAGCGTCTCCACGCCCACCGCGGCGAAGGCCTCGGCCCGCCGTACGAGGTCGTCCGGGCCGGTGTCGGGCGCCAGGGGCCCGAACAGGGCCGTCGCCTCGATCTCTGCCGGGTCTCGCCCGACGGCGTCGCAATGGCGCCGGAGCACGGCGAGCTTGTGCGCCACCACGTCGGGGGAGCCGAAGATGTTGCAGGCATCCGCGTAGGTGGCGACGAGGCGCAACGTCTTGCGTTCGCCGCTCCCCCCGATGAGGATGCGCGGCCTTGGCCGGCTGACCGGGGGCGGCATGCAGAGCGTCTCCTCGAGCGTGTAGTAGGTGCCCCGGTACGGGCCGTTGTCGTCGCTCCACATCTGCAGGCAGATCTGGAGCGCCTCCTCGAGGCGGCCGAAGCGCTCGGCGACGGGCGGGAACGGGACCCCGAGCCCGCGGTGCTCCCGCTCGTACCAGGCGGCCCCGATCCCGAGCTCCCCCCGGCCCCCGGAGAGGACGTCGAGCGTGGTGACGGTCTTCGCCAGCAGCCCGGGATGCCGGTAGGTCACCCCGGTGACGAGGAGCCGGAGCCGGAGGCGTCGGGTCGTGCCCGCCACGAAGCCGAGCGCCGTGTACCCCTCGAGCATCGGGTCCTCGGCGGGCGCCACCCGGTCCATCTGGAACCAGTGGTCCATGAACGACAGCGCCCGGACCCCCACCTCCTCGGCCGTGCCGGCCAGGCCGGCCAGCCCGGCGCCCATCACCTCGGGCGACGCAGCCCAGTCGAAGCGCGAGACGTGCAGGTCGATGTTCACCGCGCCGCCCCCGCACGCGTGGCTTCGGCCGGCCGCGGGTCGCGGGGCAGGCCGAGGATCCGTTCGCCGATGGCGTTGCGCGAGATCTCCGAGGTCCCGCCCCCGAGCGTGTAGGCGCGCGTGAAGAGGAACTGGTAGCCCCACTCGGCCACGTCGCCGTCGACGGCTGCCGCGTCGGGGCCCAGGATCCGCATGGCGACCTCGGTCAGCCGCTGGTCGAGCTCGTTGCCGATGAGCTTGGTGATGTTGCCCTCCGCCCCGGTGCCGCCGCCGGCGAGCGCGCGGATCGCGCGCCGCAGGTCGAGCATCGACAGGGCGTGGTGCTCCGCGACGATCGCGCCGACGTCCTGTCGGAGGGGATGGTGCTCGTCGAGGCGCTCGCCAGCCAGGCGCACGAGCAGGTCCGGCGCCACGTGGGTGATCGTGCTCCCGATCACCATCCGTTCGTTGCCCATGGTCAGCCGTGCGACGTCCCAGCCCTTGTCGACCTCGCCGATCACGTCGCCATCGGGCACGAACACGTCGTCGAGGAACACCTCGGCGAAGTGGGCGTCGCCGGTGATCTGGCGCAACCCGCGCCGCTCGACGCCGGGGGCGTTCATGTCGATCATCATCACGGTGATGCCGGCGTGCTTCTCGACGTCGGGGTTGGTGCGCACGAGGGCGTAGCCCCAGTCGGCCGTCATCGCCCCGCTGGTCCACACCTTCTGGCCGTTCACCACCCACCCTCCCTCGACGCGCTCGGCGCGGGTGGTGAGGGACGCCAGGTCGGAGCCGGCGTCGGGCTCGCTGAAGAGCTGGCAGATGCGCAGCGACCCGTCGAGCGCCGGCCGGACCCACCGCTCCTGCTGCTCGGGCGTGCCGACGGCGGACAGCGTCAGCGCCAGCCAGCCCCCTGCGGCCTGCCGCGGGATCCCGGCCAGCTCCTCGTCGATCGCCACCTGCTGGCGGAGGGTGGCCGAGCGGCCCCAGGGGGGAGGCCAGTGCGGCACGAGGAAGCCGGAGTCGATGAGCGCGTCGCGACGCGCCGCTTCGGGCAGCGACTCGTAGCGCTGGCGGAACGCACGCGCCTCGGCGCGGGTGTCGGGCTCGTCGACGACCAGCCCGAGCGCCGTGACCGGGCGATGGCCGGCCAGCGCCGCCCGCAGCACCTCCTCGCGGGCGTCCTCCAGAGGTCCGAAGAGGGCGAGCAGCGACATGGCGCGGCGCAGGTAGAGGTGGGCGTCGTGCTCGTAGGTGAAGCCGATGCCGCCGTGCACCTGGATGTTGAGCCGGCTGCAGAACAAGAACGCGGGCAGGGCGACCGCAGCGGCAACGGACGACGCCAGGTTGCCCTGGGCGTCGTCGAGCGGGAACCGAGCAGCGTCCCAGGCTGCAGCCACCGCCATCTCGGCCTGGGCGAACATGTTGGCGCAGTGGTGCTTGACCGCCTGGAACTGGCCGATGGGCCGGCCGAAGGCGACACGCACCTTCGCGTATGCGGTGGACTGCTCGCTGCACGCTGATGCCCCGCCGGCCGCCTCGGCCGCCGCCAGCGCCCGGCCCACCCGCAACGCGGTCGCCCGCGCGCCGGCCAGCACCTCCACGTCGCCCATCGGCACGGCGTGGAGGGCCACCCGCCCCACCCGGCGCCCGCGGTCGAGGCTCGGGGAGGGGACGACCTCGACCCCCGCGTGGCCGGCGGGCACGACGATCATGTCCTCACCGCAGGGCACCACGAGCACCTCGGCCACGTTGGCACCCAGCACCACCCCGGCATCTCCTTCGAGGACCGAGCCGCGCCGCTCGAGCGTGCCGGACAGGCCCAAGCCTGCGGGCGCTGACCCGGCGGCGAGCGCCGGCAGCAGCGACGCCTGCTGGGCCCCCGTGCCGCACGCGGCGACCGTGGCGCTGGCCACGACGGTCGGCAGGAAGGGGCCCGGGGCAGCCACCCGGCCCAGCTCCTCCACCACGACGGCCAGCTCGAGCAAGCCGTAGCCGGAGCCGCCGTGGGCTTCGGGGAGATGGAGGCCGAGCCAGCCGACCTTGGCCAGGTCCGCCCACAGCTCGGGCAGCGCCTCGTCGGCAGCGTCGAGCATCGCCCGGTGCTGGGCCAGAGCCTGCCGGTCGGCGAGCAGCTCCCTGGCCACGGCCGCCAGCTCCACATGGTGCTCTTCGATCGCGATGCCCATCGGCGTCCCTCCGTCTCGCTCGCGCTCTCGCTCCCGATCTCGTTCTCGCTCTCGCTCTCGATCTCGCTCGACCTCGCTGCCTCGCCTCGCCCCCCGCCTCACGGCCTCTTTGCCCTCGGCGGCCGTGACCAGGGGCTCAGCGTTGCCCGCCCCCTGCCGCCTGCTTCGCGCGCAGCTCCTCGGCGGCCGCCTCCGCTCGCCGGGCGGCCACCTGGCGCGGCGAGGACCCGTAGCCCCTCTCGATGTTCTCCTGGCGCCACGCGGCGACGTCGCCGGCACGGCCGACGGCTTCCATGACCTGGAGGTGCGACTGGAGGTGGACACGCATGCCCATCCCCTCCCAGGCCCGCTTCACGCCCGCCTTGATCCCCATGAGCACCGACAGGGGCGCCTGTGCGATCTGGTGGGCGATGAGCTCGACGGTGTCATCCAGCTGGTCACGGGGCACGACCCGGTTCACCATCCCGAGACGGTGGGCCTCGCGGGCGTCGACCGTCTGGGACAGGTACAGGTACTCGTAGGCCCGGTGGAAGTTCATGAGCACCCACGGCTCGATCATCGTCTCGCCGCCGGGGAAGCCGAGCCCCTGGGGCAGGGGCATCTGGAAGTACGCGTCGTCGGCGGCGACCACGATGTCGTGCAAGAGCGCGAAGTACGTTCCCCCGCCCACGCAGTAGCCGTGCACCGCGGCCACCGTCGGCTTCTGGAGCTCCCAGAGGTGCAGCACGGGCCAGAGGAACAGCGTGGCGGGGCCGCCCCACGGGTGCCCGGCCTCCATCGCCTCCACGAACTCGGGGAACGCGGGCCCCCCGCCGCCTCCCACGTCGTGGCCGGCGCAGAAGCCCTTGCCGTTGGCCTTCATGACGACGACCTTGATGGCGTAGTCGCCCTCGGCGTCGCGGAGGCTGTTCTCGACGTCCCACACCATCTGGGAGCTCTGGGCGTTGGCCTTCTCCGGCCGGTTCAAGATGATCCGTGCGATCGGACCGTCCTTTTCGTAGATGACCGTCTCGAGCTCGTGGCGTTCCACAGCCCCTCCTCGTGCACCAGGCCCCCGCACAGCGAGCCCTGGTGCCCACCGCGCCGGCGGCGCTCCCGTGGCAAAGGGTAGGCGATGGGACGAGGGCCGCAGGCAGGTGGGCCGGCGCCGGCTCCCTGCCGGGTGCCGCGCCGGCCGGGAAGGGCGCTCTTGCGCGCCGAGAGCAGCTCCTGGCTCGGCGGATCGAGGAACTCCGTCCGCCGCGCCGGCCGGGAAGGGCGCTCGCGCGCCCCCCTCGGTACACTTGCCGCCGGCAGCCGACGGCGTACTCTTGCGGCCGCCGAACGCGGCAGGCCGCTCGGGCAAACGGGGCAGGCCGCTCGAGCAGCGAGAGGAGGAGGGACCATGGACGGGGGGGATCTCGTGGGCCGGCGTGTGCTCGTGGTGGGGTCGTCGGCGGGCATCGGCCGGGTCGTCGGGCTGCGGCTCTGCGAGGCGGGCGCCCACGTCGCCTTCGCCGCCCGCCGCAAGGACGCGTGCGAGGCGGCAGCCAAGGAGGCCAAGGGGACCGCCATCGGCGTGCGGTGCGACGTCACCGACGAGAGCGAGTGCGTGCAGGCGATCGCCGACACCGTCGACGGGCTCGGGGGGCTCGACGACCTGGTCTACTCCACGGGCGCCATCTCCCTCGTCGCCCTGGCGGCCGCCGACGCGCAGTGGTGGCGCCGGACGTTCGAGACCAACGTGATGGGCGCGGCGCTGGTGACGAGGGCCGCCCTTCCCCACCTCCAGGCTTCGCGGGGCTCGGCCGTGTACTTCTCGTCGATCTCGAGCACCGGTCCGGCGTGGCCGGGCATCGGCGTCTACACCGCGACGAAGGCGGCGCTGAACCGCATGATCGACACCTGGCGGGCCGAGCACCCCGAGATCGGTTTCACCAAGATCCTGGTGGGCCCGACCGCCGGGGGTTCGACCCAGGGCCAGATGGACCCGAGCGCCATGGAGCACATGGCGCGCTGGGCCGACATGGGGATCTGCTCGGGGGTGCAGTCGACGCCCGATTGCATCGCCGACGCGGTCAAGCTCGTGCTCACGAGCGCCTCGCGCATCTGGGACGTGGCGGTCGAGCCCAGGGACCCCCCACGCCCCTGGTCGGCCATGTCGCGGGCTGACCTCGCCATCTGACCGCCCGCCACGTCTCACTCGACAGGCACCCCGGAGCAAGGGCCGCCGGGTGCCGGCCGACGTTGCTCACCGAGGGCTGGCTGGCCGGGACGGCCGCCGTTGCGAACCGATCGAGTCCCAGCGAGCCCTGCGGCCTTCTCGGCGACGGGGATACCGTGTGCTTGGCGGCCGTGCGCCTCGCACCGCCTGCTAGCGCGTCCGGGCGATCTCGGGTTCGCGCGCCGGCGGGAGAGGTGCAGGCGCCTCGTCGGCGCGACGGCGGGCCATCCTCCCCGGCCACCAGTTCCAGCGGCCGAGCAGGGCCACCGTCGAGGGGACGAGCAGGGTCCGGACCAAGAACGCGTCCATGAGGATGCCGACGGCGAGCCCGAACCCGATGGCGCGGATCTCGCTGCCACCCGGGCCGCTTCCGCCGGCGATGCCGATGACCGCGAAGCTTCCGGCCAGGATGATCCCTGCAGAGGTGACCGTCGGGCCGGTCCGCCCCACGGCCTCCACGACGGCCTGGCGAAGGGAACGGTGGTGCGCTTCCTCGCGGATGCGGGTCATGACCAAGATGTTGTAGTCCTCTCCCAGCGCGAGCAGGAAGATGAACATCAGGAACGGCAGGATGAACGTGAGGCCGCTCTCGCCGCCGAGGTCGATGAAGAGCAACGTGGAGAGCCCGAGCGCAGCAAAGTAGGACAGCGCGACGCTCACGATCAGGTACAGCGGGGCCACGGCGCTTCGCAGCACCAGTGCGAGGAGGATCCCGATCGCCACGATGGCGAGGGGGATGACGTGCACCAGGTCGGCGTTCGAGGCGCTGCTCACGTCGTAGAGGGCGGCGGCCTCGCCCGCCACCCCGTCTGCCCGGGCGCCCGACTTCGCTCCTGCCTCGGCCACGACGCGGCGGATCTCGGGCGTGGCGTTCATGGCGGCGGTGGACTGCTGGCCACCAGCTGCCAGGGACGCTTCGAACTGCACCGTGCGCCCGTCGGTGCTCACGAACAGCGCGGTCGCCCGGTATGCGTTGTACAGCGGGAGCGAAATGCCCGACCCTGCGGGCTCGAGCGCCGGCAGCGCGCCGGGGGGGCCCAGCTGGGCGTGCAGCGCGGCCAGCTCCGCCGCGCTGATGGTGGTGCCGTTCGGGTCGAGCGGGCCAGAGATGGCACGGAATTGCTTGGAGCCGGTGAGCACGTCCTGGGCGATCGCGAGCCGTGACGGATCGCTCCACACCGACACCGGGTACGTGAAGACGATGTTGGCGGGATTGGCGGTGCTGTGCGGGAACTCGGCCGCCAAAAGGGCGTTGCCCTTCGCCGCGTCGGAGCCTGCAGGTGCGGCCGTGGCGCCCCCGAAGCCCGCCGAGTGGTAGCCGAGCGCCGCTGCAGCCAGACCGAGGAACGCCATGACCCCGATGCCCAGGGTGAGCGCCGGACGCACGACCAACCGCCCGGCGACGCGTCCCCACAGGCCGTGGCGCCCATCCCCCGGCACCACGCGGGTAGGCCAGAACGCAGCCGTGCCGAAGACGGCCAGCAGCGCTGGCAGCAGGGTCAGCCCGGCCAGCAACATCACGGCCATCCCGAGCGCCAGCGGCACGCCGAGGTCGTGGTAGATGCCAAAGGTGGCGAGGAGGAGGGTGAGGACCGCCAGGATGACGGTTCCGGCCGATGCGCTGATCGACTCGCCCACCCGGACCAGCGCGTGGCGCACCGCCGCCTTCGGGTCCAGGCCCGCACGAAGGGCCTCACGCACCCGGAACACGAGGAACAGGCCGTAGTCGGTCCCGGCACCGAGCATCAGCACGATCAACAGGATGTCGGTGATCTCGGAGATCTGCAGCCCGTGCGCGCCGAGCGCCCCGATGAAGCGGAAGGAGATGAGCAGCGCGAAGCCCGGCGGCACGAGCGTGACGAGCGCAGCCAGCGGCGCCCGGAAGATGAGGAGCAGGAGCACGATGATGAGGAGGAACGAGAGGCCCTGGATCCGGCCGCCGGTCTCGTCGGAGCTCTTCTGGTTCGCGACGTTGGTCGCCACGGGACCCGCCAGGTGCACCCGCAGCCCCGGCGGCGCGCCACCTCGGGCCAAGGCGGCGCTCACGTCGTCGACGAGGGTCTTCTGGGCTCGGATGTCCGACGCGCTCACCGAGGCCGTGACCGCCACCTCGGCAGCGGCGTCGCTCGGCGAGACCGCCGCCTCCACCACCCGCACCACTCGCGGTACGCGGCGCAGGACGGCCACCTGGTGGGCGATCGCCGCCTGGTCGGCGGCGGTCAGGGTGCCGTGGGCCGCCGAGCTGACGACCAGGATCTGGCTGTCGCCGGTCACGTCGCCGAGCAGGGGCTTGGCGAGGGAAGCCGCCTGCCCGCTCGGCGCGGAGGCAGGCAGGAACTGGCTGTTGTTGTTGTTCACCTCGCTCGTCATCGACGGCAACGCCTTGGTCGCGACGACGGCCACGACGATCCACGCCGCCACGACGAGGAACCGGTAGCGCACGACGAAGCGGGCCAAGCCCCCGAAGATCCTGTCCATGGCGCAGCTCCTCGAGCCGTCAGCGACGATGGGACGGGGTCGTGCGGCCGGACGCCACGCGTCGCCCAGCTCTCGGAGGCGAAAAGCTCGGCGGCGGGACCAGCCCGTGGCCGACGATGTCGAGGGCCCGCTCGAGCAGGTCGACGAGGCGCGCGGTGGTGTCACCCCTGCACCACTGGGTGAAGGCGACCCGGATCGCCGCCACGGCGACCGCGCCCACGAGCGCCGCGACGAGGTCGGCGTCGGGGTCGTGCCCGCCTCGCTGCCCGATGCCGGTGGCGACCGCCTGCTCGAGGTCGGCGAACACGGCCAGCTGCTCCGGGAGCAGCTCCGCGGGGAAGGCCTGGACCAGCTGTATCCGTGCAGCCCAGTCCGCGCGTTGCTCGGGAGAGTCCTCCACCTCCGCCAGGAGCTGCGTCAGCACGGCGCGCAGCGCGTCGAGCGGGGCCTCGCCGGGCGGCCGGGCGCCGAGCTCCTCCGCGATGCGCCCCACGAGCTCGCGGCCCGGCCCGATGAGCGCATCCTCCTTGCAGGAGAAATAGTTGAAGAACGTCCGCTTCGAGACGTCAGCTGCCTCGGTGATGGCCTCGACGGTCACGGCGTGCAGCCCGCGCTCGCTCGCCAGCCGGAGGGCTGCGCTGCGCAGGGCATGGCGCACGGCGTCCTTCTTGCGCTCGCGGCGCCCGAGGCTCCCGGACTGGCTACCCGATGCTCCTGCACGCCCTGGCGCCGGCCCCATGCCGCCGCGCCCATGCGCCCCCGCTGGCGTCGCCACGTCCACGACGGGAGCAACTTGCATGACCCGCAACCTTACGTAGTATGCATGATTGCGTCAAGTGCACGATACCCGCGCTGACGAGGCTGACGGCCCGCAGCCTGCTCACCGGCTGCGCCTGTGCCTGGTGCCGTGGCGTGCCGCGGGCGCACCATGCGCTTCGTCCTGAGCATGCTCTGACACCGTCCGGCGCTCCTGCGCCGCAGTGAGCTGCGATCGTCCTCCCTCGGGCTGCACATCCTCCGTTGAGCCTGACGTCAACCCGTGGAAGAGTCACGCACCCAGCGGGGCCCGCACCGTATGGGTGAGCACCAGTCGGGGTCGTGAATGGCCTGCAATCCCTGGGCAGGTTCTTGGCGTATGTCTGTCCAGATGCAGGCTCTCGAGAAGGTCCCCGAACCCAACCAGCAGCTCGCCCCCATACCATTTCGGCGGCGGGCGTTTCTGCTCAGCCTCATTGTCGGGGCGGGCCTCGTGGCCGCAACTGCCGGCATCCACCGCCACCTGTGGGCGGCCGGATACCGGAATATCCCGACGATAGGCACGCTGTTCCTGCTTCAAGCCATCAGCGGCGCGGTCTTGGCCGTCACCCTGCTCGTGCTACGCAGGTTCCTGGTTGTCCTGGCCGGCGCCGGGTTCATGGCCTCGACCATCGGCGGATTCTTGATCAGTTGGCAGGTGGGCCTCTTCGGCTTCAAGGACACCTTCGCCGCCCCGCTGGCAAAAGCGTCGCTGGTGGTCGAGGCCGTCGGCCTGCTCGCCCTGCTCGCCTGCGCCGTGTTGGCGCCCGACCGGCCCCGCCGGCGCACCCGATCCGCCAGGTGAACCATCCTCTCAAACAAGGGAAGAACACCGTGCACAAGCTCCTGTTCGGCGGCGTCGCCGCGGCCGCCATCGGCCTTTCGGCCTGCGGCGGGACCACCCACTCACCGGCCGCCGCGCCCCCCGACCATGCTGCAGCCCCAGCCCAAACCCCCTACGCTGCTCCGACGACCGCGCCCGCAACCCCCAGCGTGCTCGTCGAGTCCAGCTCCAAAGGCATGTACCTCACCGACGCCTCCGGTCGGGCCCTGTATGTCTTCACCGCCGACCATGGCTCTCTGTCCGCATGCACCGGTTCGTGCGCCATTCATTGGCCGGCCTTCGCGTCGCGCTCCCCCGTCGGTGGCCCCGGCGTGCAAGCGGGTGCTCTCGGCACCGCCAATGGCCAGGTGCCCAACCAGGTGACCTACGACGGGCGGCTGCTCTACTACTACGCCGGCGACCGCAGCGCCGGCACCACCAACGGCCTGTCCATCCCCGGCTGGCTCCTCATCGCCCCCGACGGCACACCGTTCGGAGCTCCTGCCCCCACAGCTCCCGCCGCGGCTCCGGTGACGCAACCCGCCAGGGTCCCGGCCACCCACCCGGCCCCACCGGCCACGACCCCCGTCATGCCCAACCCCATCCCCCAGGGCGGCGGCGGAGATGGTGACGGCGACAACAGCGGCGGCTCCAGCGACGGTGACGGCAACGTCTGATCCGATCTCGGCTCGTCTGCCTCTCACGACGCCCGGGGCTTCCACACACCTCCCGGCTCGGCACTCCACGTTCGATCGACGAGGCAAGTCTCCCCAGAGCTGTTCCACCGCATCCCAACAGCCGCGGGGATCCTGCCCCCTTTCCTGGCGTCGACGGCCTCGAAGCCCTTCGCCACCCCGTGCGTCACGGCGCGCGGCCTACCGCTCCGCCTGGCGAACGGGCCGCTCCTGGTGGCAGGGATGGCGATCCCTGACGGCTCGACATCTTCTTGGAGCGCGTTGCGCCAGAAGTTGTTGGCGAGGAGCGCCGCCCCATCGTGTGGCTCGGCCAGCTCGGATGCGGCAAGACCCATCTGGCCGTCGCACTGGCCACCTTGGCCGTCGAGGCCGGCTATCGCGGCTCCTTCACGAGGGGTCCCACCTCTCGCGGTGTCGGAGAGGGGACTTGAACCCCTACGCCCTTGCGGGCACCAGCCCCTCAAGCTGGCGCGTCTGCCTATTCCGCCACTCCGACTCGTGATCCGACGCCAACCAGGGGCGCGGTCGCGGGCAACCATGCTAGCGCACCGGTCTCACGGACCCGCCGAGCGACAGCGGGTCAGACCAGTGCGAAGCCGCCCCTACCGGGCCCGGGTCGCCGTCGAGCCTGTCGAGCTCGAGCCGGGGAGCGGCCCGGGCACCTCCCACTGCCAGTCGACGACGGACCACAGGAGGCTCGCGCCGTGGGGGTTGGGCGACAGCTGCGCCAGGCGCGAGGGCCACGCGACGACCGTCGGCTCCGCGAAGAGCGGCAGCGCCACCATGTCGGCCCAGAGGATCTGGTCGACCTGCTGGTACAGCGGCTGGGCCGTGACGGGGTTCAGGATCTGCGACGCCCGGGCGAGCAGCGCGTCGACCTGGGGGTCGTCGAAGCCGCTCCAGTCCGCCGAGCCGTCCTGGCCGGGGGGACCGAGGGTGAGCGTGTAGTCGGCCAGCGCCTCGCTCGGGTAGGGGGTGGCAGTGTAGGGCAGGAGGGCCAGGTCGGCGGACCCCGAGGCGAGTGCCTCTCCCGCGGCATCGAGGCCCGGGGCGAACTGGACCGTCACGGCGAACCCGGCCCGCTCCAGCTGGCGGGCGAGCGGTGCCGCGGTCGCCGTCGCCCAGGCGTCCGCGCCGTCGACGACCATCCGCAGCCCGACCGGCTGCCCGGCGGAGCCGGTCCACAGGCCGAAGGGGCCAGGCACGTACCCGGCCCGGGCCATCAGGCGCGCGCTCTGCACAGGGTCGCTCCCCGAGGGCCAGCTCACCGGTGTGGACCCCGGGGCGGAGCCCGGCGAGGTTGCCGGTGAGGTGGTGGTCGTCGTGGTGGCCGGGTGGGCCGCCAGGAAGGGGTTCGGCGCAGGCGAGGCCGGCTGCGGGGGGTAGCCGTTCTGGGTCTGGACGTACAGGTGGCTCTGCGCCGGGACCACGGCGCTGTCCGCCCACCCGACCACGCCGTCCACCAGGCTCTGGCGGTCCACGGCGTAGGCGACGGCCTGGCGGACCGCCAGCTTCGCCGTGATCGGCGAGCGCAGCGAGAACAGGAGCTGCAGGTAGGTGGACGACACGTCGAGCTCGCTCTGGGTGCCGGGGTCCGTGGCCAGCGACTGGAGCACGGCAGGCGAGAGCGACGACGGCTCGACCACCTGCACGATGCCGCGGCGCTGCCAGGAGGCGAGCTGCGCCGGGCTGCTCGCGATCCGGACCACGATGCGCGACAGCCACGGCGGGTCGCCCCACCAGCGCGGGTTGGCGGACAGCACGACCTCTCGGCCGGGGATCACCGAGCTGATGGCGTAGGGACCGCCGGAGAGGTCGATCGAGGGGGTGACGGTGGTGCACGGGGGGTCCCATCCGACCTGCTCCATCACGTGGGCAGGCAGCAGGTCGTGGAAGAGCGACTGCCAGTCGGCGAAGGGCTGACGGAACACGACGGTCACGGTCCGGCCGTGGTCGCTGCCCGTGACCGAACGGATGTCGCGGTAGCCGAGGGAGGAGGCAGCCTGGGGCGTCGGTTGGCCGAGCAGGCCCGTGCCCCGCTGCTGGAGCCAGGCGTAGCGGAAGTCCTCGGCCGTGATGGGCACGCCGTCGGACCAGACGGCCTTCGGGTTCAAGGTGTACACCACGGTCTGGGGATCGGTGCTCGTCAGCTCCGCCTGCGTCACGAGGTCCAGGTTGCCCGCGGAGAGCCCCTTGTCGTCGACGGAGAAGGCGCTCGGCAGCACCGCCTCGAGCACGAGCTCACTCGCCCAGCTCGGCTCGCCGCTGGCGTTCGGGTTGCACGCGGAGGGCGCCTGGTCGATGCCGACCGTGACGGTGCCGCCCCGGACGGGCACGAGGGTCTGGGCCGTGGTGGTGCCACCGGCGACGGCCCCGCACGACGCCGCGAGCAGCGCCAGCGCTGCCGGCAGGCACGCCGACCATCGGGGCCACCGGGGGCGGTCGCCCCGGCGGGTCACTGCAGGCGGAGGTCGAGCGTGAGCGTCGTCAGGGCGAAGATGATGGCGACGGTCACCGTGATGCGGTCGAGGTTCCGCTCCACCACCGTCGAGCCCTGGGCGGCCGCCCCGACGCTGCCCCCGAACATGTCCGACAGGCCGCCGCCCCGGCCGCTGTGCATGAGGATGAGGAACACGAGCGCCACGGCGGTCAGCACCTCGATGACGATGTACACCCACGTCAGCATCGTTCGGCCACCCTCGTCACCATGCGCAGCAGTCGCAGCAGTCCGCGACGGACCCGACGGCGGCGCCCGCCACCGCCGCGGGGCTGCCCGGCCATCGACGGCCTAGGAACGGTAGCAGTCGGCGACCGCCCGGATGACGGCAAGGAAGCCAGCGGCCTCGAGGCTCGCCCCGCCCACGAGCAGCCCGTCGACGTCGGGCTCTGCGACCAGGTCGGCGGCATTGTCGGCCGTCACCGACCCGCCGTACTGGATCCGCGCCGAGGCGGCGGCCTCCTCGCCGGCCAGCTCGCCCACGACGCCCCGGATGAACAGGCAGGCATCCTCGGCGTCGACGGCTGTCGCCGCCCGGCCGGTCCCGATGGCCCACACGGGCTCGTAGGCGATGACCATGCCGGCGACCTGCTCCGGCGGGAGCCCACTCAGGGCT
The DNA here is from genome assembly GCA_035293965.1 of Acidimicrobiales bacterium. GTDB lineage: Bacteria > Actinomycetota > Acidimicrobiia > Acidimicrobiales > RAAP-2 > DATGLW01. Next base: position 22,914 of record DATGLW010000054.1, read on the forward strand.
GCCCGCACCTGGTCGGCCAGGCGCTCCTCGGTCCTGCCGGCGTCGCGCTCTGCTTCGGACTCCCCCACGCAGCAGATCGGCGTCATCTGGTGGCGGAGCACCGCCCGGATGCCGGCCGCCACGGCCTCGTCGGTCATGGCGAAATGGCGCCGCCGCTCCGAGTGGCCGACGATCACGTAGGCCACCCCGAGGCGGGCCAGCATCTGGGGGCTCACCTCGCCGGTGAAGGCACCGCGGTCCTCGTGGAAGCAGTGCTGCGCGCCGAGCGCCACCGGGATGCCCTCCCCCTCCACGAGGGTCTGGACCGTCCGAAGGTCCGTGAAGGGCGGGTGCACCGACACGTCGACGGCGCGCACGTCGTCGGGCTTCAGGCGCAGGCCGAGGTCGCGCACCATGTGGAGGGCCTCGATGTGGTCATGGTGCATCTTCCAGTTGCCGCTCACGAGCGGGCGGCGCGCCGGTCGTCCGTCGAGGGGGGGCACGGACCGCCCGACCCCCTCAGGACCGCGCGCCCGCGTGGCCGGGCGCGTTGACCGCCTGGCGGAGGGCTGCCAGGCCGGGGAGGTCGCCGTGCTCGATGAAGTCGAGGGTGGCGCCACCGCCTGTCGACAGGAAGCCGACCCGGTCGGCCAGACCGAGCCGGTCGAGGGCGCTCGCGCTGTCGCCGCCGCCCACCACCGTGAACCCGCCGCTCGCGGCGACCGCCTCGGCAACCCGGCGGGTGCCCGACGCGAAACGCTCGTCCTCGAAGGCCCCCAACGGGCCGTTCCACAGCACGGTGCCCGCCCGCGCGACGGCGGCGGCGAAGGCCTCGGCGGTGTCGGGGCCGATGTCGAAGCCGGCCCAGCCCTCCGCCAGGTCCGGGCCGGTCACCACGACCTCCTCCTCGCCGGCGTGCCCGCCGGCTGCGCCGTTGCGGTCGCCGCGGACGTCACGGGCCACGACGTCGGTGGGGAGCAGGACGGTCGTGCCCGCCGCAAGCAGGCGGCGGCAGTCGGCGATCCGCTCCTCGTCGACGATCGACGAGCCGACCCGGTGCCCCTGGGCCGCGAGGAACGTGAACGCCATGGCCCCCCCCACCGCAAGCACGTCGACGCGGCGCGCCAACGACAGGAGCAGTCCCATCTTGTCCGCCACCTTCGCCCCCCCGACGACGGCCACGAAGGGCCGCGCCGGGTCGTGGAGAAGGCTCCCGAGCACCTCCACTTCGCGGGCCACCTGGCGGCCGGCCGCGCTCGGCAACCTCGCCGGGGGGCCCACCACCGACCCGTGCGCCCGGTGCGACGCGGCGAACGCCTCGTTGACGTAGGCGTCGAACCCGTCGACCAGCCGGGCCACGAAGGCCGGGTCGTTGGACTCCTCGCCGGGGTCGAAGCGGAGGTTGTCGGCCAGCGCCACGCCCGGGCACAGCGCGGACAGGCGCTGGCGGACCGGCTCCATGGACCAACGGGGGTCCGGGGCGCCGTGCGGCCGCCCCAGGTGTGAGCAGGCCGTGACCGCCGCGCCCCGCTCGAGCAGCCACGTGAGCGTCGGCAGGGCAGCCCGGATCCGGAAGTCGTCGGCCACCTCGAATCGGCCACTTGGCAACCGGCGGAGCGGCACGTTGAAGTCGACGCGCACGAGGACCCGCCTCCCCGGGAGGCTGGGCAGGTCCTCGAGGAGCGGCAGCCCGCGGAGGGCCGGGGGCCGGCCGGCGGTGCTCACGGCAGGCCGGCCCCGCCGCAGCCGCCCCGAGAGGCCCCCCTGCGCTCCGAGCGGCCCCGGCTCGTGCTGCTCAACGCCTCGTGCCCACGATCCGGACCAGGTCGACCAGGCGGTTCGAGTAGCCCCACTCGTTGTCGTACCAGCCCTGGACCTTCACGAGGGAGGTGGCGCCGTCGATCCCCTGGACCATGGTCAGGCCGGCGTCGAACGTGCACGAGGCCGGCGAGCCGATGATGTCGGTGGAGACGATCGGGTCCTCGGTGTACTCGACGATGCCCTGCAGCGGCGGGGTGCTCGCCGCCGTGGCGAAGGCCGCGTTCACGTCGGCCACGCTCGGGGTTCCCCGGACGACAGCGGTGAAGTCCGTGATCGACCCCGTGGCCACCGGCACCCGGAGTGCGGTGCCGTCCAGCCGGCCCTTCATGGACGCCAGCACCAGGTTGGTGGCTCGTGCCGCCCCGGTCGAGGCGGGCACGATGTTGATCGCGGCCGCGCGCGCACGCCGCAGGTCGCGGTGGGGCAGGTCGAGCAGGTTCTGGTCGTTGGTGTACGCGTGCACCGTCGTCATGAGGCCGCTCACGATGCCGAAGGCGTCGTCGACCACCTTCACCATGGGCACGAAGCAGTTGGTCGTGCACGAGGCGTTCGACACCACCCGGTGGGCTGCAGGGTCGTAGTCGCCGTCGTTCACCCCCACCACGAAGGTGGCATCCGCGTCGTTGGCGGGCGCCGAGATGACCACCCGCTCGGCGCCCGCCTTGAGGTGTGCGGCGGCGGCGTCGCGAGAGGTGAACCGGCCGGTGGACTCGAGCACCACCTCGACGCCGAGGTCGCCCCAGGGCAGCTCGACCGGCTCGCGCACGGCCAGCACCTTGATGCGCCGCTCGCCGACGACGATCTCGTCCCCCTCGACGGTCACCGGCTCGCCCAGGCGCCCCTGGGTCGAGTCGTAGCGGAGGAGGTGGGCGTTGGTCGCCGGCGAGGTGACGTCGTTGACCGCCACCACCTCGACGCCGGCCCGAGCGGCGAGCACGGCGCGCAGGAAGCTCCGGCCGATCCTCCCGAACCCGTTGATGCCGACCCTCACCGTCATGAGCAGCCTTCCTCGTCTCAAGGCCCGTCTCGGCAGCTGAGCCGGGCACCCCGAGCCGGGCCTTCAGCCCAGCAGATCCGCCAACGCGGCCGCCAGTCGGACGGGGTCGTGCACCAGCCCGTTGGCACCGGCCAACCGCCGGTCGACGAGCGGCCGGTCGACCGGCCCGACGGCCATGCCCGCCGAGGCGTCGCACAGCACCACGTCGACCTCGACCCGGTGGTGGCGGAGGGCCTGCACGTGGGCCGCCACGTCGTAGCCCTCGGTCTCGGGAACCTGGGGCCGCAGGTTGCACACGTAGACCCGCTGGGCCCGGGTCCGCTGGAGCGCCTCGGCGATCCCCTCGACGGCCACCGCGGCCAGGATGCTCGTGTACAGCGACCCGGGCCCGATCACGACCTGGTCGGCTGCCTCGAGGGCGCGCACCGCCTCGGGGGGAGGCGCACACCCACCGGGCACGAGGGAGACCCGCCGGATCCGCCCGGCCGCCGACACGGCCACCTGCCCGGCCACCTCGCCGCTGCCCGAGTCGGCCTTGAGCACCACCCGTTCGGCGGTGGCCGGCAGCACCCGCCCGGCCGCGCCCAGGAGGTGCGCGGCCGCGTCGATGCCCGACACGAGGTCGCCGGCCGCCTCGGCCAGGCCGGCCAGCACGAGGTTCCCGAGGGCGTGCCCGGCCAGCTCACCCTCTTCGAAGCGGTGCTCGAACGCGGTGGCGAGCACGGACCCCGGGTCCGCCAGCGCCACGAGGCACTTGCGGAGGTCACCGAGGGCGACGATGTCGAGCAGCTCGCGCAGGCGGCCCGTCGACCCGCCGTCGTCGGCTACCGACACCACGGCCGTGACCTCGCCCGCATAGCGCCGGGCTGCCCGGAGTGTGACCGCGGTGCCGTGGCCACCGCCGACCGCCACCACCCGCGGCCCGCGGGGCCGTGCCGCGGGGCTCACCGGTCCACGTCCCGGTGGAACACCGAGGTGCGCACGCCCAACCCGGCCAGGCGCTCGGCGAGGGCCTCGGCCAGCACCACCGAGCGGTGCCGCCCGCCGGTGCAGCCCATCGCGACGGTCAGGTACGACTTGCCCTCGCGTGCGTAGGCGGGCACCAAGGTGGCGAGCAGGTCCGCGACCTTGGCCAGGAACTCCTCGGTCTGGGGCTGAGCGAGCACGTAGCTGCGCACCTCGGGGTCCAGCCCGCTCAGGTCGCGCAGCCCCTCCACCCAGTGCGGGTTGGGCAGGAACCGGCAGTCGAAGAGCAGGTCCACGTCGAGGGGGATGCCGTGCTTGTACCCGAAGGACAGGATGGAAGAACGCATCTGCCCGCCGTCCTCCTCGGCCGCGAAGAGCTCGAGGAGCCGGGCACGGAGCTGGTTGACGTTGAGCTCGCCGGTGTCGAGCACGATGTCGGCCCGGGCGCGCAGCGGCTCGAGCAGTCGGCGCTCGTCCGCGATGGAGGCCTCCACGCCCCGGGCAGCCAGCGGGTGGCGCCGCCTCGTTCCCTCGAACCGTCGCACCAGCACCTCGTCGGGCGCGTCGAGGAACAGCACCCGGACACGGTGCCGGGCATGCTCCAGTGCGTCGAGCATCAGCGGCACGTCCTCGACGTGCTCGCCCAGGTGCTCCCCGCCGCCCCGGCCCACCACCAGCGCCACCCGTTCGGTCTCCGAGCCGGGGCGGCCCACCAGCTCGGCCACCTTGGAGATGAGCGACGTGGGCAGGTTGTCGATCACGAACCACCCGAGGTCCTCGAGCGTGGCGGCGGCCGTCGAGCGGCCCGCCCCCGACAAGCCCGTCACGACGAGGAACTCGCTCACGCCCGCCGCTCCCCCGCCTCTGGCAGCCCCGGCGTCCGCGGGCGTCGGGGCTCGCGCACGACCTGCTCACGCGCGCCCGGCACGTCCATGCCTCCCAGTCTTCCCCACCGCAGGCGCCCGGCGCGAGATGCCCGCTGAAGGGCCGCCCGGCGCAGGGACGGCAGCCGCTGCGCCGCCCGCCCGGGCAGGGCCGCCCGCCGCAGGGCCGCCCGCCAGAGCCGAGCCGCCGGCCGCGACGCCGTGGAGCCTGCGGTGCACCGCGTCTGCCACCGTATCGGGCAGCCACGGGAGCGCCCGGAGCTCCTCGGCCGACATCGTGCGCAGGCGCCCCATGCCACCGGCCTCGCGCAGCAGCCGGGTGCGCCGCTTGGGGCCGAGCCCCGGCACCCCGTCGAGCACGCTGCGCGTCATGCGCTCACCCCTACGACGCCGGTGGAAGGCCACCGCGAAGCGGTGCGCCTCGTCGCGCAGGCGCTGGAGCAGGTAGAGAGCCTCCGAGCCCCGGGCCAGGCGCAGCGGCTCTTCCGAGCCCGGTCGGTGGACCTCCTCGAACTGCTTGGCCAGCGCGGCGACCTCGACCTCGCCCGACAGCCCGAAGGCCTCGACGACCCGCTGCGCCACCGCCAGCTGCCCCCTGCCCCCGTCCACCAGCAGCAACTGCGGGGGATAGGCGAACCGCCGCGATCGCCGACCGCCCCGCACGAGCCCGCCCCGGCCAGCCCCGTCCTGGCCAGCCCCGTCCTGGCCGGGACCGCCAGGGCCGGCTCGCTCCTCCACCAGGGCCGCGAGGCGGCGCGTCAGCACCTCTTCCATCGCCGCGTAGTCGTCGTTGCCCGCGACGGTGCGCACCGCGAACCGCCGGTAGTCCGACTTCTTGGGCAGGCCGTCCTCGAAGACCACCATCGAGCCCACGTAGTCGGTCCCCTGCAGGTGGCTCATGTCGTAGCACTCGATGCGCAGCGGGGCTTGGCGGAGGCCGAGCGCCGCCTGCAGCTCGGTCAGCGCGCGCGACCGGCTGTTGTGGTCTGCCGCCCGCCGCATCCGATGTCGAGCCAGGTCCTCGGCGGCGTTGCGCGTGACGGTGTCGTGGAGGGCACGCTTGGCCCCCCGCCGGGGGACCGACAGACGCACGGGGCCGCCGCGCAGCGACGCCAGCCAGCCGGCCATCACCGCGGGGTCCTCGGGGTCCTCGGGCACGAGCACCGTCCGCGGGACGTGCGCGCCCGGCGCGCCGTAGAGCTCCTCGAGCACCCGGCTCACGAATTGCGGGCCGGTGAGCTCTTCGACCTTGTCGGCGACGAACCCGTGGCGGCCGACCACCCGGCCGCGGCGCACGTGGAAGACCTGGACCGCGGCTTCGAGCTCATCGTCGGCCACCCCCACCACATCGAGGTCCTCGGGCGCCTCGGACACGACCTGCTGCGTTTCGGCCGCCTTGCGCACCGCCTCGATGCGGTCGCGCAGCCGCGCGGCGCGCTCGAACTCGAGCGCGTCCGAGGCCCGCTGCATCTCGGCCTGCAGCTCGCGGATGACCGGCGCCGAGTCGCCGCTCAAGAAGCGCATCAGCGACTCGAGCAGGGCGCGGTACTGCTCGGGCTCGACCGAGCCGACGCAGGGCCCCGAGCACCGCTCGATGTCGTAGAGCAGGCAGGGCCGCCCGAGCCGCTGGTGACGGCGGAACTTGGCGTCCGAGCACGTCCGCACCGGGAAGCTGCGCAGCAGCAGGTCGAGGGTGTCGCGCAGGGCGCCCACGTGACCGTAGGGGCCGAAGTAGCGCACGCCCTTGCGCCTGCGGCCCCGGTAGACGATGGGGCGGGGCCACTCCTCCCCGACCGTCACGGCCAGCCAGGGGTAGGACTTGTCGTCCTTGAGGCGGACGTTGAAGCGCGGCTGGTGGGCCTGGATGAGCGAGTGCTCGAGCATGAGCGCCTCGGCGTCGCTGCCGACCACCATCCACTCCACCCGGTCCGCCAGCGCCATCATCTGGGCAGTACGCGGGGCCAGCGCGGCCGGGTCCTGCCAGTAGCTCGGGAGCCGGTGGCGCAGCGACTTCGCCTTGCCGACGTAGAGGACCCGTCCCTCGGCGTCGAGGAACTGGTAGGAGCCCGGCGCGTCGGGGATCGACCCGCTCGGGGGGCGGGACTTCACGGGGCCACCTCGTCCACCCCTCCACTCTCGCGCCCGCGCGGGCCGGACCCGCCGCAGACACCACCGGGCGGCGGGCACCCGGCCCGCCCGCGGCGCCCTAGACTCGGGGCGCCGGCCTGGTACCCCGGCGACATACCTCGCTCCGAGGCCGACACACCCGCGGATGGGCGACCAGGCTGTCCCCGCCGGCCACCATCGGGGCGTCCCCACAGGGGGTAACACGATGATCCGGCTCCAGAGCATGCTGCCAGAGCGCTACCGCGCAGCGTCCGAAGAGGACCTCCAGCACATGATCGGCAGTGCCAAGCGCGCGCTCGGCCCACGCCTGCTCATCCTCGGGCACCACTACCAGCGCGACGAGGTGATGCGCTGGGCCGACGCCAGGGGGGACTCCTTCGGGCTCTCGCGGACCGCGGCAGAGCGCCCCGACGCCGAGTTCATCGTGTTCTGCGGGGTCCATTTCATGGCCGAGGCGGCCGACATCCTGACGGCCCCCCACCAGAAGGTGCTCCTCCCGGACCTCAACGCCGGCTGCTCGATGGCGGACATGGCCGACCTCGACGCCGTGGAGGACGCCTGGGACGACCTGGCGCAGGTGACCGACGTGTCGCGTGTCGTGCCCGTCACCTACATGAACTCCTCGGCGTCCCTCAAGGCGTTCGTCGGCCGCCACGGCGGCGCCGTGTGCACGTCGTCGAACGCCCGTGCGGTCCTCACGTGGGCCCTCGGGGGCCCCGCGGCCCGCGGCGACAAGGTCCTCTTCTTCCCCGACCAGCACCTCGGTCGCAACACCGGCTACCAGCTCGGCTACGGCGACGGCGACATGCGCGTGTGGGACCCGCGCCGCGAGCTCGGCGGCCTGGAGGGCCCCGACGTCAAGGCGGCGACCCTCCTGCTGTGGAAGGGCCACTGCTCGGTGCACCAGCGCTTCCGGCCCGAGCACGTCCGGGCCTTTCGCGAGGCGCATCCCGAGGGCATCGTGATCGTCCACCCCGAGTGCGCCCACGAAGTGGTGGAGCTCGCCGACCAGGTGGGGTCGACCGACTTCATCATCCGGGCGGTCAGCCAGGCGCCGCCCGGCGCCGTCCTCGGCATCGGGACCGAGATCCACCTCGTGAAGCGCCTCGGCGACGAGCACCCCGACCGGACGGTCACGTGCCTGGACCCGCTCGTGTGCCCGTGCTCGACCATGTTCCGGATCGACGCCGCCCATCTGGCCTGGGTCCTCGAGGGCCTCCTCGAAGGCGAGGTGCGCAACCGGATCACGGTGGACCCCGACACCGCGGCGTGGGCGAAGGTGGCCCTCGAGCGGATGCTGGCTATCGTCTGACCCCGGCCGGCGAGGCCCGGCCGCCCCCGACCGGGAGCTGCCCGGGACCGAGCAGAGCCAGGAGCCCCGTGAGCCCGAGGTCAACGACCACCGATCCCCGGGACGGCACGCAGGCGGCGGACGCGGGGCTGCGCCGGGCATCCGGGTGCGGGAGCGGCCTGGGCACCTCCCGCCGGAGCGCGATGGCCCCGCTCCTCGACCCTCGTGCCGACACCGGCCCGCTCCCCCGGGCGTGCCAGCTCGCCCTCGTCGCCCTCGTCGCCTACGTGCCCCAGCTCCTCGCCCAGCCGGGGAAGGTGAGCTCGGACACCAAGACCTACCTCTACCTCGACGTGGGGCGCTTCCTCCGCCAGTCGGCCTCCATGTGGGACCCGACGGTGGGCCTCGGCACCGTCACCCACCAGCAGATCGGCTACCTCCTGCCGATGGGCCCCTTCTTCTGGGTCTTCCACCAGCTCGGCGTGCCGCTGTGGGTGGCACAGCGGCTCTGGGTCGGCTCGATCCTGTTCGCGGCCGGCGCCGGCGTGCTCTTCTTGGCCCGCCTCCTCGGTCCCGGCGGCCTCGGTGCCCCGGTGGCGGCGTTCGCCTACATGGTGTCCCCCTACTTCCTCCAGTACGTCGGGAGGATCTCGGTCCTGCTCCTGCCCTGGGCGGGCCTGCCGTGGCTGCTCGCCTTCACCGTGCTCGCGCTGCGGCGCGGGGGCTGGCGCGACGTCGCCCGCTTCGGGGTGGTGATCGCCCTCGTGGGCAGCATCAACGCCACCTCGCTGCTCTACGTGTGCGTGGGGCCGGTGCTGTGGCTGGCCTACGCCGTCGCAGGCCTGGGCGAGTCGACGTGGCGCCGGGCGGGCGGCGTCGTGGTGAAGCTGGCCGCCGTGTCGCTGGCGGTGTCCGCGTGGTGGATCGCCGGCCTCGCGGTCGAGGCCGGGTTCGGGGTCGACATCCTGCGGACGACCGAGACGGTCCAGACGGTCAGCCAGACCTCCACCCCCATCGAGGTCCTGCGCGGCCTCGGCTACTGGTACTTCTACGGCACCGACCGCCTGGGGGCCTGGGTCGTGACCTCGGTGCAGCTGACCCAGCAGCTCGTGCCCCTGGCCCTCGGCTTCGCCGTGCCGGTGGCCGCCTTCGCCTCGGCGATCGCCGTTCGGTGGCGCCACCGGGCCTTCTTCGTCCTCCTCGCCCTGGTGGGCCTGGTGCTGGCGGTCGGCGTCTATCCGTTCGCGGACCCCACCTGGTTCGGCCACGCCCTCGAGGCCTTCATGACCAGGACCACGGCCGGCCTCGCCCTGCGCTCCACCGACCGGGCCACCCCGCTCGTCACCCTGGGGCTGGCGATGCTCCTCGGCGCGGGCGTGGCCGCCGCGGCCAGCCGGGCCCGGCCAGCCGGGATCGGCGCGGCAGCGGTCGTCGTCGCCCTGGTGGCCGGGGCGAACCCGGCCGCCTGGGACGGCAACACGGTGGCCGACAAGTACACCCAGCCCGCCTCGCCGCCGCCCTACACGTTGGCCGCCGCCCGGGCCCTCGACGCGCACGACCCCGGCACCAGGGTGCTCGGGATCCCCGGCTCCGACTTCGCCGACTACGTCTACGGCGACACGACCGACCCGGTCTACCCCGCCCTGCTCACCGACCGGGGCTACGTGTCGCGCCAGCAGGTCCCGCAGGGCTCGCAGGCCACCGCCGACCTGCTCTACGCGATCGACGACCCCATCCAGGTGGGCACGGCCGACTGGCAGGCGCTCGCGCCCCTGGCACGCCTCATGAGCGTGGGCGACGTGCTGCTCCAGTCGGACCTCGACTACGCCCACTACGACCAGCCGTCGCCGCGCCAGCTGTGGGCACAGCTGTCCACCGCGCCGGCAGGGCTCGGCGCGCCCGCGTGCTTCGGCACCCCCCGGCCCAACCCGCCCCGGATCCCGCGCCTCGACGAGGCCAGCCTGGCGCTTCCCCCGAACGCACCCTGGCCGTGCCCCCTCGAGGTCTTTCCCGTGGCCAACCCCAGACCCGTCGTGCGAGCCGAGCCGACCGCGGCGCCGCTCGTCGTCGACGGCGACGGCGAGGGCCTGGTGGAGGCAGCGGGCCTCGGGCTGCTCACCCACGACCCGACCGTCCTGTACGCGGGCACCCTCGACCGCCACCCCCGGGAGCTCGCGGCTGCCCTTCGGAGCGGGGCCACCGTGGTCGTCACCGACACCAACCGCAAGCGCGCCTTTCGCTGGGACACGATCGTCGACGAGGCGGGCCAGACCCTCACGGCCGCCCAGCACCAGCCGACCGACCCCGCCAACGCCCCCCTCGACCTCTTCCCCGGGGCGCCGCCGAGCGCAGCGACCACGGCCTCCTACCTGGGCGTGGCGTCCGTGACGGCCTCCGACTACGGCGACACGGTCACCTACCTGCCCGAGCAGCGCCCGGCGATGGCCATCGACGGCAACCTTGGCACGGCATGGGAGGTCGGCGCGTTCGGCCAGCCCGTCGGCCAGTGGTGGCAGGTTCGCTTCCTGCGCCCGGTCACGGCCGGCGCCGTCAACCTCGTGCAGCCGCTGACCGGGGCCCCGAACCGCTGGATCACCCGGGCCACGCTCACCTTCGACGGGCGCCATCCCGTCACGGTGCGCCTCGGACCCTCCTCGCGCACGGCTGCGGGCCAGACCATCACCTTTCGCACCCGCACCTTCCGGACGCTCCGCATCCGGATCGACGCCACCAACATGCCGGGCGCCGGGCCGGTGGCCGGCCCTTCCTCGGTCGGGCTCGCCGAGGTGCGCGTGGCCGGCGCCCGTGCCACCGAGCTCATCGACCTGCCGAGCGACCTGCTCGCCGGCCACGGTGCCGCCCTGGCCAACGACCGGTTGGTCGTCGTCATGACCCGCCAGCGGGTCGCGCCGTTCCCCCCCCGCCAGGACCCCGAGACGAGCCTCGCCCGATCCTTCGTGCTGCCCGCCACGCGGACGTTCACCCTCACCGGCACGGCGCGGATCAACGCCCTCGTGCCCGACGACGTCATCGACCGCCTCGTCGGCCGCCAGCAGGCCTCGGGCATCGTCGCCTACTCGAAGGGCCGCCTGCCCGGCGACCTGCGCGCGACCGCCTCGGCCGCACTCGACGGCAACCCTGCGACCGCCTGGAGCCCGGGCTTCGGTGCGAGCAGCCAGGTCGGCTCCTGGGTCCACGTCGACCTGCCCAAGCCGGTCACCTTCGACCACCTGGACCTCCAGGTGGTCGCCGACCGCCGCCACTCGGTCCCGACCTCGCTCACGATCGCCACCGAGAACGGCTCGGCCACGGTGACGCTCCCCCCCATCGCCGCCAGCTCGCGCCCGGGCTCGACCGCAACCGTGCCGGTCCGCTTCCCGGCCCTGACCGGGCGCCACCTGACGGTGACCTTCACCGGGGTCCACCTCCGGTTCACCCGCAACTACTACTCGCGCCAGCTGATCGCCCTGCCGATCGGCATCGCCGAGCTCGGCATCCCCGGCGTGACGGACCCCCCACCCCCGGCACAGGTCCCCTCTTCGTGCCGCGACGACCTGCTCACCGTGGACGGCAAGCCCGTCTGGGCGGCGGTCTCGGGCACGAGCGCCGCCGCGCTCGCCGGAGCGGGCATGGCCGTCCGGCTCTGCGGCCCCGACGCCGGCGGCCTCACCCTCGGCCCCGGGCGCCACGTGGTGCAGGCAGCCGACGGGCATCGCACCGGCTGGAACCTCGACCAGCTCGTGCTCGACTCGGCTCCCGGTGGCACCGCCCAGGCGGACCCCGTGCCCGGCACCCTGTCGTCGCCGCCGGTTCCCGGCCCCGCCCCGAAGGTCCGCGTGCTGTCGCAGACCGCCACCTCGCTCCACCTGCGCCTCTCCGGCGTGCCGCTCCGCGGCCCTGCCTTCGACCTGGTGCTCGGCGAGAGCATCAACCCGGGATGGTCGGCGGCGGTCGACGGGGGGCCCTCGTTCGGGCGGCCCCAGCTCATCGACGGCTTCGCCAACGGCTGGCGCGTCGACCCGGGCGCCGTGGCGAACGAGGTGCACGGCGGCGTCCTCGACGTCACGCTCACCTGGACGCCCCAACGCTGGATCTGGGCCGCCCTGGGCCTGTCGGCAGCCGCCCTCCTCGGCGCCGCCGCGGCCGGCTTCCTGCCCACCATCGAGCGCCGGCGACGGGGCGCGCACCGCGCCGGGACCGGCCGGGCGACGCCGGCCGGTCCCGGCGCTGCCCCTCCGGAGCTGGCCTCGCCCCTCGGCTCCTCGGCACCGGGCCTGCCCCTCACCACCGCGGCGGCGGCAGCTGTGGCCACCGGGGCCGTGCTGGCTGCGCTGACCCGCCCGTGGATCGGCGCCGCGGTGGGGGCGGCCGCCGGCGCCTCCCTGCTCCACCACCGGGCACGGTGGCTGCTCACCGGCTCTGCCGTCGGCCTGCTGGCTGCCGCCGGCGCCCTGGTGGTGGCCGGCCAGGCGATGGACCCGCGGATCCCGGGGGGGACGTGGCCGCCGAGCTTTCCCACGGCGGCGACCCTGGCCTGGGCAGCCATGGCCTGCCTGGCTGCGGACGCGGTGACCGAGGTGGTCCGGCTCAGGTCCCGCAGGGCAGCTTCGCGTACCACCACGGCACCCCCGCCTGGGGGCGGAGCGGCGGACGGCCCGACGCCACCGCCTGGGTGAGGTGGGGCCGCCCCAGGGCGACCAGGCGCGCCAGGAGGTGCGCGCCCACCCAGGCCCCGCCGGCCGGCGTGAGGTGGACGCCGTCGGCGCAACGGACCCGGACCCCCGCTACCGACGCCGTGTAGCGACCCTCGGGCGAGAGCAGGCGGCCGAGCGGGAACACCGAGGTGCCGGGCGAATGGTCGGCGACCTCGGCGAGGAGCGCGTTCTCGGTCGCCACCCGGGCCGGGTCGTTCTCGGGCCACGGCGCGCCGTCGCCCTGCTCCCCGCTGTCGTAGTAGGGCGTGGTGAGCAGGACGACCCGGGCACCCTCGGAGCCGAGGACCGCGGCGGCCGCGGCGTAGCGGCCGGCCACCCAGCGGTCGAAGGCAGGCTCGCCCAGGTGCTGCCAGGTGCCGTCGTGCTCGATGTCGAGCGTGTCGCTGCGGGCGAGGTACACGACCACGTCGGGGTCGTACCGCCGGACCCATCCCCCCATCCGCGCCAGGAGCGCCCCGGGGTCACCGGCGACGCAGGGGCGCCCCGGCGGGTCCGTGTACCAGAGCACGTGCACCAGCTGGTCGGTGGCGAGCGAGCACCCCGGGCTGCTCTCGTCGACGACCTCGGCGCCGAAGCGCCCGGCCATCGCGGACAGCCCGACGGCGAGCGAGCCCGCCATCGAGTCGCCCACCACGAGGACCCGCACGCGTGCAGCCTCTGCCGTGGAGCCCGCCTCGAGGGCCCGCGCGCCGGCAGCGGGCATGGGCACGCCCGCTGCCCTCACGCCGGCCCGGGCGGACGCGAGGGTGAACGAGCCCGAGGCGGGCACGCCTGGGGCCACCGGGGCGAGGGCGGCCACGAGCGACACCGCCCACGCGGCAGCCGGCACCGCCACCCACGGCCGCCAGCCTGCCAGGCTCCCCCGCCGGACCGGCTGCTCGAGCACGTGGAACGACGCGGCAGCCAGGGCGACGATCACCCCCAGGCGGGCCCCCAGCAGCTCGGTGCCGTGGAGGCCCGTTCGCGCCGCGGTGAGGACGAGCAGCACCGGCCAGTACCACAGGTACATGCCGTAGGAGATCCGCCCCACGTAGCGCAGGGGGGCGAGGTCGAAAAGCCGCGCCACGGGGTGGCGTGGCACGGCAGCCACGCACGCCACCACCGCGGCCGTGGACACAGCGAGCAGCAGGAAGCCCCCGTGGAAGGCAAGCGGCGAGGTCTCGGTGACGGCCCGGCAGATGACGACCATGCCCGCCGCCCCGAGGAGCCCGGCCGCGCCGATCGCCCGCCTGGCCCGCCCGGAGGAGACGGGGCCCCACCTGGCGAGGGCGGCGGCGAGCGCGGCGCCCACGAGGAGGCTCTGGGCCCTCGTGTCGCTGCCGTAGTAGGCGCGGTCGACGTCGAGCGCGCCGACCGGCGTGAGGACGGCCATGAGGGCCGCCGAGCCGAGCGCCCCGAGGGCGGCCGCGACCGCCAGCGTGCCCAGCCTCCGCGTGCGTGCGGCACCGGGATCCGACGCCGGGCGACCCTCGGCGGGAGCTCGCCGGCGCCGGCGCCCCAGGCCGCCCAGCACGGCCAGGACCACGAGCGGCCAGACCACGTAGAACTGCTCCTCGATGGCGAGCGTCCAGGTGTGCAGGAGCGGCGAGGGGTTCTGGACCGTGGCGAAGTAGTCGGCGTGCTCGGCCATGAGGTGCCAGTTGGCGCTGTAGAGGACGGTGGCCACCATGTCGCCGGGGAGGTGCGGCGAGCCGAGCACGCCGGGCGCGGCGGCAGCGACGCCGCCGATCACGGCCAGCACCAGGAACAGTGCCGGCAGGAGGCGCCGGGCCCGGCGGCTCCAGAACCGCCGCAACGACACGGACCCCGACCGCTGCCACTCGGCCACGAGCAGCGACGTGATGAGGTAGCCCGACAGCACGAAGAAGACGTCCACGCCGAAGAAGCCCCCACCTGCCCAGCTCGGCTCGGCGTGGAACAAGATGACCGCGAGCACGGCGAAGGCCCGCATGCCGTCGAGGGGTCCCACGCGACCGACAGACCCCGAGCGCCGCGCCCCCTCCGCTCCGTGCCGCACCAGCAGGCGAATGTAGCCAACGCCTGAAAGGCGGCGGGGCGGACCGCCGGCCGGACGAACGCCCAGCTCCCCAGTTGGGAGCGGCATGCCGCGTGCGATGCGCGTTCCTGAACATTTCTCTGTGGCTTCTTGACAGTCTCTGCGAAGAGCTGCCACGATGATCACGAGGCGCAATGGCCATTGGCCTGTGCCCTATCGGCAAGGAAGCCGCCGGAGCGGTCCCGTGGCCGGGACCAGATGGGAGGGAGCGTGAAGCGGAACCTGCGACGCACGAGGGCCGCCGCGCTCGGCGCGCTGCTCGGCGTGCTGGGCGTGCTCGGGACCTCGCTCGGGGTGCCGGCGTCGGCCTCGCCGTCCCGTGCCGCCTCAGCCAGGATGATCGACGGGGCGCCCCTGCCGGCTGGCTGGCCCGCCGGCGCACCCGTGGTCACGGCCACGATCCCCCTGTACCGCCACGAGACCACCGGCAAGGCCGGAAGCAGTCCGGACGCGATCGTCGTGCTCACCGGCTACTGCTCGATTGCCGCCTCGATCGCGGACCGCGGCTACCCGTGGGTGGAGGCCCTGGGCGTTGCCGTCTGCACGAACGACACCATCATCCCGAGCGAGAGCTGGGTGTTCGCCAACACGAGCCAGACGCTCCCCTACGCCGTCGACGGTGGCTTCGACGTCAATCCCTCCACCACCCTCTTCGAGATCGACTGGAACAACAGCACCGCCGGCATCGTGGGTCAGCGGGTGCTCGTGTGGTGCGCCACGTTCGAGGACGACCTCGGCGGCGTGGGTTCGGGCTGCACCGGTCGGGCCGGTCCTGTGTGAGCTGCCGCTGGCACCAGGTGCTGGGCGTCGAGCCGGACGCCGCGCCCGACGAGGTCGAACGAGCCTCTCGAGCCCTGGCGCAAGAGCTGCACCGGCAACGGGTCTCGGGCTTCGGAGTGGCCGCTGACGAAGCCGATCGACGGATGGACCTGATGCGCCAGGCCCGCCGCGCGCTCCGGGCCGCGCCCCGTGGACGTCGGCCCGACCGGTCCGCCTGGCGCACGTCGCAGTGGCGAGCGGGGCGGGCGGACGTCCCCGACTTCTTCGGTCTGCGCTTCAGCGTGTGCCTCTACGAGGCCTCGCTGGCCGGCCTCCGCCTGGACGTGGTCCGGTTGACCCGCCGGCCTGCCCCCGTCGACGGCGTCGTCGTCACCCAGCGACCCTCCCCGGGGACGGTTGTTCGGCGGGGGGCGACGGTCACGGTGGAGGTATGGCACCCCCCGGCTTGACGGCCGGACGAACGGCCACCTCGGTGGCGCCTGCCAGACGAGCTTGGGCATGGCCGAGCCCGAGCGAGACCAGCTCGGGCAGGAGCTCAGGGCGTAGGTGCTCTCCCCCGGCCACCGACAGGTGCTCGTCATCGTCGGCGCGGACCCGCACGCCGCCGAGGTAGGACGTATAGCGACCGCGCGGGTCGAGCATGCGGTTGAGGTCGACCACGACGGCCCGCCCCGGCCTGGCGGCAACCGCGCGCCGGACCAGCTCGTTGTAGACGTCGGTGCGCACGGGCAGGTTCATCGGCCAGGGCGACCCGTCGGGCTGCTCGGTCGTCTGGACGATGTAGGGCAGGGTCAGCATGGCCACGCGCGCACCGTGGGCGGAGGCGATGTCGATCACCTGCTCGAGCTCCCCCAGCAGGTGGTCGTCGTAGGAGCGGTCGCCCAGGTGCACCCACCGCCCGTCGTAGATCCGGTCGAGGCACTCCCAGCGGCCAAGCAGGACCATCACCACGTCGGGATCGGTGCGGGCCACCAGGCCGGCCCAGGCATGCCGCCAGTCGGGGCACCCCTGGGCCGCGGGACCGATCGTCCCCATGACGTCGACGGTGGTGCTCGGATCCAGGTCGCAGCCCACGGATCCCTTGTTGAGGACCGACACGCCCCAGGCCGGCGCATCGCGGCTGAGGCCCCACCCGAGCGTCAGGGCCATCGAATCGCCGAGCAGGAGCGCCCGCTCCGGGTGCGCCGCGCTCACACCCGGCGGGAGCGCCTGGTGGGCGGCCTGCCGTGCTGCCAGCGGGGACGGCGCCTCGGCCGAGGCCACGAGCGGTGCGGCGGTCGTGCCGACGAGGCCGAGCACCACGGCCGCCGCGCCGACCGGCACCGCGGCCAGCGCCCGGCGGCCGGACAGGAGGACCCCGGTCCGCACGGGCCGCTCCCACAGGCGCAACGACACGTCAGCGAGGAGGAAGGTCGCGGCGACCCGTGCTGCGAGGAGCGGCGCGCCCTGCAGACCGGTGTGCGCGTGGTCGATCACGAGGAACAGCGGCCAGTGGTACAGGTACAGGCCATAGGAGATGCGGCCCGTATAGCGCAGGGGTCGCCAGGACAGGGCCCGGGTGAGCAGGGAGCGAGGTTGGGTGGCGACGACCGCCACCACGGCTCCGGCCGACGCCGCCACGACCAGGAAGCCGCCCCGGTACAGGAAGTGCCCGTCGCCCTGCACCGCATGCAGGGCCCACCCCACGACACCGGCACCGGCGACGCCCGCCAGCGCGAGCGCCCGGCGCCCCCAGGCGGGCCCGGCCCGCGCTGCCCGCCTGTGGCGCGGCGCGCCAGAGCGAGACCGGGCCATCGCTGCGGCCAGCAGCGCCCCGACCATGATCGCCTGGGCCCGGGTGTCGGTGCCGTAGTAGAGGCGGTCGACGGACGCGCCGGTCACGGAGAGCACGGCGCACAGCGCGGCGGAGGCGGCTCCGAGGAGGCCGGCCAGCCACGTCAGGCCCCGGGCGCCGAAGCGGCGGCCCACGGCGAGGGCTGCGATGGGCCACACCAGGTAGAACTGCTCCTCCACCGCGAGCGACCAGGTGTGGAGCAGGGGCGACGGAGCCCCGTAGCGGACGAAGTAGCCCTGGCCGGCCACGATGTAGTGCCAGTTGGCGACGTAGGCGAGCGTGGCCAGGGCGTCGCCTCGCAGCTGCCCCAGCACGTCGCCGGTGGCCAACCACGCCGCGTAGGCGCAGATGCCCGCCAGGAGCACGAACAGCCCCGGCAGGAGGCGCCGAGCGCGGCGGGCCCAGAACTGCCGGAGGGAGATGGTCCCAGACCTGTCCAGCTCACCGAGGAGGAGCGAGGTCACGAGGAACCCCGACAGCACGAAGAACACGTCGACTCCGAGGAGGCCTCCCGCCACCCCGGGCACGCCGAAGTGGAATGCCATGACGGCCAGCACGGCGATGCCCCGGAGGCCGTCGAGACCCGGCAGGTAGCGATCGGCGGGTGGCCTGCCGCCCGCCCGCTCGGTCGGCGCCGGCAGGTCACCCGATCCGGCAACGGCCGAGGGCCCGGCACGCGTTCCGCCGAGCGTCACCACTCGACAGTCCCCTCCCCTCCGGCAGGTGCACCGGCCCGCTCCCTGGCGCGCACGCCGCCATGGTCCCACAGCGCCAGTACGCCCCGGCGGCGAGCAGCAGCCGGGGCGCGACCGGGCACCGGGCCGGCCGGCGGCTGGGGCGCGGCCGGTCGGCAGCTGTCGGATCGGCACCGGGCGCCGGGCGGGCCGGCGGTGTCGCCGCGGACGCCGGTCGGGCGAGGGGCCCGCGGCCTCGGAGTGCCCGCGCACGCCGCCCTAAAGTCGCGGCCATGTTCGGGAGGGGGCGGCACGCGGGCAGGCGCTGGTGGCCCTGGCTGCTCGCATGGTGCGCGGTCGGCCTCGGCATCCGGCTCGGCACCGTGGCCGGCAATCCCGACCGGGTGGCCGGGGGCGACTCGTACTACTACCACGCCGCGGCCAACCTGCTCGCCGAGGGCAAGGGGTTCATCAACCCGTTCCTGTACTACCCCCACAACCTCCACCACCACGTGGCCACCGCCAGCTGGCCGCCGCTGTTCGTGTTCGTGCTGGCGGCGGCGTCGGTCGTCGGGTTCAAGAGCTTCCTCGCGCACCGCGTGTGGTGCTGCATCGTGGGCACCGCGGCGATCGCGGTGTGCGGCCTGGCCGGGCGCGAGGTCGGCGGTCGCCGGGTCGGGCTGCTGACGGCATTCCTGGTGGCCGTGTACCCGAACATCTGGATGAGCGACGAACTGGTGCTCTCCGAGGCGCTGTCGCCGCTGCTGGTGGCGCTCGTGCTCCTCACCGCCTACCGCTTCTGGCGGCGGCCGGGCTGGCGGCGCGCCGCCGCCCTGGGCGCCGCGATCGGCGTGGCCGCGCTCGGGCGTGACGAGCTGGCCCTCCTGGCCGTCTTCATCCTGGTGCCCCTCGCCCTCATGGCCAAGGCTGTGCGCTGGCGCTCGCGCGTCGGCTTCCTCGGCGCGGGGGCACTCACGGCAGCACTCGTCGTCGCTCCGTGGGTCGGCTACAACATGAGCCGCTTCGAGAAGCCCGTCTTCATCAGCTCAGGGTTCGGGGTCACGCTCGCCTCGGCCAACTGCAACGAGACGTACTCGGGGCGCTTCATCGGCTACTGGTCCTACGCCTGCGCCCTGCGCGCGCCGCTCGACAGGCGGGCCGACGAGTCGGTCCAGGCCGCCGAGGCGCAGGCCTACGCCCTCCGCTTCGTCCGGGCCCACGAGAACCGGCTCCTGGCAGTCGAGGCGGCCCGCCTCGGGCGAGGCTTCGGCTTCTTCCACCCGCTCGACCAGGTCCACCTCGACTCGCTGGTCGAGACGCGCCCCTACCACTGGGCCCTCGTCGGCCTCGGCATGTACTACGGCCTCTTCGCGCTCGGGATCGGGGGCGTCGTGGTGCTCCGCCGGCGGCGGGTGCCGGTCGGCCCGCTTCTGGCCATCGGCCTCGACGTCGTGATCGCCATGTCCCTCACCTTCGGCAACACCCGCTACCGGACGCCTTTCGAGGTCAGCCTGGCCATCCTGGCCGCCGTGCAGCTCGACTGGGTGTGGGCCCGGCTGCGCCCGGTCCGCCAAGGGGACCTCGGCGACCGGGCCGAAGGGCACGGCCGCGGGGAGCCCGCCGAGCGGGGGGACGAGGAGCCAGCCCCCGTCGGGGGCCGGCGTGGGACCGGGGACCCCGCGAGCGCGTCGCTCGCCGACGCTGCCCGGTAGCTGGCGGGTGGCCGTGGAGCCGGGGCCCGACGTGCTGGTGGTGCTGCCCGCGTACAACGAGCAGGCCTCGGTGGGCGTGGTGGTCGGGGAAGTGCGACGGGAGGCGCCCGGGGTGCGGGTGCTGGTGGTGGACGACGGTTCGACCGATGCCACGGCTTCGGTGGCCCGGGCCGCAGGAGCCGAGGTGGTGTCCGACGTGCTCAACCTCGGTGTCGGCGGCGCCATGCGGGTGGGGTTCCGCTACGCAGCTGCCCACGGCTTCCGCGCCGTCGTGCAGGTCGACGCCGACGGGCAGCACGATCCGCGCGACCTGCCTCGGCTGCTGGCCCCCCTCGATCCCGACGCGCCGCCCATGGTGGTCATCGGGGCCCGCTTCGCCGGCACCGGGGAGTTCCCGGTGCCCCTCGCCCGCCGGTTGGCGATGCGGCTCCTCGCTGCCTACCTGTCGCGCCTCACCCGGGTGCGCCTGACCGACGTCACCTCGGGGTTCCGCGCCCACAACCGGGCGGCCATCGAGCTGTTCGCCCGCACCTACCCGGCCGACTACCTCGCCGACACCGTCGAGTCGCTCGTGATCGCGGCCGGCGCCGGCGGCACCGTGCTCCAGGTGCCGGTGACCATGCGCCCCCGCTACGCCGGCACCTCGACCCAGTCCACCGGCAAGGCGGCGCTCTACCTGGCGCGGGTGGTCCTCATGCTGGCGCTCACCATCCTGCGGCGCCGCCCCCCGCTCGGCCGGGCCGCCCTGGGCCGGGCCCCCTCGCCACGACCGGTTCCGCCGGCGCCCGGCAACCCGGCTGGCCGGCCCGGCAACCCGGCTGGCCGGCCCGACCACCCGGCTGGCCGGCCCGACCACCTGGCCGGCCCGCCAGGCAACGAGCCCCCGGCCGGCCCGCCAGGCAACCGAGCCGTCCAACCCTACGAGCAAGCCGTCCAACCCGGCTTCGAGCAAGGAGGTGCCCCGTGAGCGGCGTGCACGTGATCGCCCTGGTGAGCGCGCTGGTGACGCTGAGCGTGATCGTCGAGCTCTCGCGCCGCCGGCAGCTGCGCGAGAAGTACGCCGTGGTCTGGCTGGCGGTGGGCCTCGTCGTGGCCGTCTTCGCCATCGCACCGGGCCTCTTCAACCGTCTCGCCCACGCCATGGGCGTGATCAACCCACCGGACCTGCTCTCGGTCGTGTCGGTGCTCTTCCTCCTCGTGTGTGCGTCCACCTGAGCTGGGAGCTCGGGCGGATGGAGGACAAGACCCGGGTGCTGGCCGAAGAGCTCACGCTCTTGCGCAAGGAGCTCGAGGAGCGGACGCTACCGGCCTGAGGGCGCCCCAGCCCGCGCCGGGCGCGTCGCGGCCACGAGCGCCTCGAGCGTCCCGCGGGCGGTCGCCTCCCAGGTGAGGTGGCTGGCCCGCTCCAGCGCGGCCGCGCCGAGCCGCGCCCGCAGGGCGGGATCGGACAGCACGCGGTCGAGCGCCGAGAGGAGCTCGGCGGGCCCGGAGGCGAGCAGTCCCGTCACGCCGTCGACCACGGCGTCGGCGTGCCCGGGGATCCGCGTGGCAACCGCCGGTGTCCCGCAGGCCGCCGCCTCGGTGATCGTCATCCCCCACCCCTCGTGCGACGAGGTCGAGGCCACCACCCAGGCCCGCCGATAGAGGTCGAGCAGCTGGGCGTCGGTCAGGCGCCCGGGCAGCCGCAGCCACGAGCCGGCGTCGCGGGCCGCCACCTCCGCCCGGAGGCGCTCGAGCTCGTACCCCTCGCCGGCGACCACGGCACGCAGGTCGGGGTGGCGCGCCTTGAGGCGGCCCAGCACCTCGATGAGCACGTCGAAGTGCTTCACCGGCACGAGCCGGCCGACCGCCACCACGAGGGGCCGGCGCGAGCGCCGCCCCCCGGGGGTGAAGCGAGGGTCGACGCCGGGGGGCACGACCCAGACCCGCGACGGGTCGAGTCCCAGAGTGGCGACGATGTCCTGGCGCGAGGAATCCGACAGGGTGACGACGTTGGTCGACCGGTAGAGGGGCGGCGCGAGGTACCGCTCGGTCAGCTCCCCGAGGCGGGCCCAGCCGGGCGAGAGCACCATGCGCCACATCTCGCCGTGCACGTGGTGCAAGAAGACGACGCGGGGCCCCCGCGCCCACAGGGGGGAGAAGAAGGGCATGCCGTTCCAGATCTCGACCAGCCCGTCCCACCGGCCGCTCCGCCCCACCATGCCGCTCAGTGCGGCGCGCGGGAACACCAGGTAGCGGCCGGCCTTGCGGACGACGCGGTAGCCGTCGCGCACGACCTCGACCGGGTGCCCGGCGGCGAACGAGGTCCGCATCGTCACCTCGAGGCCGGCCGCCGCCCACTGGGCCGCCACGCGGGCTGCGTGGAGCTCGGAGCCGCCGGCCTCCGGGTCGTCGAGGTCGCGCCAGGCAAGGATGTGGATCCGCCGGAGCCCGGCGCCGGCCGCCAGGTCACCGAGCTTCGGCGGGGCCTCCTCGCCCGCTGCGGGCGGCTCCCCGGCCAACCCCTCGGGCGGGGGCTCTCCAGGCGGGTGCTCGGCAGTCATGGTCGCTCGGAGGTGGGCACGAGCAGCCCGGCCGGAGCCGGCACGGGAGCGGGCGGGCCCGGCACCCGTGCGGCGGCGCTCCCGCTCCTGGGCCGCAGCCGTCCCCACCACCCGATCCGGTCCTTCAGCTGCAGGATCGGGCGCTCGACGAGCAGGTAGCTCGCCGCGGCAGACGCGGTGGCCAGCCCGAGGACCCCGAGCAGCAGCTGCCACCACGGCAAGCCGAAGGGGAAGTTCAGGTTGCGATGCGTCCACCGCAGGTACTGGAGGATCCACCCCTGGTGCCAGAGGTAGATGCCGTAGGAGACGACGCCCACCGCGGCCACCAGCCGGTTGGAGAGGAACCGCCGGATGAGGCCCCGGCGGCTCGGCCCGAACACGGCCGGCAGCAGCAGGAAGAAGGCAAAGGTCCCGTAGAGGGACTGGCGCACCAGGTTGAGGGCCAGGTGGTCCGTGTAGATGGGCACGATCGGGATGCCCTGGTTCGACACGGCCCAGAAGGCCGCCCCCGCGCAGGCCCAGCTCACCCACGGCATGAGGGGGTGCCAGAGCCAGCGCGGCTCCGAGTTGCGGTGCGCCAGCCAGCTGCTCATGACGGCGAGGAACATCCCGAGGGCGAACAGGTCCAGCCAGGCGGGAAGCCAGATGGTCATCACGTGGGCTTCGAGCGTGTGCTGGTGGAACACGAAGGTCCGGAACCCCAGGCTCACCCCGACGAGCACGGCAAGGCCCACGAGCTCCCGCACCAGCTGGTTGCGGTCCGAGCGCCGGCGCGCCCCCACGACCGCCGCGTACAGGGGGAGGAACAGGTAGAACGTCACCTCCGTGCACAGCGACCACGCCTGCGACACGCCGGTCAGGACCACGTGGGGGAAGTAGATCTGGGCGAAGCCGTAGTAGATGAGCACGTTGCGCCACCCGTGGAGGAGGTGCACGTCGCCGTGCATGACGTAGCTCACGACGGTGAAGGCCAGCCAGTACGCCGGCACGATCCGCAGCAGGCGGCGGACCCAGAACCGCCCGGTGCTCGGTGCCTTGCCGCCACCGATGTGGGAGGCGGCAAAGGGCCGGTAGAGAAGGAAGCCCGAGATGAGGAAGAACACCGACACGCCGATCTCGAGGCGGGCGGTGTAGATCCCGTAGGGCGACGACGTCGTGAACCCCGAGATGAAGGCCGTGTGCACCATCACCACGGTGACGGCGGCAAAGGCGCGCAGGCCGTCGAAGCACGGGAAGTGCCGCGGCCGGACGGGCTCCTGGCGGGCGCCTCGGCGGCGCCGCGCCGGCACCGGCGACCCCGCCGCCTCCGGTCCGGCGGAGGGCCCAGGGGCCGGCCCGACTTCGATCGCCTCGGGCGCCAGGCCACCGTCGACCCCGGGAAGCGCCCCCTCACCACGGGGAACCGTGGCGCCCGCAAGCGGCGGAGGCCCCGCCACCGCCGGCTTGGGAGCCGCCACGGCGGGCGGACCGGGCACGGCGGCGGCGCTCAGGAGCGGGCGGGCCTCCCCGCGGTCGGCCCTGGCAACACCGTCGTCTCCGGTCACTGCGCCCCTTCGATCACCCGATCGCCACGGTGCCGTACCCCCCTCGCCGCGCCCGCCGCGCGCCCGCCAACGCCACCGACGGGCGGCCGGGTGGCGGTTGCCAGCCGGCACCCTCGGGCCCGGACCGCAGAACGGTCGTCCACACTACCTGGCAGCTGATGAACCCGGTGCCGTCACCGATCGCCAATGGTTCCGATCGAGGAGCGCTTTGACCTCGCACCTGGCCGCCGGCACGCCGGCTCGCTACAGCCCGAGCACCGGGCGCAGGACCTCGCCCGTGTAGCTGCCCTCTGTCTTGGCCACCTCCTCGGGCGTCCCTTCGGCGACGACGCGTCCCCCGCCCTCGCCCCCCTCCGGCCCGAGATCGACCACCCAGTCGGCGCTCTTCACCACGTCGAGGTTGTGCTCGATCACCACCACCGTGTTCCCCTGGTCGACGAGCCGGCCCAGCACGTCGAGCAGGCGCCGTACGTCCTCGAAGTGCAGGCCGGTGGTGGGTTCGTCGAGGATGTAGAAGGTGTGGCCCGTCGGGCGCCGGCTCAGCTCGGCCGCCAGCTTCACCCGCTGCGCCTCACCCCCGGACAGGGTCGGCGCCGGCTGCCCCAGGCGGACGTAGCCGAGCCCGACGTCCACGAGCGTCTGGAGGTGCCGGACGATCGGCGGCTGGTTGGCGAAGAAGCCCAGGGCCTCCTCGCAGGACATGTCGAGCACGTCGGCGATCGACTTGCCCCGGAACGTGACCTCGAGCGTGTCGCGGTTGTAGCGGGCCCCCTGGCACACCTCGCAGGGGACGTACACGTCGGGCAGGAAGTGCATCTCGATCTTGATCGTGCCGTCGCCCGCACAGGCCTCGCACCGGCCGCCCCGCACGTTGAAGGAGAAGCGGCCGGGCTGGTACCCGCGCACGCGGGCCTCGGGTGTCTGGCTGAACAGACGGCGGACGTGGTCGAAGACGCCGGTGTAGGTGGCCGGGTTCGACCGCGGCGTCCGCCCGATGGGTGCCTGGTCGACGTCGACCACCTTGTCGAGGTGCTCGACCCCCTCCACCTTGCGGTGCCGACCCGGCGGCATCTTGGCCCGATGGAGGCGCTGGGCCAGGGCGCGCAGCACGATGTCGTTGACGAGGGTCGACTTGCCCGACCCCGACACGCCGGTCACCGCCACCAGGCACCCGAGGGGGAAGGCCACGTCGATGTTCGCCAGGTTGTGCTCGGCGGCCCCCTTGACCACGAGGTACTGGCCCGTCCCCTGCCGGCGAGCCGCGGGCACGGCGATCCGCCGCCGCCCAGACAGGTACTGGCCGGTGAGCGACGACCGGTTCGAGAGGAGACCACGCGGGCCGGCGACGGGCCCCGAGTGCACGATGCGCCCCCCGTGCTCCCCTGCCCCCGGACCGATGTCGACCACGTGGTCGGCGTGACGGATCGTCTCTTCGTCGTGCTCGACGACGATGACCGTGTTGCCGAGGTCGCGCAGGCGCACGAGGGTGGCGATCAGCCGCTGGTTGTCGCGCTGGTGCAGGCCGATGGACGGCTCGTCGAGGACGTAGAGCACGCCGACGAGCCCGCTGCCGATCTGGCTGGCGAGGCGGATCCGCTGCGCCTCGCCGCCCGAGAGCGTGCCGGCTGCCCGGGCGAGTGACAGGTAGTCGAGGCCCACGTCCACGAGGAACTGCATCCGCTCGCGGATCTCCTTGAGGACCCGGTCGGCGATGAGGTGGTCACGCTCGGACAGCTCGAGCCCGGCGATGGCCTCGATGGTGCCCCGGATCGACAGGCTGCACAGCTCGAAGATGTTCCGCCCGCTCACGGTCACCGCCAGCGACTCGGGCTTGAGCCTCGCTCCGCCGCAGCTCGGGCAGTCCACCTCTCGCATGTACTGCTCGATCTGCTCGCGGGACCAGTCGGACTCGGCCTCGCCGTGGCGGCGCTGCAGCCAGGGCACGATCCCCTCGTAGTGGGTCTCGTACGAGCGGTTGCGCCCGAAACGGTTCCGGTAGCGGACGTGCACGGTCCGCCCCCCGGCCCCGTAGAGGACGAGCTTTCGGTCCCTGGCCCGGAGCCTCGACCAGGGGGTGTCGAGGGAGAAGCCGCCCAGCTCCGCGATGCCGTGCAGCAGGCCCGTGAAGTACTGGCTGCGGGCGCCCGCCCACGGCGCCAGGGCCCCCTGGGCGAGCGACAGCGCCCCGTCGGGCACGACGAGCTCGGGGTCCACTTCGAAGCGCGTCCCCAGGCCGGCGCAGGTGGGGCAGGCGCCGTAGGGGGAGTTGAACGAGAAGCTGCGGGGCGCGGGCTCCTCGAAGCTGAGGCCGCACTGCGTGCACGCCAGGTGCTGGCTGAACGTGACGGTCTCCTCCTCGGCACTCTCGGTCCCCATGATGAGCACCTCTGCGGTACCCCCGGTCAACCCGAGCGCCGTCTCGATCGACTCGGTGAGCCGCTGGCGGATCCCGGCCCGCCGGACCAGGCGGTCCACCACCACCTCGATCGTGTGCTGCTCGTAGCGGGCCAGGTGGAGCGAGCCCCGCTCGGCCAGCTCCAGAGGGTCGCCGTCGACCCGCACCCGGGCGAAGCCCTGACGGGCGAGATCCTCGAGGAGGGAGGCGTACTCCCCCTTGCGGCCCCGCACGACCGGCGCCAGCACCTGGAACCGAGCCCCCTCGGGCAGCTCCATCACCCGGTCCACGATCTGCTGGGGGGTCTGGCGCGCGACCGGTCGGCCGCACCTCGGGCAGTGGGGCTTGCCCACACGGGCGTAGAGCAGCCGGAGGTAGTCGTAGACCTCGGTGATGGTGCCGACCGTCGAACGCGGGTTGCGGGAAGCAGACTTCTGGTCGATCGAGATCGCCGGCGACAACCCTTCGATGAAGTCGACGTCGGGCTTGTCCATCTGGCCGAGGAACTGGCGCGCGTAGGCCGAGAGCGACTCCACGTAGCGGCGCTGGCCCTCGGCGTAGATGGTGTCGAACGCCAGCGAGGACTTGCCCGAGCCCGACAGCCCGGTGAAGACGATCAGCCGATCACGGGGGAGATCGAGGGAGACGTCCTGCAGGTTGTGCTCGCGGGCGCCGCGGACGACGAGACGGCCTGGCACGAACGGAGGATACCGGAACCGTACCGAACGCCCGCGAGCCGCACGCGCAGGCCTCGACGCCCTGGGCACGCAGGATGTCAGCTGGCGCGAGCCCTCAGGCTTCGCCGGGCTGGGCCGGGGCATCCGGCAACGGGCTGCCCTGGCCCCCTGCGGCGACGGCCGGCCGGCTCGCTGGGCCCGAGCCTCCTCCGACCTCCATCGTTCGTCATCCAATCGCTTGCGCTCGTCACGGTTCGGCCATATGGTTCTCAACAATGTTTCGGCTCGATCGGTCGCGCCCCTCAGGGAGACGGCCGAGAGAAGGGGGTCCGGTGCTACGACTCAGGTTCGCCGGCGTCGCTGCCGCATCCGGGTTGGTCGCTGCCTCGCTGTTCCTGGCCCTGCCGGCCGGCACGGCATCGGCGGCCAAGAGCCCCATCGTCATCGGCTACGTGTCAGACCTGACGGGGGTCGCCTCCTCGACCTTCACCGACGGCCCCGGGGGCGCCCGGGCGCGTATCGACGCCCAGAACGCCCAGGGCGGGGTGAACGGCCATCCCCTCAAGCTCGCCGTCGAGGACGACCAGTCCAGCCCGACCGCGAATCTCACGGCATCGCAGGACCTCGTGGCGAACAAGCACGCCATGGTGGTCGTCAACTTCTCGGCCTTCGCCTTCGGAGCCATCCGCTACCTGAACCAGCAGGGGATACCGGTCACGGGAGCCGGCTTCGACGGGCCGGAATGGGGCGAGCAGCCCTACTCGAACATGTTCTCGTACGCCATCCCTGCCGAGTCGCCGATCAATGGCGTGTACTACAGCTACACGACGGCCGGGAAGTTCTTGAAGTCGATCGGCGCCACCAAGTACGCGGGCCTCGCCTACGGCATCTCGGAGTCGTCGCAGGAGTCGATCGTGGCCACCCAGACCTCGGCGCAGAAGTTCGGGATCAAGCCGTGCTACCTCAACCGGTCGGTTCCCTTCGGTGGCGTCGACTTCACCGCCGACGTCCTGCAGATCAAGAACGCCGGCTGCGACCTGGTGAACGGCTCGTTCGTCGACAACTCCGACGTCGCCCTCGCGAACGCGGTCAAGCAGGCGGGCATCAAGGCCAAGCAGCTGTACTTCACCGGCTACGACCAGAACATCCTGTCGAGCCCCGCGGCCCGGGCGGCGTTCGACGGCGTCTACGTGTCGGCTGGCATCAACTTCACCACCCCCAACGCAGCCACCCGCCAGATGATCGCGACGCTCAAGAGGTACGACAGCTCCTACACCGGGGGCATTCCCGACCTCGGCCTTTACGGCTCGTACCTGGCCACCGACCTGGCCATCAAGGGCCTCCAGCTGGCGGGCAAGAACCCGACCCCGGCCTCGTTCATCTCCCACCTGCGCAAGGTCGGCAGCTACAACGCCGGCGGCATCCTCCCCTCGCCGGTCACCTTCAAGGGGTTCGCGACGCCCGCCATGTTCCCGAAGACGAGCTGCGGGTACTACATGCAGCTGCAGGGCGACAAGTTCGTCGTCTACAGCGGCAAGCCCGTCTGCGGCACGCGCATCACCGTGAGCTTCTCGTCGTCATAGCCAGTCTCCCAGGGACAGCCCCGCCTGGCCCTGCCCGCCGGGCCCTGGTGCCCCGCAGGCGCGTGCGCCTCAGTCGTAGAGCAGCACGCCGCGGATGTTGCGGGCGTCGCGCAGGTCCTGGTACCCCTGGTTGACATCCTCGAGGCGGTAGGTGCGGGTCACCATGGCGTCGAGGTCCAGCTGCCCGCTGCGGTACAGCTCACAGAGCTTCGGGATGTCGTCGCGGATGTTCGCGGAGCCGAAGATGCTCCCGACGACGCGCTTTTCCATGATCGTC
Organism: Acidimicrobiales bacterium; assembly: GCA_035293965.1. Classification (GTDB taxonomy): domain Bacteria; phylum Actinomycetota; class Acidimicrobiia; order Acidimicrobiales; family RAAP-2; genus DATGLW01. The sequence goes on from DATGLW010000054.1 coordinate 51,769, forward strand.
AGGTCGAGGAGGCTCATCGTGACGGAGGACTCCGCGGCCGGGTGGATGTTCGTGACGACGACGGTGCCCCGCTTCGCGCACAGGGCCATCACGTCGGCCATCATCTCGCCGCGCCCCACGCCCATGGCGCAGATGACCTTGTCGGCCATGCGCCCCCCGGTGACCTCCCGCATCAAGCCTCGCGCGTCGACGACGCTCGGCGCGACATGGGTGGCGCCGAAGCGCCGCGCCTGCTGCTGCTTGAAGGGCGACGGGTCGATGGCGAAGAGCCGGTGCGCACCCGCGAGGCGCGCGCCCTGGAGTGCCGCGGCGCCGATCCCGCCGATGCCGACGACGGCCACGTCGTCGCCGGGGCGCACGCCAGCCGCGTAGACGGCCGAGCCCCATCCGGTGGTGACCCCGCACCCGATGAGGCAAGCCCTGTCGAGGGGGATGTCGTCGGGCACCTTCACGCAGGCGGCCGCGTTGACGATCGAGTGGCGGGCAAAGGTCCCGAGCATGCACATCGTCCGAAGGTCCTGGCCGCGTGCGTGGTGCCGGGCGGTGCCGTCGGCCTGGAGGCCGTCGAGCAGGACAGCGCCCGTGTCGCAGAGGTTCGAGTGCCCCCGCGCGCACGACGGGCACGTACCGCAGGCGGGGATGAACCCCAGCACCACGTGGTCCCCGGGGCGCAGCGCCGTGCACCCCGGCCCGACCGCCTCGACGACCCCCGCGCCCTCGTGGCCCCCGACGAGCGGGCGCGGCACCGGGAGGTCACCCGTCACGGCGTGCTCGTCGGAGTGGCACAGGCCCGAGGCCGCGAGCCGGACCAGCACCTCGTCGGCCCGCTGAGGCGGGTCGAGGTCGATCTCCTCGACCCGCCATTCCTTCTCGTCGGGCCAGAGCACGGCAGCCTCGGTCTTCATCCCGACGTCCTTCCCCTCGGCAACGGGCCGACCGGATGGTACCGCCGCCAGGCGGCGAGCGGCCATGGCCGGATGCCCGGTCGCCGGCGACCCCGAGAACAGAGGCCCGGCAACGGCCGGCCCGCCCGTTGCCGCCAGGCCCGGGAACAGAGGCCCGGCCGTGGCCAGCGGCCCGAGGGCGCCCGCCCGTTGCCGGCGGGCGTCGTGACCCGAAGGGGCGGGGGACCTCCGGTCGAGAGCCCCGAGCAACCCTAGGCGGGTGCGCCGCGCTGGACGGCATCGGCGAGCTGGCCTCGCAGGGCCATCAGCTCGTCGCGCAGCAGCGCCGCCTCCTCGAAGCGCAGCTCGGCGGCTGCGGCCCGCATCTCCGCGTCGAGCTGGGCGGCCAGCTCCTCGAGCTCGGCCGGCGGGGCGCCCTCGGTCGCGCCGGTGCCCGGGGGCCGGCCGACGCCCGCCGACAGGCGTGCGCGGGCTGCAGCCCGGCCTCCCCTGCCACGGCTGCGCCCGCGGCCGCCCTGCTCGGTCTCTGGGCTGCGCAGGCGCTCGAGGATGTCGGTGACGGCCTTGCGGATGGTCTGGGGGTCGATGCCGTGCTCGGCGTTGTAGGCCATCTGGCGGGCACTGCGCCGCTGGGTCACCTGGACCGCCTCGCGCATGGAGTCGGTGACGACGTCGGCGTAGAGGACCACCTTGCCGTCGACATTGCGCGCCGCGCGGCCCATCGTCTGGATGAGCGACGACGTGGAACGCAGGAACCCCTCCTTGTCGGCGTCGAGGATGGCCACGAGCGACACCTCGGGCAGGTCGAGCCCCTCGCGCAGCAGGTTGATGCCCACCACCACGTCGACGGTGCCGAGCCGCAGCTCGCGGAGGATCTCCACCCGCGTGATCGTGTCGATGTCCGAATGCAGGTACTGCACCCGCACCCCGGCGTCGGCCAGGTAGTCGGTCAGGTCCTCGGCCATCTTCTTCGTGAGGGTCGTGACGAGCACCCGGCCGCCCCTCGACACCGTGTCGTCGATGCGCGCCATGAGGTCGTCGACCTGGCCCTTGGTCGGCTGGACGACGACCTCGGGGTCGACCAGCCCCGTCGGGCGGATGACCTGCTCGACGACCTGGGCGGACTCGGCGAGCTCGTAGGGGCCCGGCGTGGCCGACACGAAGATCGCCTGGGGCACGCGCTCGATGAACTCCTCGAAGCGCAGTGGGCGGTTGTCGAGGGCGGAGGGGAGGCGGAACCCGTGCTCGACGAGCACCTCCTTGCGCGAGCGGTCGCCGGCGTACTGCCCGTGCAGCTGGGGCACGGCCACGTGGCTCTCGTCGATGACCACCAGGAGGTCGTCGGGGAAGAAGTCGAGCAGCGTGTAGGGGCGCTCCCCCGGACGCCGGCCGTCGAGGTGCCGGCTGTAGTTCTCGATGCCCGAGCAGACCCCCGTCTCGGCGAGCATCTCGAGGTCGTGCTCGGTGCGGACCCGCAGGCGTTGGGCCTCGAGCAGCTTCCCCTGGCGCTCGAAGACGGCGAGGCGCTCGCCCAGCTCCGACTCGATGGACGCGATCGCTCGGCGCATCGTCTCCTCGCCGGCGACGTAGTGGGTCGCCGCCAGCACGACCACCTCCTCGAGCTCGTCGCCCATCTCGCCGGTCAGGACGTCGAAGGGCACGATGCGCTCGACGGTGTCGCCGAAGAACTCGATGCGCAGCGCCGACTCCTCGTAGGCCGGGTGCACCTCGACCGTGTCGCCCCGCGCGCGGAACGTCCCGCGAACCAGGTTCAGGTCGTTGCGGTCGTAGTGCAGGTCGACGAGGCGCCGCAGGAGCTCCCGCTGGTCGTGCTCCTGCCCGACGGCCAGGGCCAGCATGCGGTCGCGGTACTCGTGGGGCGACCCGAGGCCGTAGATGCACGAGACCGAGGCGACCACGATCACGTCGCGGCGCAGCAGCAGCGCGGAGGTCGTGGCATGCCGGAGCCGGTCGATCTCGTCGTTGATGGAGGAGTCCTTCTCGATGTAGGTGTCGGTCGTCGGCAGGTACGCCTCGGGCTGGTAGTAGTCGTAGTAGGAGACGAAGAACTCCACCCGGTTCTTCGGGAAGAGCTCGCGCAGCTCGGAGGAGATCTGCGCGGCGAGCGACTTGTTCGGCTCGATGATGAGCGTCGGTCGCCCCACTCGGGCGATCGTCCACGCGATGGTGGCCGTCTTGCCGCTGCCGGTAATGCCGAGGAGGGTCTGGAAGCGGTCGCCGCGCTGGACGCCCTCGACCAGGGCCGCGATCGCCGCCGGCTGGTCGCCCGCCGGCTGGAAGGGCGACACCACCTCGAAGTCGGGCATCTTTTCGATCGTACCGGGGTCCCGTGCCACTGGCGCCGTGCCCGGCGACCTCAGCGCACGGCCAGGCGTGCCCGGCGACCTCAGCGCCCGGCCAGGCGTGCCCGGTGGGCGAGCGCGAACCCGACGGCCATCGCGGTGGCGAGCACCCCCTGGACCAGCAGGTCGGCGTGCGCCGTGGCGAGGGGCGCGCCGTGGGCAGCGGCCGTCGCGGCCAGCCCGGCGCCCGAGCCGGCGAGGAGGACCCCGGCGACCCAGCGGCGGCCGATGGCCAGCAGGTACATGGTGAAGGTGACCGTCACGCTCAGGCAGATCATGGCCAGCACCAGGGGTGCGAAGGCCTCCGAGGCGCCCGCATAGCGCGCGGAGAACACGATGGAGAGCACGCGCCCCGGCGCGCTGACGGCTGCGGCCAGGAGCAGGCCCGCCGGCACGGCGAGCAGCAGCAACGTCACCGCGAGCTGGCGGATGGCGTGGCCCCCCTGGTGCCAGCGGATGGCGGCCTCGGGAAGCAGGTAGCCGCCGAGGGCCAGGGCACCGAAGACCATCGCCTTGCTCGCCACCGAGATGGCGGCGTAGCTGCCGCTGCGGTGGGGCGCGTCGCGAGCCAGGACGATCACGTCGACGTTCTGGAGGAAGGCGAGGAGGGCCATGGCCACGAGCGCGGTCACCAGGTCCAGCGCTGCCGCGCGCCGCTCCCCCACCACGGCCGCGCCCCCTCGGGGCGACCCGTCCGCCACGTCGGTGTCGCCCACCCCGCGGACGGCGCCGGGGCGAGCCCACGCCCGGTTGGCGGCCACCCGGGCGTGGACGGCCGTGAGCGCCTCGGCGAGCAGGACCCCGCCTGCCGCCCCGGCCACCCCGAGGCCGGCCCCGACGAGACAGAGCATGGCGACCACCCGCATGCCGCCCTCCACCACCAGGTTGGTGGCCAGCGTGCGGTAGCGCCGACGGGCCTGGAGCAGGCCGCGGTCGAACGACAGGAGGACCCACAGGGTGGCCGCGACCAGCATGGCCACCACGGCCGCGGCGCCCGGCGACGACAACCGGTCGTCGATCCAGTTGCGGGCCAGCAGCACCGCCAGGGCGAACCCGCTCGCCACGACGGCGCCGCGGGCGTAGACCCTGCGCGCCCAGCCCTGCACGCGACCTGCGGCGGCCCCGGCGGCCTGCCATGCCGCCACCCGGCGGACCACCCCCACGGTGACGGCGGAGCCCGGCAGCGACACCACGAGGAACAGGCCGTTCAGCTGGGCGAGGGAGCCGTACCCCCGAGTGGGGAGCAGCCGGGCCAAAAGGATCGTGATGACCGCACCGGCGCCGTTGGCGAGCAGGCCGGCGAGGGCCAGGGGCCCGGCCTGGAGCAGGCCGGATCGGACCGTCTCGGGGACCTCGAGCAGGGTCGCGGCGGGAGCCGGCGTGGCCGAGCCGGCCGGCACCGGTCCGGCCGTCGTCATCGTGCGCCGCCGCTCAGCCGGCCGCCACCCGCCGCGGGAGGACGGGCGCGTCCCGGCCGGTGCCGCCGCCTGCCACCCGCCGTGCCAGGTCCTTGTCGGCCACCTCCTCGTGGTACTCCTCTTCCACGTTGACCGCCCAGATGTCGTGGCTGGCACCGTGGATGTTCTCCACCGTCAGCATGGCCGTGTACATCGAGTGGTCCTGATTGTTGTACTTGTGCATGCCGTTGCGGCCCACGGGGTGCACGTTGGGTGCCTCGGCGTCGAGGAAGGCCACGATGGTGGCGACGTTGGCCCGGTAGGCGTGGTCGTAGTAGGGGTACGCCTTGGGCACCCGCACCACGTACCCGCACTCGACGTCGCCAGGGGCCACCAGCCCCAGGGCAGCGAGCTCCCGGGTGGCGAGCGCGACGAGCTCGTCGTCGTCGGCGCGCCAGAGCTCGTCGCCCTCGAACACGAAGTACTCGAGCCCGAGGCACGTCCTGCCGTCCTTGACCATGTAGGGGGACCAGTTCCCGAAGTTCTGGATCCGCCCCACCTTCACGTCGGTGGCGTGGATGTAGATCCAGTTGTCGGGGAACCCCCGCGACTCGGGCACGACCAGGGCGACGGTCAGGAAGTCGCGGTAGTGCAGGTCCTGCGCGGCGCGGCGGACCTCGGGAGGCGGGGGCGGGTCGATGGCCGCCACCAGGTCGCGCATGGGCATCGAGGAGATGACATGCGAGGCCTCGACCCGCCGCTCGCGGCCGTCGGGCCCGGCCAGGGTGACCGCTCGCGCCTCGCCGCCCTCGAGGTGGACCGCGCGCACGGCGGTGTCGAGCAGGACGGTGCCACCACCCTTCTCCACGAGCTCGCGGCAGCGTTCCCACATCATGCCCGGACCGAGCCTGGGGTACTGGAACTCCTCGATGAGCGAGGTGATGTCCTTCTGGTTCCGCCTGGGGGTGAGCGCGTGCACGATGGCCTTGCCCAGGTCGAGGTTCTTCACCCGCTGGGCGGCCCAGTCGGCCGGCATCTCGGATACCGGCACCCCCCACACCTTCTCGGTGTAGGTCTTGAAGAAGGTCCGGTAGAGCCGCCAGCCGAAGCGGGCGACCAGCCATCCCTCGTAGTTGGTCTGGTCCTTCGGCGGCCGCAGCCGGGCTCGTACGTAGGAGAGCCCGCACAGGAAGGCCTCCGCGAGCCCGAGGTTGCCCAGGGCGTTGAGCGCCCGCAGGGGGTAGTCGTAGAACTTCCCGTCGTAGAAGATCCGGCTCATGCGCGGGCGCAGGAGGAAGTCCTCGTCGGGGAGGATCTCGTGCCACAGGGCCTCGACGGCCGGCACCTTGGTGAAGAAGCGGTGCCCGCCGATGTCGAAGCGCCACCCGTCGCGTTCGACGGTGCGGCTGATGCCTCCCACCTGGGAGTCCGCTTCGGCCACCACCACGTCGTCCCCGCGTTTGACGAGCTCGTAGGCGGCGGTCAGCCCGGCGGGTCCGGCCCCGATCACGACGATGGGCGCCGGGCCGCCGCGCGTCGCCTCGGAGCTCACAGGCAGTGGTCGTGCGTCGGGCACCTCGTCCCTTCCGGTCGCGGCGTCGTCGGGCCCACGGCGTTCGCCTCCTCGTCACCACGGGTCGCCCCGCACCGCCGCCCGTGGCCGCCAGCCCGCTGGCCGGTCCGCCGCCGTGGGCGTGCCGTCCGGGCCCCTCGGTCCCCCGAAGGATACCCCGCCCCCCCGGTGGCCGACGACGACCCGCCCCGCTGCCCCTACGGGACCGAGAGGCCGAGGAACGCCAGGAGGGCGTACGCGGCCAGCCCGGCCGAGGCCAGGGCCAGCACCGCCCGCTCGACCCTCGGTCCGGCCGTGAGGCTCGCCGCCGCCATCACGAGCGGGAAACCGCTCAGGGCGTAGCGCTCGAAGGAGTCGAGGTTGGTGCCGCTCAGGGCGACGAGGACGACCCCTGTGGCAAAGGCGCCGTAGGCCGCCGGCAACCGCTGCCAGCACACGACGAGCAGCGCCAGCACGAGCACCACCCAGGGCACGTGGAGGGCAGTGCCGAAGTGGTGGTGGAAGACTCCTCTGGCGTCGTGCCACAGGGTTCGCAGCGGGTCCGACAGCCCGCCGTGGTGCCCCGCCTGGGTCTGGACTCGCAGCGGGGCCCAGAAATCGCCCACGGCCGCGGCGGCCCAGCCGAGGAAGGCGACCACCCCGGCCACGGGCCCGGCGGCCGCGGCCAGCGCGGCGGCCCGCTGCGCTGGCGAGAGCGAGCGCCACCGCCGCGCCGCCTCGACCGCTGCCGGCAGGACCAGGAGCACCCCGAGCGGCCGGGTGAGCGCGGCGAGCAGGCCGAAGAGGGCCGCCCACCCGAAGGCCGGGGCCCGCCCCGGCGGGGGGCGCAGCGCCAGGAAGGCGGCCACGCTGAGCACGAGCAGCAGTCCCTCGGCGTAGCCCATGACGTAGGTGAACGCCGGCGGCGCCAGGACGAGGAGCCAGGTGGCGCGGCGGGCCACCACCTCCCCCAGCTCGCGGCGCACGAGCACGTACAGCAGGGCCGTGCCGGCCAGCGCCGCCACGTTGGCCACCGCCACCAGCACTGCGCCGTCGCCGAGCCCCAGCGCGTCGGCCAGGTAGCGGCCCACCAGGGGGAACAGCGGGAAGAAGCGGAGGGACTGGTGGCCGAGCGGCACGTAGCCGACCCGGGCGATGGCCTGGTACCAGCCGGCGTCCCACGACAAGAGGCCCTCGTGCACCGTCCGGGCGGCCGCACCAGCGGGGTGGGTCCTCGTCACGAAGAGGTGGGCGAGACCGAGCGCGCCGAGCACCGCGGCCCTGGCGACCAGCCACTGGGGGAGGACGGCCACCACGGGATCGGCACCCCGCCGGAGGGCGACCCGCGCCCCGGGGAGCCGCTCGGCGCGGTCCCTGCCGGCGGGCACGCCGGCGCCGCGCTCGGGCGCGACCGTCACCCGCCTGCCCGGCCGCCGCCCGCGGGCGAGGGTGGACCAGGAGGTGGGGCGAACTGGGTGAGCTGCATCGGCTCGTAGTACTTCTTGGGATCGAGGGTGACCCAGTTGTGCCCCCCGTACCCCGGGGCGTCGAGGAGAGCGGTGGCGATGGACTCGCAGCGGGTGCCGAAGCCCTGGTAGCCCGGGGCCCACACCAGCCAGATCTGGTGCGTCGACCCGGCCCGCGCCATCAGCATGCGGGCGAAGGCGGCAGGGCTCGCCCGATGGGCCGCCTGCTTGTAGTCGACCCAGTCGACGAACTGCGGACCGGTGCGCCGCGGGTAGGTCACCTGGTCGTAGCCGGCGCCGGCGGTCAGGCGGTACACGGCCGGTCCCAGCTGGTCCGGGCAGTAGGCCACCACGTCGCCCGGCTTGGCACGGGCGGCCAGCACGGCCGCCACCTCGGTGGCCTGGGTGCGCTGGGTCCAGACGTTCTCCACGCTGAGCGCCAGCCCGGCCGCCACCGCCACGGCCACCACGGCGGTGCGGACGGCGCGGTCGAGCAGGGTCAGCGTGCCGAGGGCCACGAGCAGGAGCAGGGGCACGAAGACGATCGAGGCGTAACGGGGGCTGAACGCGCTCTGGTCGAGGATGCCCCCGGCCACGGCGGCGGCCAGGGACACGACCACCACGAACGCCATGGCGCGTGGCCGGCGCCGGGTGCGGATGTCGAGCTCGATACGGCGCCGGTCGAGGGCCACCCCGAACACCCCGAGGAAGGCCAGCACGAAGTAGCACACGGCGAGGAGCCTGCCCTGGTTCGAGCCGGCCGTGGTGAGCGTTGCCTGGTTGTCGGCGAAGCCGGTCACCGCGTTGATGACGGCGCCGAAGTTGGGCGGGGCCGCCCACGGCGTGCCCGTGTGGGCAGCCTGGAAGAGGAAGGTCGGCGCCCAGGGCGCGAAGGCGGCGCACCCGAGGGCGACGGCAAGAAGCGACCACCCGGCGCCGCGGCGCCGGGGCGCCGGCTGCGCCCTGCGGAGCTGCCACGCCAGCCAGAGGCCGACGGTTCCGACCAGGTAGAGGGCCCAGTACTGCGTGTAGAGGAGGCTCGCCGTCACGACGGCCACCGCCGCCACGTTGCCAACCCTCGGCCGCTCGATGGCCCGCTCGAGTGCCACGATCCCGCACGCGGTGAGGAACATGACGAGGGCGTACATGCGCGCCTCGGTGGCGTAGTACACGGCGAACGGCGCCGTCGCGAGGAGCGCGACCGTGATCCATGCCGCGGTGCGGCCCGCGAACCGGCGAGCCGCCACCCAGGCAACGGGCAGCGTCGCCAGCGAGATGACGCCCGACAGCGAGCGCACTGCGAGATCCGAGGTGCCAAAGGCGCGTATCCAGAAGTGCAGGAGGACGTAGTAGAGGGGCGGGGCGCCGTCGCGGCGCAGGGCCGCGTGCAGGTCGTGCAGGGGGAGCCGGGCGATGTCGACGGTCAGCGCCTCGTCGAGCCACAGCGCGGAGCGGGTCAGGAAGCGCAGCGCGAGGCCGGCGGCGACGGCGGCGACGAAGGCCGCCGTCACGAGTTGCGGGGCGCCGCGGCGCAGGGCGTGCAGCCTCCCGGGCGCCCCGGAGCCGGGCGAGCCAGCCCCTGCCCCCCGCGCCTGCTCGAGATCGGGGAGCGCCACGCCCTGCACCGTGACGTCCACGGCCCCGCATCGTAGGCGAGGAGCCGCGACCCCTCGATGCACGCCCGCCCCAGGACGGGCACCGGCGTGCCGCGCGGCGGTGCCGCGCCCCAACCCCGACTTCCCGGTGGTTGCGCCGGTCCGCGCACCTCCCGCCGCCGCTGCCGCCGGTGCGAAAGACGGCGTCGTTAGAGTGTCCGCCCATGGAGGGCAGGGGGTACTGGCCCTCGCTCGACGGCGTCCGGGCGGTCGCCATCGCTGCGGTTCTCGCCTACCACCTGGGCCACCTCGGCGGCGGCTGGCTCGGGGTCGACATGTTCTTCGTGCTGTCCGGGTTCCTCATCACCGGCCAGCTGCTCGCCGCCCACTCGCGCCCGACCGGGGCGGCCCTGCGCGCCTTCTGGGGCCGGCGCGCACGGCGCCTGCTCCCGGCCGTGCTCGTGCTCGTGGTCGCCCTGGCCCTCTACGCCTGGGTCGGAGGCCCGGGCGTGGTGCCGGCCCAGCTGCGCCAGCCTGCCCTCGCCACCCTGGCCTACGTCGCCAACTGGCAGCAGGTGGCCGCCGACCACAGCTACTTCCAGGCCTTCGCGGCACCCGATCCGCTCGTGCACACGTGGTCGCTGGCGATCGAGGAGCAGTTCTACCTGTGCTGGCCCCTCCTGCTCCTGCTGCTCGTCCGGGTCTCGCGCGGGCGGCGGCGGTCCCTCGTCGCCGCCACGACCGGCCTGGCCGTGGCCTCGGCCGCGTGGGCGGTTGCCGCCGCGCAGCTGTGGGGCGCCAACCGCGCGTACCTCGGGACCGACACCCGCGCCTGGGAGCTCCTCCTCGGCGCCGTGGTGGCCATGGTGCTGCGCGACGCCGGCCCGGTCCGCCGCCCCCGGGCGTGGTCGGCAGCGTCGCTCGTCGCGACGGTCGGCGTCGCGGCCGGGGTCGCGGCCGCGTCGGGCACCCCGCCCTGGGTCTGGGACGGAGGGATGGTGGCCATCGCCTGCGGCGTCGCCGTCGTGGTGGCGGCCGCCGTCCGGGTGCCCTCGGGCCCGGTGGCCCGGGCGCTCGCTCTCCCCCCGGTCCGTTGGGTCGGCTGGATCAGCTACTCGCTGTACCTGTGGCACTGGCCGGTCATCGTGCTGATGACGCCGGCGACCACCGGGCTCGCCGGGGCCCCGCTGCTCGCCTGCCGGCTGGCTCTCAGCCTGGCGGCGGCGACTGCCAGCTTCTACCTGGTCGAGCAGCCGCTCCGGCGGGCCGACTGGGCGCGCTGGTGGCGGCGGGCGCTCGTGCCCACCGCCGTCGCCGGCGCCGTCGGCACGGTCTTCGTGGCGACCGTCGCCCCGGTGGCGGCCACCACCGCCACGGTGGCGACCCCGAGCGCGCCCGCCTCCCTCGCCGGCCTCGCCGGCCAGGTGGCGCCCGTGCTGCCCATCGCCCGGACGGTGTCGGCGGCCGAGCCGGTCCTCTTCTGGCTGTTCGGCGACAGCGTGCTCAACGACGCCGCGCCCGGGGTGACCGCCGCCCTGCAGGCCACCGGCGACGCGAAGGTGGTCGCCGACACGACCTTCCCGGGCTGGAGCTTCGCTCACGACCCTCAGTGGCGCTCGCAGTGGCAGCAGGTGATCGCCTCCGACCACCCCGAGGTCGCGCTGGGGACCTGGTCCTGGGACGACCAGCTCGCGGAGTCCGACCCGCGGGGTTACGTCGCGTTCCTCCGCCAGGCGATGCGTGTCATCCTCACTCCCGGCAACGGGGTCGACCTCCTCGTGCTGGTGCAGTTCCCGCAGGCGGGCCCGCCGGCTTCGGCCTACGACGGCGCCCCGGCTCCCGGGGGGACCGCGGCCTGGTCGGCCGCCACCCGGGCCCAGCGGTCGTGGGACGCGGCAGCCCGCACGGTGGCCGCGTCGTTCCCCGGCCGGGCGATCTACCTGCCGACCGACCGCCTGTTCGACCCCGGAGGTCGGTACCTCGCCTGGTTCAAGACGCCGGCGGGCGCCTGGCTCCGGGCCCGCAAGATCGACAACACGCACTTCTGCCCCTACG
>DATGLW010000055.1:0-18911 GCA_035293965.1 Acidimicrobiales bacterium
TGGCCGCCCATCGACCCGAAGAAGGCGGCGTCGCCGAAGGCGAAGATGCCCCCGTCGCTCGCCACCTCCCAGTAGCCGCGCCCGTCGCTCGTGGGCGCGACGCCGACGATTGGGGCGTTCAGCGGGTGGCCGCCCATCGACCCGAAGAAGGCGGCGTCGCCGAAGGCGAAGATGCCCCCGTCGCTCGCCACCTCCCAGTAGCCGCGCCCGTCGCTCGTGGGCGCGACGCCGACCGCAGGAGCGTTGAGGGCCGGCTGGCCCCCGGTCAGCGACTGCCCTCCGAGGTTTGCGGTACCCGGGTTCCCCGACGCCACGCCGCCCGGGCCGAAGGACGAGGCGAGTGCGCGGAGGGTGAGCGGGTTCTGCCCGCCGCCGACCGTGCTCGTGCCGTAGTCCCAGAAGATGGCCACGGCCACGTCGTGGGCGGCGATCCACTGGGCCATGTCGGTCACGAACGTCGGGTCGTCACCCCCGCAGACCTGAGTGCCGGCCGCGGTGACCGGGCCGCTGTTGGGCGCCGAGGGCCCCCACCCGAGGCCCCACTCCGGGAAGGCCATGGCCTTGCCGTGCGCGGCCGCGAAGGAAGCGAGCCAGTCCAGCCCGTAGGGCTGGGTCTCCATCTGATCGAACTCGGCCTGCGCCCCCGGGTAGGAGGCCCACTCGGTGTCGTAGACGTCGAGGCCGACCAGGTCGACGTCGGCGTCGCCCGGCCAGTACGCGGTCAGGTCCACGTTGCCCCCCCGGGTCGGGTTCCACAGGAACCTGAAGTGCTGGCCGGGGACCGAGCGCATGTCGTTCACGATCCGTTGCCAGTAGGCGACGAAGGTCGCCGCGTCAGTCGAGCCGGTCCCCCAGGGGAACCACGAGCCGTTGAACTCCCAGCCGAGCCGGATGATCGAGCTCGCCTGGCCGTTCGCCACCAGGTTGCGGGCCACCTGGACCCAGTCCTGGTCGTAGGCGCCGGCGGCGCCGGCTGCCATGGTGGAGGAGCCGGGCACGATGTCGATGCCCCACACCATCTGGTAGCCGCTCGAGCCCCACGCCTGCGGGCTCTGGACGGACTGGCTGAGCGTCGTCGACCAGCTGGTGCCGTCGAGGAAGTCCATGGCGTAGGCCGGGGTCGCACCGATCGCACGCCCCAGTGCGTCGACGTTGGCCACGCCCTCCCAGCCGGCGTAGACGCCGAACGGCGGGGGAGAGGTCGTGGCGGTCAGCGTGGAGCGCACCGCCGGGTGCTGCGGCGTCGCGGCGTCGACCACGGCTGCGGCCAGCGCCGCCAGCGTCACCGCCGCAGTCAGTGCCGTGCGCAGGTTCCTGGTCGGCCGGTCGGCGTGCGCGTGCACGCTGCCGCGCCGCATGGCAGGGAAGCCGCCCGCCCGGATCGCCCGCCGAGGCATGTGCCGTTCCTCCGTTCGGTAGCCTGGCTGACCACGTGGGTCCCATGGCTTTGCGCCCCCACCTCGCGGTGGGTTTGCCCTTGTCGCTGGAAACGACCACTCTACCTGTCACGTGCCGCGTCATGCAAGGTGCGCCGCGCGCCGCCCCCCAGGCAGACGCGGGCGTGTGCTGTCGCGATGGCGCCGTGGACTGCTTCGACGAGCTGTCCATGACACGGGAGTGCAACGTGCGAGGAGCGCGCGAGCGCGTGGCGCGCAGCCGTGACGAGCGCGACCACGCAGGTCGACCGCGCGAGCGTGCAGGCGGATCAGGGCGCTTCGTACCAGACGTGGCCGCAGCTGGCGCAGCGCCGGTGGATGTGCGCCGAGGGGCTGCCCGCCGGGCACCAGTTGGCAGCGTGGTACTCGAAGCTGGTGGCCCGAGATGCGCACACCGGACAGCTGTCCGCCCGAGCCGGGCGCGACGGCGGGGGAACGGGCCGCCCCGTTCGCTGCGGGCGGCTTCCCTGCAGCGCAGGCCGCGCGTCGATGTCGAGGCCGGCCTGGGCATGGGTGACCTCGTCGAAGCAGCGCAGCAAGGTTTCCATGGCGTCGACGCGCCGGCGGAGGCTCGCCCGGAACGAGGGGCCCTCGTCGACGAGGGTGCATCGGGCAACTCGCTCGGCTGCCTCGCGCACCTCCTCGTCGGCCCGCAGCCGGCCGCCCACCCATTCGGCGGCGACGAGGCGATGTCCGACGATCCCTCTGATCCGGAAGAAGGGTTTCGTGCGGTGTGCGCGTGCCGGCGTTTCTTGCCAGCGCGGCCGCGACGGCAGGAGCAACGCCGCCAGGAGCGTCGACTGCTCGGTCAAGGTGTCGTTGGCCACCCCTGCAGGCAAGCCGACCTGTGTCTCCCACCTGTCTCCCACCCGTCCCCCGTCCGAGCCGCCGACGTCACCGTTCAGGGGGACGCCGGGCGAACGCCGGTGGGACGGCGTCGACGTAGCGTGCGCTCGCAACGGTGTGGCAGGGAGGTGAGGCGTGGACACGCTGACCGAGAGCGGAGCGATGGTCCGGCGACGCCGGCCGCGCCTGGGGTGGAGGCCGACAGTCGGGCGTCGTGCACGCCAGGTGAGCGTGCGAGCGGGGGACGCACCCGCAGGGCCGGTCGCCGGCGCCGACGAGCGGGTCATCGACCACTTGCTCGAGTACCTGGCTCGTTACCACGACATGCCGTCGGAGCAGCCGACCGGCGACGGCCACCGCGGCCCGGTGCGCGGGCGCACGAGCCGGCACGCGGGCATGCGCCAGCAGGCGGCGACCGGCGCCACCGGGAGCGTGCCGTGACGGCCCGTCGCCTTCTCTGGTGCGTGCCCGCCCTGGTCGCCGGCCTGACGATCGGGGGCACCGAGATGGCGCTGGCCGCGCCGAGCCCGGCGCAGTGCGGGGACGTCGGCTGTCCCAGCCCGGCCGTTCCCGAGCAACCCAGCAACGGGCCGATGGTGGCATCGACGGGGCACTCGACGGATCCGACCGGAGGCCTCGCCTTCACCGGTGCCGACATCATGGAGACGACCGTCTTCGCCCTCGGCGTCCTCGCCGCCGGCTCGGCGCTCGTGTACTCGAGCAGGCGCGCCCGGCGCACCGGCGCCGGCGGCTGACCTTCGGGTCCGGGGCGCGATCGCAACTTCCGGCCGGGCCGGTCGGGCCTGTCGAGCAGCATCCCGGCGGCCAGTCGCCGCTCAGGTCAGCGAGCGTCGACCGGGAAGAACAGCTCGAAGCGCCCAGAGCAGGGTCGTCGCACCGACGGGGGGAGGCCGCCCTCCTCGGGCGCCCCGAGCTGCGACGCGTAGCAGGCGATGGCCCGCAGCTTGCGTTCGCGGTGCCCGGCGGCTCGCACGACGACCGGACGCCGCCGCACGAGCGCGAGCGCCCGGCGAGGTGCGTTCCACTGCCAGATGGGGTACTCGAGGAGCCGCGCCCTTCCGTCGGCCAGCGCCTCCCGGGCCGCACGACCCAGGGCGGCATGGTCCGGGTGCGGGTCGGTTGCCGACGTCACGAGCACGTCCTGCGGCGCCATCTCCGCCGCCAGAGAGCGGATGGCGGCGACGAGCTCGTCGTGGTGGCGGTCGAGTCCCTGGTCGGGGAAGCCAAGCCATCGTACGTGCGCCTCGTCGACGCACAGCACCGAGGCCGCCGCGACCAGCTCGGCGTGGCGCCGCGCCGCGACGGCCAGCGACCGGTGGCCGGGCGGGTTGGCCGCTCCGTCGGACACCACGGCCACGGTCACGGTCGTCCCCCGTGCCCGGCGGACGAGGATGGCGAGGGCGCAGCCGAGCGTCTCGTCGTCGGGATGCGGCGCGAGGACGAGGCAGGACCGGCCGGCGCTCGTGCCGGTCTCGTCGCGAGCGGTGAGGCGGAGCCACGACCGCAGCACCCAACCGGCAGCGATCTTGCCGGCGCGTCGCACTGGTTCTTCCCGGTCGGTGTCGCCGCAGGATCAGCGAGGGCCGCGCTGCTGCTGGCGGAAGGTCTGAGGCGGCATGCCCGGCCGACGCCGCGGGCCGCCCTTGCCACTCTGGCGCTGCTGGCGCGACGCCGCGCGCCGCAGCTCGCGGCCCGGCCCCTCCTTGGGACCGGGCCGGAGCATCTCCTCGAGGACCTTCGCCCGACGTGGCTCTGGCACGCGCCGCAGGAGCGTGTCGACCTGGACCATGTGATCGGGGAGCCTCCGGTGCTTCTTCCGCGACTTCTCGAGGAACTTCACCAGGCGCCGCGCGTACCAGCGCCTGACGAAGCCGACGCTGAGCATCCTGCGTGAGAGGCCGTCTCTCAGTCGTCGAGCTCGCTCCCGGATCACCCCCCCATTCTTGCCGCAACGAGGATGGGAGGAGGACCTGCCTCGCCGCCCGGCCTGTGGCCGGCCCAGGACGTCACTGGCGAGGTCGGGGCAACGTCGGCTTCCGCCGGGCTTACGCGTGGATGCACGCTCCCTACCGACGTGCAACGCCCCGGCGACTCGGATGCCACCTCGGTCGGGGATGACAGAGGGGCGGCCGGCGGTCGCGGGAGGAGGGCATTCGTGGAACGGCGGCGGTTTCCCCGGCAGGGCATCGGGTGGCGGGGGCGGTGCATCCTCGGCGACGACCCGTGGGCCATCTGGATCGAGTGCCGGGCGATCGACATCTCGCTCATCGGCCTCGGGATCGAGGTGTTCGGCCCGGTGCCCACAGACGTCCTCGGCCGTTCCCTGACCGTCGAGGTCTCTCCGCCGACCAAGCCGTCGGTCGGCCTCAAGCTGTCCGGCCCGGTGCGCCACCGCCGACCGGGCCGGCACGGCTCGGTCCACGTCGGCATGGAGATCAGCGACGTGTCGCTCACGGAGGGCTCGGCCACGAGGGCCGTGGAGCGTTTCGAGACCCGGTGACGAGCGCGCCCCCGGAGCCGGTCGGGAGCAGGGAAGGCGAGGATCCGAGCGAGCGGCGGTCAGGTCCGGCCGGGCTGCCTCGCGGTGCGGACCTCTGCCCAGACGGCGTTCCCCGACCCCGGCGCCCGGCTCACGCCCCAGCGCTCGCTGAGCGCCCCCACGACGTGGAGACCTCGGCCGCTGACCGAGAGCTCCCGGTCGCCGGTCGGTCGTGTGGGACCCGGAGCCTCGATGGAGGCCGTCCCGCTATCGGCGACCTCCACCCGGATGCACCCGGGAGCGCAATCCAGCCGCAGGTCGATGCGACCCGAGCCGTGCACCAGCGCGTTGCTCACCAGCTCGCTCACGACGAGCACGAGTCGCTCACGTTCCTCGTCGTCGCACCAGGCCGCACTCTCGGCCCTCACCCAGGATCTCGCTCGCCCGGGGCTCTGGGGCTCCGCCGCGAAGGTGCGGAACGCCTCGTGTGCCATGGCTGTCCGCCTCGTACGTCGATCCCGGTCTAGCCGTACCCAGCGCAAGCTGGAAGGATGCACGCCAGGGCGCCCCGGCTCACCGGCGGCCGATCGACAGGTGCGGGGTGGGGGCGAGGAGCGGGCCGCCGGCCCGGTGCGCCGCCAGCCGCGGGCTCACCGGTGGTCGGGACGGTGCTCGTCGAGGAAGCGCCGGAGCTCCCGACGCACCTCGGCGTCCTCCGGCGAGCGCCCACCGAAGCCGCCGTGGGGCATCGCCTCGAAGACGTGGAGCTCCGCGTCGACCCCGGCTGCACGGAGCTTGCGGTGCATCCGCACGGTGTTGGACAGGAAGAGGTCCCGGGTGCCGGCCTGGAGGAAGGTGGGCGGGAAGCCCGTGAGGTCGGCGAACAACGGCGACAGGTAGGGATGAGCCAGGTCGTGGCCACCCGCGTAGAGGAGGTTCGTCTGCAGCAGGCTGCCGAGGACGTTGTCGATGCCGAGGTTGGTCGAGAAGGTGTCGCCCGCCTCGGTCAGGTCGACCTCGGGGGAGAGCAGCACGAGGGCGGCGGGCAGGGGCAGCCCCTCGTCGCGTGCCCGCACCACGAGGGCAGCGGCCAGGTTGCCGCCGGCCGAGGCACCGCCGACGAGCACGTGGCGCGGGTCGCGCTGTGCCAGCAGCTGCCGGTAGACGGCGAGGCAGTCGTCGAGCGCGGCCGGGTAGGGATGGCGGGGTGGCATCCGGTAGTCGGGTGCCCACGTCACCATGCCGTTGGTGGCGGCATCGGCGCTCGCCATCAAGCGGCACGCCTCGCCACCACCGAGGACGAGCGCGCCGCCGTGGACGTACAGGTAGACGGGCGACTCCGGGCCGTCTTCGACGCCGTCGGCGCGGGCGACGAAGGTGCGGACGCCTGCGATGTCCACGTCGTCGACGGTCACCGGGAACCGGACGTCGCCGAAGCGCGCCAGGATGTACTTGTCGCCTTCGGCGACGTGCCGCTCCCAGCCGGCGAGGTCGTCGAGCGCCGGCGGCGGCGCGGTGGTCCGAGCTTCCGCGGCGAGGAACTGCTGCGCCTCCTCGCTCACGCTGGAGGGGACTGGCGGCCTGGGCCGGATCGACGGCTCGGTGCTCATGTGCCCTCCTCGTCCACTCGGGAGCGCTCCCCGTGCGTTCCGTCAGGTCGACCCGGCTCTGACCTGATGGTGCAGCCCGGTTGGCCGCCGGCCGTCGGAGCGCCGTGATCGCTCGGCTCCGGATCATCGTCGCCAACAACGGGCTCGGCGTCAACCGCGACCGGCCTGGCCCCGAAGTTGGGCAGGGCCGGCGTGCACGCCGTGCCGGCGGCTTGGCGGCGCGCCGGCGCGGCCGGGTAGGTTGCCCCAGCCGGCGGCGGTCCTGCGCCCGCGCCCCGGCGAGGCACCCCGAAGAGCACGACAGGAGCACCCACGCGATGACGTTCCGGATCGGCAGGAACTTCCACATCATCCACATGACCGACGACCTGCGCGCGCTCGATGCCTGGTACTACGAGGTGTTCTCCGTGCGGCGCTTCCTCCCCGCCCACTACAGCCCGGCCGAGCAGCGCGACGCGTCCCTCGTGCTGATCGGCGACCTGTGCATCGAGACGCTGGCACCTGCATTCCACGCCGAGGGCTGGGACGCGATGCCACTCGGCCGCTTCTTCACCCGGCACGGCAGGCGCTTCCACTCGATCGCCTGGTACGTCGACGAGGGGATGGCCGAGCTCCACGACGCGCTGCTGGCGGCCGGGTTCGACTGCCGGGGGACCGGCGGCGTCCGCCTCAGCGGCGGCTACAAGGACGGCTCACCGGTCTTCACCAACCCGAAGGACACGCTCACCCAGCTCGAGTTCATCCCGGCACCGGACGCGCCCGGTGGCCCGGCCCTCCTCGGAGATCCCCGCTACCAGCCCGGCTGGCAGCCCTCGTGGTGGGCCGACTACCACCCGCTCCAGATCCAGAAGCTCTCGCACGTCACGGTGTCGACCTTCGACCTCTCGCGCGCGCTCGAGGTGTACGCCGGCACGCTCGGCGGCACGCTGGTCCACGAGGCGGACAACCCCGTGCACCGGTCGCGCAGCGCGTTCGTCCAGGTCGGCGACGACGTCCTCGTCGAGCTCGCACAGCCCGCCGGCGAGGGGCCGTTGCAGGCGGACATGGCCCGCTTCCACCACGGCATCTACGCGGTCACCTTCAAGGTCCGTGACCTCGACGACGCTGCGGCCCACCTGGACCGCTGCGGGGTGGCGTACGCCCGGGCCGACGAGGGCACGATCGTGAGCGACCCCGACACGACCCAGGGCTGCGTGATGGCGTTCACGGACCGCGACGTGCCCGGCGACCGCCGGCCGGACTGGACCGCCGTCGCCGGCGACGCCGTGCCGGCCCGCGTGTTCCTCGGGACATAGGGCGACTGGGGCCCCTGGCGGCTGTGGGCGGGAGGGGCCCGAGCTACAGGGAGCCGACCCGGAGGGGGTGGGGCCACACGACGACTTCGAGGCTCCCCACGTGGTCGACGCGGGCAGGACGTCCCCACGTGGCCGCCGCCGTCGCGAGGTCCACGCCTCCCCAGGGGTTGGCATCGTCGAACACCAGGAACTGGAAGGCCACCCCCTTGTACCAGGTAGATGCCGATTGGTGGGGGTACCGGACGATCGTGCCAGTTGGGCCGAGCACGACCGGCCGGACGGCGACCTGCCCGTCCGACACGACGGTCGTGATGCTGGCGTCCCAGTAGGCGCCGACCCCGCGGGTCAGGTGGTGCGCCTCGAGATAGGAGGCAAGGGCGGCGATCCCGCTCGGGGGAGGGGCGGCGGACACGTTGTAGCCGACGCCGGCGGCGTAGCAGGCTGTGGCGGCGGAGCCGACGCCGACCAGCAGGCTGCGAAGTCCCGGTGCGCTCGTCGCGGCGACGAATCGTGCCACCGTCCGTCCGGCGAGGACGCTGGCGAAGATCACCGAGGGCACCAGGTAGCGTGCCGACTGGGGGTCGAACGACGGCGTCAGCACGCAGAAGGTGGCGGCCGCGCCCACGCACGCCGTCACGAGCACGTCGTCGAGGAAGGCTGCCTCCGGCTCCGATCGGTGCCACGTGCTCCCTCCGACCCGCCCGGCGCGCTCGCCGACCTGGCCTTCGCGCAGCCCGGCCACCAGACGGGCCAGCGCGGCGACGATCCCCGCGGCGAGCAGCACCGCGCCCACGATGCGTGCTGCCTGGAGCGGCCCCGGCACGCCGCCGCTCTGGAAGGCGCCGTTGCGGGCACCTGCGAGTGCCAGCCCGAAGCTGACGACGTCCTTTGCGTTCTGGAGGAGCTGGGACCCATGGGCCACGGGATGCGAGGGATCAACGGTGAAGCCGCCCAGGGCGCTCAGCAGCCCGCGAGCCGCCTCCGCCAGTGCTGCGGCGGCCAGCGAGCCCACGGCGGCGGGTGCGCCAGCCCGCCAGCTGCGGCGCCGGCCCATCGCGAAGAGCCCGCCGAAGAGGACGGGAACGATGCCGTAGGCGACCATGAGGGAGTCGCCCAGCATCCCCGCGGCCAACAGCAGCGTGCCGACGGCCAGGGCGGGCCCGAACCTGTTCCTGCGCATGGCCAGGAAGGCGAGCAGGGCCAACAACACCGTGCCGATGTGGTACGCGCCTCGCAAGTAGAAGGAGGCGAGCGCATGGGTGGGGAAGACGAGCAGCGCCACGACGGTGACGACCCCGGCAGCGGCCGCCCCCTTGTGCCGCCCCTGGCGAGCCAGGAGCGCCGCGGCGAGCACCACCATCGCGGCGGTGAACGCAGGTACGAGGACGAGCAGCTGGCGTCGCACCCCCGCTATCGCGGTGGCGACCGCGTAGAGGGGCGCCTCGATGCTCCAGAAGCTGTCGAGCGGGAGGAGCCAGCCGTGGAGGATGACGTTGCCGCTCGCCATCGCCTGACCTTGGAGCACCGGCGTCGCGCCGTCCGAGTCCGGTGCGAACGCGTGCACAGAGACGACGCTGAACCACGCGGTGAGCACCGCCAGGGCCGCCAGGGCGACCAGGGCGATGCCTACCCTGGCGAGCCGGCTGCGCCGTGGCGGTGCCTCGCGGGGCGTGGCGGCCGCCGGCACGTCCTGCAGGGTGGCTGCGCCAGCGGCAGCTCGCCCCATCGCATCGGGCACGAAGGAAGACCGTACCGCTCACCTGGACGGCTTCGCCGTGACTCGCAGACCGAAGGAGGCGGGGGTGCCCCTCGAGTCGACGGCCCACGTGGCGGGCTGTCGGCGTGCGAGGGTCCCGGCGGCCGGCGCCCTCGCCTCCGTCGGGGCGCGGACCTGGATGCCGCTCATTGCGAGCAATGGACGCGTGGCGGAGGTCTCCGAGGAACCCTCGGACGGGGGCGAGCCAGAGCCCTCAACTCGGGCTCACCTGGGCTTGTGTCGAGAGCGGGCGACGGGAATCGAACCCGCGTTCTCAGCTTG
The DNA here is from genome assembly GCA_035293965.1 of Acidimicrobiales bacterium. Taxonomy (GTDB): domain Bacteria; phylum Actinomycetota; class Acidimicrobiia; order Acidimicrobiales; family RAAP-2; genus DATGLW01. The sequence continues at coordinate 9,726 of DATGLW010000055.1, forward strand.
GGAAGCTGATGTTCTGCCTCTGAACTACGCCCGCGAGCAGCCGCCACACTATCGTCTGGGCGGCATGGCCTCCTCCGATCGTACGTGCTGCTCGCAACGGGCACCTGCCGTGGCTGGCGAGCAGCCGGGGCGCGTGGCGGCCCCTGCCACGGCCCACCCGGCCGACGTCGACGCCGACTGGGGCGGGCCCCGGGCAGCAGGCGCGGGCCCCGGGCACCCAGCCGGGCCGCCCTGCAACCCACGGCCGGTGCCGCGCTCGGCCGGCCACTGACTCGCCCGTCTGCAGAGCAGCACCCACTGAACCGACTGAACCGACTGAGCAGAGACTGAGCAGAAAGGACCGCCGTGCCCGTTCGCATCGCCCTCGGCATGGCCGCTACCGCCCTTGCCTTCGCCGTCGCCGGCCGCCGCTTCTACTGGCTGTCGCGCCTCATCCGCAGCGGCCGGCCGGCACCGGACCGGGTGCGCGGGAGCCTCCTCGAGAAGGCCGAGGCCGAGGTCACCGAGGTCGCCGGCCAGCGCAAGCTCCTGAAGTGGACGGTGCCGGGCGCGGCGCACTTCTTCACGATGTGGGGCTTCACCATCCTGCTCCTCACCATCGTCGAGGCCTACGGCGACCTCTTCCAGCGCACCTTCGCCTGGCCGGGCTTCGGCCACGTGGCCGCCGTGGGCTTCCTCGAGGACTTCTTCGCCGTGGCCGTGCTGGTGGCGCTCGTGGTGTTCTCGGTGATCCGCCTCCTCAACGCGCCCGCGCGCCGCGAGCGGAGCTCGCGCTTCTACGGGTCCCACACCGGCGCCGCCTGGCTGGTGCTCCTCATGATCTTCCTCGTCATCGCCACCCTCCTGCTCTACCGGGCGGCCCAGACCAACACGGGTGACTTCCCCTACGGGTGGTGGGCGTTCGCCTCGCACGGGATCGGCAGGGCGCTCCACCCCTTCGGCCCCGGGGCGAACAGCGACCTCGAGACGGTCTTCCTCATCTTGAACGTGGTCGTCATCACCGGGTTCCTCGTGTTCGTCTCCTACTCGAAGCACCTGCACATCTTCATGGCCCCGATCAACGTCGCGTTCTCCCGGCGCCCCCGGGCCCTCGGAGCCCTCGACAAGACGCCGGACATGGACATGGAGAACGTGAGCGAGGACACGGTGTTCGGCGCCGGCCTGGTGGAGCACTTCACCTGGAAGCAGATGCTCGACTTCGTGACGTGCACCGAGTGCGGTCGCTGCCAGTCGGTGTGCCCGGCGTGGAACACCGGGAAGCCCCTGTCCCCCAAGCTCGTCATCATGGCGCTCCGCGACAACCTGTTCGCCTCCTCCGGGCGCCTGCTCGCGCCGGGGGCAGACGGTGAGCGGGCAGCGGCGGCCGGCGCAGCCGACCTCGACACGCTCGTGCCCGCCACGATCGACCCCGACGTGCTGTGGTCCTGCACCACGTGCGGCGCGTGTGTGGAGCAGTGCCCGGTCGACATCGAGCACGTGGACGCCATCGTCGACATGCGGCGCTACGAGGTGCTCATGGAGTCGCGGTTCCCGAGCGAGGCCGGCCTCATGCTGCGCAACATCGAGAACCAGGGGGACCCCTGGGGGCTGGGCCAGGCGAAGCGGACCGAGTGGACCGAGAGCCTCGACTTCGAGGTCCCGGTGGTGACCGGCACCATCCCCGACGACGTCGAGTACCTCTACTGGGTGGGCTGCGCGGGCGCCCTGGACGAGCGGGCCCGCAAGGGGGTGCAGGCGACCGCGCGCATGCTGCACCGGGCCGGCGTCCGCTTCGCCATCCTGGGCCCCCGCGAGTCGTGCACGGGGGACCCGGCGCGCCGGCTCGGCAACGAGTACCTCTACCAGGAGCAGGGGAAGGCCAACGTGGCGACGCTGCAGGCGGCCGGCGCCCGCAAGATCGTCGTCACCTGCCCGCACTGCTTCAACGCGATCAAGAACGAGTACCCGGCCCTCGGGGGGAACTTCGAGGTGGTCCACCACGCCCAGCTGCTCGACCACCTGGTCTCGAGCGGGCGGCTCGTGCCCGGCGACGGCTACCGGGGCTCGGTCACCTACCACGACCCCTGCTACCTCGGACGCCACAACCGGGTGTTCGACGAGCCGCGCACGGTCATCGACGCCATCCCGGGGGCCCGCCAGATCGAGATGCGCCGGTGCCGTGAGCGCGGCTTCTGCTGCGGGGCCGGCGGGGCCCGGATGTGGCTCGAGGAGAGCATCGGCAAGCGGGTCAACATGGAGCGCACCGACGAGGCGCTCTCGACGGGTGCCGACGTGGTGTCGACCGCCTGCCCTTACTGCATGATCATGCTCGACGACGCGGTCCGGGCGAACGCCAAGGAGGACGAGGTGCGGGTCCTCGACCTCTCCCAGCTCGTGGAGGAGTCCCTCGCCCCTGCATCCGCCCCGCCCGCCCCCGCCGGAGGTCAGCGCCCCACGATCCCGTAGGCCCGGGCCGGACGGAAGCGCAGGACGAGGCGGCGCTCGCGGACCATCGCCCGGCGGAAGTCGGCCCAGTCGGGATGCTCGCCGGCCGCCTGGCGGTACATGGCGGCGAGCTCGTCGGCGACGGGATCGTCGGGCGAGCCCACGACGGGGGAGAGCTCCGCCTCGCCCTCGAGCACCGCGTACGACCAGAAGTCGTCGCCTGGCACGTACAGCGATGCCCGCGGGTCGCGCCGGAGGTTGCGGGTCTTGGCTCGGTCGGCCGTCACCGAGATCCGGGCGACGTCGCCGCCGGGCTCGGAGGCGCCCCCGAGCACGTAGAGGATGTTGGACAGCTGGGGGCGGCCGTCGGCCTTGAGCGTGCACAGGACGCCACGGGTCCTGTGGCGGGCGAACTCGAGGGCGTGGGCAAGCTCCATGCGCCCGAGCGTAGGCGGACCCGCCGCGGACCGGGGCACGAGTTCACACGGCCGAAACACGGGCGTATCAGCCAGGAAACCACCCCCGCCCATACTTGCGGCGCAAGTTCGAAGCCGTGGCCCCAGTCGGTCCGCCCGCCGTCGGTGGGCCGGAGCGCGGGACACCTGACGGACAGGAGCGAGCGTGCTGGCAGCGGTGACCAACAGTCCGTACGCGGGCTGGCTCAACCCCGGGGACAACACGTGGCAGCTGGTGGCCGCCACGCTCGTCGGCCTCATGAGCCTCCCGGGTATCGCCGTCCTCTACGGAGGGCTCGTCCAGCGCAAGTGGGTCGTCAACACCATGCTGATGGCCTTCGCCGGGTTCAGCCTCGTGCTGCTCGTGTGGATCCTGTGGGCCTACAACATGGGCTTCTCGAGCCGCCCCTGGGATCTCTTCGGGGCCAAGTCGGGGTTCTTCTACAACCTCGTGGGCCAGCCCAAGCCGATCACGAGCCCCCTGGGTGAGCAGGCGCAGGCCACGTCGCTGGCTCAGACGCTCATACCCTTCCACTTCCCGAACGCCACCCTGGCCTACTTCCAGGTGGTGTTCGCCGCCATCACGCCGCTGCTGTTCCTCGGCAGCGTGATCGGCCGGATGAAGTTCAAGGCCTGGCTCGTGTTCGTCCCCCTGTGGATCACCTTCGTGTACGCGGTGAACGCGAAGCTGCTCTGGGGCGGGGGATGGTTCGCCATGAAGGGGGCGGTCGACTACTCGGGCGGCTACGTGATCCACCTCGCGGCGGGCGTGACCGGGTTCACCCTGGCCGCCATCCTGGGACCGCGTCTCCAGCGCGACAAGGCCCACGGGGTGCCCAACAACCTCATGATGTGCGCCGTCGGCGCCGGCATCCTGTGGCTCGGTTGGAACGGGTTCAACGGCGGCGACCCCTTCTACGCCGGCGCGGACGCCGCCTCGGCGGTCCTCAACACCAACGTGGCCACGGCGGCCGGCCTCCTCACCTGGATGGTGATGGACATGCTCGTGAGCCGCGAGCGCAAGCCGACTTTCCTCGGGGCCATCAACGGCATGATCTGCGGCCTCGTCGCCATCACCCCCTCGGCCGGCTGGGTGAACGGCTACGGCGCCATCATCGTCGGCCTGGTGGCCTCGGCGGTGGTCTGGGTGGCGTGGAACTTCCTCTCGAGGGTGCGGCCCTTCAGCAAGGTGGACGACGCCCTGGGAGTCGTCTACACGCACGGCATCGCGGGGCTCCTGGGCGGCCTCCTCGTCGGCTTCCTGGCCGACCCGGGCATGATCGAGTACCTGGGGGTCGGCAAGAGCCCGGCAGTCTCGGTGAACGGGTTGTTCTACACGGGGTCGTGGCACCAGGAATGGGAGCAGTTCCTCGCGGCCGTGTGGATCATCGTGTTCACGGCCGCCATGACGGCCATCCTCGCCTACGTGACCAAGTTCGTGGTGCGGGGCCTGCGCGAGCCTGCCGAGGTGCTCGAGGTCGGCGACGTGGCCATCCACGACGAGGAGGCCTACCCGCAGGAGACCTTCGCCGAGCGGGTGTCGGCCCTGTCGGCCTCGGCCGAGCGGATGGTGGCCGCCGGCACGACCGCCGAAGGCGCCCGCACCGACCGCGCCCCCGAGCGGCTCTGAGGGCCGGGCTCGTGGCGGCGAGGGCACGGTTCCGGTCTGGCGCCGGTTGGGCGAGGCTCGTGTTGATGCGGTACCGATCGAAGGGAGCACAGGGGTGAAGCTCGTTGTGGCGGTCCTCAAGCCGTTCAAGCTCGACGACGTGAAAGGTGCGCTGAAGGACCTCGGCGTCGCCGGGATGACCATGACCGAGGCCCACGGCTTCGGCCGGCAGCGGGGCCACACCGAGGTCTACCGGGGGGCCGAGTACGAGGTCGACTTCGTGCCCAAGATCCGTCTGGAGGTCCTGGTGGACGACGGTCAGGCCGAGGACGTCGTCTCCGCGATCGTGGCGACGGCCCAGACGGGCAAGATCGGCGACGGCAAGGTGTGGGTCGTGCCCGTCGAGACGGTGGTCCGGGTGCGAACGGGCGAGCGGGGGATCGACGCCCTCTAGGTGACCCGGGCCCGGGCGGGGTCGCTCAGCCAGCCTGACGGGCGACCGCCTCCGCTGCGGCACGCGCCGCAGCGGGGTCACCGAGGTAGGCGGCTTCGACCACGTCGAGCTGCTCGGTGAGGCGGTAGCGGTAGGGGATGCCGGTCGGGACCTCGAGGTCGACGATGGCGTCGTCGCCGATGCCGTCGAGGTGCTTGCGCAGCGCCCGCAGGCTGTTGCCGTGGGCGACGACGAGCACGGCCCCGCCCCGGGCCCCCTGGGTGAGCAGGTCGGGGACGATGGCGTCCTCCCAGTAGGGCAGGACGCGCCGCACCACGTCGGCCAGGCACTCGGTCCTCGGCAGCGCGTCGGGAGGGACGTCGCGGTAACGGGCGTCGTTCGTGGCTGCCCGCTCGTCGCCGGGCGCCAGGGGCGGTGGCGGCACGTCGTAGCTGCGCCGCCACAGCCGCACCTGCTCGGCACCATGGCGCTCGGCCGTCTCGCGCTTGTTGCGCCCCTGGAGGTCGCCGTAGTGGCGCTCGTTGAGCCGCCAGTGGCGCCGGACGGGGAGCCAGGACCGCCCCGCCTCGGCCAGCGCCAGGTCGGCCGTCCGCACGGCCCGGGCCAGGACCGACGTGTGCACCACGCGCAGGTCGAGGTCCGTCGCGCCCGCCAGCAGCCGCCCGGCCGAGCGCGCCTCTTCCTCTCCGCGGGGCGACAGGTCCACGTCGACCCACCCGGTGAAGAGGTTCTCGGCGTTCCACGTGGACTCGCCGTGCCGGAGGAGCACCAGGTCGGGCACGGGCGCAGCGTACCGGCGCGCCGCAAGCCCGTGCTGCCCACCCGGGTCGGCTGGCAGGGGGAGCGGGCGGCAGCCCCGCCAGCCTTTCAGCATCGCCAGCGGCCCGCACCGCCCCCTGCCGGCACTGCCTGCTGCGTGCTGCTGCGTGCTTGTGCGTGCCAGTGGGGCTGCCAGTGGGGCTGCCAGTGGGGGCGCACCGGCCATTGAGGATCAACTACCTGGATAACATTTGTCGAAGAAATATTGACACGGATGCACTCAGCTTTGCTACACTGTCCGCAGAAGTCTACGTGGAGAGGTCGGTGGCCCTGAGAGCGGCGGCTGCCGGCGCGAGGCAGAAGGGACCAGATCATGGCCAAGGCGGTAGGAATCGACCTCGGGACGACGAACTCGGTGGTCAGCGTGCTGGAAGCAGGCGAGCCCGTCGTCATCCCCAATGCGGAGGGCGGCCGTACCACCCCGTCGGTGGTCGGCTTCTCCAAGACCGGCGAGGTGCTGGTCGGCGAGGTCGCCAAGCGCCAGGCGATCACCAACCCGGAACGGACCATCCGCTCCGTGAAGCGTCACATGGGCACCAAGTGGACCATCGACATCGACGGCAAGGCGTACACGGCCCAGGAGATCTCGGCTCGGATCCTCGGCAAGCTCAAGCGCGACGCCGAGGCCTACCTGGGCGACACGGTCACCCAGGCGGTCATCACCGTGCCGGCCTACTTCGACGACGCCCAGCGGACTGCCACCAAGGAGGCAGGCCAGATCGCCGGCCTGGAGGTGCTGCGGATCATCAACGAGCCGACCTCGGCCGCCCTGGCCTACGGCCTCGACAAGGAGGGCAAGGACCAGACCGTCCTCGTCTTCGACCTGGGCGGCGGCACCTTCGACGTGTCGGTGCTCGAGATCGGCGAAGGGGTCTTCGAGGTCAAGGCCACCCACGGCGACACCCACCTCGGCGGTGACGACTGGGACCAGCGGATCATCGACTGGCTGGTCAAGACCTTCAAGGACACCGAGGGCGTCGACCTGTCGAACGACAAGATGGCCATGCAGCGCCTCAAGGAGGCGGCCGAGAAGGCCAAGATCGAGCTGTCCCAGGTCCAGGAGACCCAGATCAACCTGCCCTTCATCACCGCCACCTCCGAGGGGCCCAAGCACCTCGACGTGAAGCTCACCCGGGCCAAGTTCCAGGAGATGACGGCCGACCTCGTGGAGCGCTGCCGCGGTCCGTTCGACCAGGCGATCAAGGACGCCGGGCTCAAGATGTCCGACATCGACCACGTCGTGCTGGTCGGCGGGGCGACCCGCATGCCCGCCATCCAGGAGCTCGTGCGCTCCCTCACCGGCAAGGACCCCCACAAGGGCGTCAACCCCGACGAGGTGGTGGCCGTCGGTGCCGCCGTCCAGGCCGGCGTGCTGAAGGGCGAGGTGAAAGACGTCCTGCTGCTCGACGTCACGCCACTCAGCCTCGGCATCGAGACGAAGGGCGGGGTCATGCACCGGCTGATCGAGCGCAACACGACCATCCCGACCAAGCGCTCCGAGGTGTTCACGACCGCCGAGGACAACCAGCCCTCGGTCGAGATCCACGTCCTCCAGGGCGAGCGCGAGATGGCCATGTACAACAAGACGCTCGGGAAGTTCCAGCTGGTCGACCTCCCGCCGGCGCCTCGGGGCGTGCCCCAAATCGAGGTCACCTTCGACATCGACGCCAACGGCATCGTGCACGTGAGCGCCGAGGACAAGGCGACCGGCAAGGCACAGTCGATGACCATCACGGGCCAGTCGGCACTGGCCAAGGACGACATCGAGCGGATGATCCGCGACGCCGAGGCGCACGCCGAGGAGGACCGCCGGCGCCGCGAGGAGGCGGAGGTGCGTAACAGCGCCGACACGCTCGTGTACCAGACGGAGAAGCTGCTGCGCGAGCAGGGCGACAAGTTCCAGGGCTCGGAGAAGGAGAACGTGTCCTCGGCCTTGCAGAAGGTGAAGGACGCCCTGTCGGGTACCGACGTCGAAGCCATCAAGTCGGCGACCGAAGCCTTGGTCACCGCCAGCCAGAGCTTCTCGCAGCGCCTGTACGAGCAGGCTTCGCAGTCCTCGAGCGGTGCGCAGGGCTCGACCTCCGGTCCGGACGGCTCCAAGGAGCCCGGAGAGGAGGAGGTCGTCGACGCCGAGATCGTCGACGAGCGATGACCGGCCGGGCCGACACCTCGCCGGGGGAGGCGGCCCCCCGGCTGCGTGCGAACGAGTCCGAGCAGGGGAACTGCGCCGACCCGGCGCCAGCCGCCGCCTCGGCTCGCCCTGGCACCGACCCGGCTCGCACCGCCACGGCTGCCGGTACCGACCCGGCTCGCCCGGGCACCGACCCGGCTCGCCCGGGCACCGACCCGGCTCGCACCGCCACGGCCCCGGCCACCCCCAGCACACCCGGCGCACCCGGCGCCCGCGAAGGGGCAGGCCCGCAGGAACGTGCCAACGGCGGCGAGGCCGCCGAGCCTGAGGCCGGCGGAAGCGACGGCGGCGATGAGGGCCGGGAGCCCCAGGGGGATGACAAGGTCATCCTCGACGACCTCGTGGCGCTCGCCGCGCAGCGCGACGAGTACCTGGGCGCGCTCCAGCGCCTGCAGGCGGACTTCGAGAACTATCGCAAGCGGGTGCTGCGCCAGCAGGAAGAGCAGGCGGCCCGTGCGGCGAGTGACCTGGTCGGCAAGCTGCTGCCCGTCCTCGACACCCTGGACCTCGCCGAGGCCCACCTGCGGGCAGCGGGCCCGGGCGAGGCCGGCCACGACGCCCAGGCCCTCAGCCAGGCGCGGGCCCAGCTGGTGGACGTCCTCGCCAAGGAGGGGCTCGAGCGGGTCGACCAGGCGGAGGTCGCCTTCGACCCGGTGATCCACGACGCGGTCGCCCACGCCCCTGCCGGCGAGAGCGGCGGGCCCGGGCAGGGCCACGAGGCAGTGGTCGACGAGGTCCTCCGAGCCGGGTACCGGTGGCGGGGCCAGGTGCTCCGCCCGGCAATGGTCCGCGTCCGGAGCTGAGATGGCGGCGCAGCGCGAGTGGTTCGAGAAGGACTACTACAAGGTCCTCGGGGTGTCGGCGAACGCCACCGACAAGGAGATCACCCGCGCTTATCGCAAGCTCGCCAAGCAGTACCACCCCGACGCCAACCCCGGCGCCGAGGAGCGCTTCAAGGAGATATCCGCCGCCTACGACGTGCTCGGCGACGCCCAGCGGCGCAAGGAGTACGACGAGGTGCGGCGCCTCGGCCCGATGGCAGGGGGCTTCGGGGCGCCGGGCGGGGCGAGCGGCACCACGTTTCGCGTCGAGGACCTGGGGGACCTGGGCGACCTCTTCGGTGGGCTCTTCGGCGGGCGGGGCCGGCGCAGGGGGCGGGGCCCGCAGCGGGGTGCCGACATCGAAGCCACCCTGCACCTGTCCTTCGAGGACGCGGTGCGCGGCGTGACGGCAT
>DATGLW010000056.1:0-6533 GCA_035293965.1 Acidimicrobiales bacterium
CTTCACGTTTCACGTGAGGACGAGTTCACGTTTCGAGCCGCCTCCATCCTTCCCGGAGGGTCTGGCGCGCTCCCGTCGGGCGTTCTCGACCGGAGAGCCTGGGGCCGAGGGGGTGCTTATTGTCGCTGGGGCGCGACAGACGGTGCGAGACGTCCCTCCCGGACCTGGGAGCGACTACGGCGCTGTGTTCGCAGATGCCCCCGCCAGTTGGGCGATGGTCGTGCGTCTGCGCCGACGGGTCCGTGGCGGCCGCCCGGCAGCGATGCGTCGCCGGCTGTCCTCTCGGCGAAGCGCGAAGGCGTCGGCCACGGCGAAGTTGCGCACGACGATGGCGCAAGCGAGCCACAGCGCCATCGGGGTGCGCCCCATCAGCCGGCACCAGCCCCGGGCCACGTCGACCGTCGCAGGATCTTTGATCCGAGAGTTGGCCCGCTCGGCCGCGGAGCGCCTCGCATAGGAGCGTCGCCACGCCTTTCCGGGGTAGTCGTGACGCTGGGCGGTCTTTTGGTTGACCGACGCAGGCACGGTGATCGTGGTCTGCGTACAACACGCCTGAGGGTGCTCAGGGGGAGCGAGGACCTCGGGACGGGAGAAGGCAAGCGCCATGGAGACGGGCCGCAGCGGACAGCGGAGCTTGCCAAGCAGCGCCGGGCAGGTGAGCATTCCACGCGCCCACCGGGTTAGCGGTGACGCCGTCGATCCGCACGAGACGCGTGTCGTGGTGGATGAACAAGAGGACTTAGAGCCTGCGGAGAAGGACGGTGTCGATGGGGAAGAAGTCACAGGCAATCAGTCCCTTCGCCTGCGCGGCGAGGAGCTCCGCCCAGGTTGGTCCTGACCTTCGCGGTGACGGCTCGATGCCGTGGCGCTTCAGGATCGCCCAGACGTTCGAGGGGGCGATCGCGATGTCCATGGTGGCGAGCTCGCCGTGGATGCGGCGCTATCCCCAGGTTGGATTCTCCTTCGCGAATCGGAGGACAAGCGCGGTGGTTCCTTGGCCAAGGGAAGGGCGACCCGGGCTGCCATGGGCATACGTCCAGCGCTTGGCAGCAAGGTCGCGATGCCAGCGCAGCAAGGTTGTCGGCTGGACGAAGAAGCCCCCGAGTCGACGACGGGGGAGCAGTCGTGAAAGTCCGGCCAGCACCGCTCGATCTGCAGGCTTGAGCGCCGGTCGGTGGACCTGGCGTCTGAGGACTGCCACCTCGCGGCGCAGCATGACGATCTCGACGGCGAGATCGGTGTCGCTTCGGCCAACGAGTCGGATGAGCTGGAGGGCGCGGCAGAACGCCAGGTAGAGGAACGGGAGGGTCATTGCTGGATGCTCGATGCTCGCCGCGCTCGGGTCCAGGCGTCAAAGTGCCGGTCGCAGGCCATGGATGACATTCTCGGCACCGACACGCGAAACGGCCGACGTACTGGAGTGCGTAGCGGATTGTAGTAGTATGTAGGTGTGGTGCGAGTGGACTGGCGCAGGCGGGCCGACTACGTCCGATCGCGCCATGGGGTCGACCCAGGGTGGGCCGACGAGGCGGTGAACGAGGACCATGCGGTCTGGCTCACCCCGGATCCGGCGAGCCGGAGCGGCCGGTCGGTACGGGTGATCGGCTATTCGGCGAGCGCCCGCGACATCCTCGTCGTCATCTTGGTCGCCGCCGACGTCGACGAGACGGAGCAACCAGCCGGGGAGTGGTGGGGCGCCAACGCCTGGGTCGCAAGCCCACGGGATCGACGACTCTACGCAGAGGAGGACTGATGAGCAAGAAGATCGACGACTTGCTGGCCGAAGAGGGAGCAGCGGCAGAGAACTACGACATCGAATACACCGTGCCCGAGGGTGTCGCGGTCGCGAGGCCGAACCTCGGCCGAGCCACCGTGGTGTCGGTCCGGTTGTCTGCTGACGAGCATGCCCGGTTGCAGCGGGCTGCCGAGAAGGCGAACCTGCCCGTCTCCACGCTGATCCGCATCTGGGCACTCGATCGGCTCCGCGCCGAGGACGAGGGGAGCGAGTCGAGCGTGGCGGAGCGCCTCCGTCGGCTCGAACAGGCCGTGTTCCAGCGCTCCGCGTAGAGCGGGCCGACAACGAACGCGCAAACAGCACCTTCATGCTGCCAGCGCCGCAAGGTTCGAGTTTTTCGGGTCGAGCGCGTCCGGATCAACATTGAGCAGGGCAACCGCCCGGGCGGCTGCATAGGGCAGACGCCGTGACCAGCGCCTTCGTCGGGCGCGTCACCCGATGGCCGTGCGATGGTCTTGAACCCCCGCCACTGCGACCGCTGGTCAAGCGCGCACATCGTGCAGGGGTGCAGGCGCCTGACCAGCGGTTTTTCGTTTCGGCGCCCGTCGGAGATGCAGTTTCTCGGGTGGATTTCTCGGGGCCTTATCAAGGCTGCATCGGCATGCGTACGCAGGGCGTGCGCGGCGAGATATGGCCGGTGAGCTGGGGTTCCGCGACGGTCGGCACGGCGATGTCGCCCGCCGAGGTGGTCTTGCGTATGCACGCATAGGGCATGCGTACGCACTGCACTGATCAACGAGATCTCGACGGGACCGCGCCCGAAGTGATCCTCGGGGTGCTGTGGTGGCCTCGCGTTGCGCGATCTGGGCGCAGGTTCAGCTCTGTACTCCTGGTGCCGCTCGCGGCTCGGGACGTTGGATTGCAGAACCGTCGAGTGGCATGCTGCTGGTGCCTCGTGGATAGGAGTGACGTGAAGGGTCCAAGTACTCGATGCAGTGGACTGTTGGCGCTTTGGCGCGACCCAGATCCTTGGAGACGGCCAATGGCACGAGCGCTTTGCAGATCGCTTCCGCGTAGGACGCGATGGAGGCTGGCGAACCCGTCGTCGGACCCGCGGATCGTCATCGACCTCCAACAGGTTGAACGCGCTGCCGGGGACTGGTTGCTGACCCTCAGGCAGCCCGGTCGTACTCGTGGATGATGCCGCCGAGTATGTCGCGGCGGCAGATCTCACCGATGCGTGGTTGGTCGTGGAGAGGCAGTGGGGTCGCGAGCTGACGGCCCCGGTGCGGGCAAGCCTCGTTGTAGTGGCGCACGTAGTCGCCGAGCACCGCTTTGAGGTGACGTCTCGAGTAGATGAGCAGGTGGTCGAGGCAGTCTTCACGGACGGTGCGGACCCAGCGCTCGGCGAACGCGTTCGCCTGCGGTGATCGGACCGGCGTGCGGATTGCGGAAATGCCGACGGCCCTGAACACCTCGTCGAACGATGCCGTGAACTTCGTGTCCCGGTCGCGAACGAGGAAGCGGAACCGATGTCCGGCGTCTTCGAGATCTGAAGTGAAGTTGCGCGCCACCTGGACGGCCCAGGCCATGGCCGGGTTGGCCGTCATCCCGAGCAGGTGAACGACGCGGCTGTCGACTTCGATGACGAACAAGAGGTAGTAGCGCCGCATCGTCACCGAGTCGACGTGGAAGAAGTCGGTCGCCAAGATGCCCTTGGCCTGGGCGGAGAGGAACTGTGCCCAGGTAGGCCCTTCGCGGCGTGGTGCTGGGGGTAGTCCGTGTCGGCCGAGCACGGTGGCGACGCTCGTCTTGGAAACCGTGATGCCGAGCTTGCGTAGCTCTCCGACGATGCGCAGGTAGCCCCACCGGGGGTTCTCCCGAGCCAGGCGCACGATGAGCTCGACGGTCCCTCGTCCAACTGATGGTCGCCCGGGTCGCCGGTGCGGGTAGGTCCAGCGTCGGCGGACGAGGCGGCGATGCCAGTCGAGGATCGTCTTCGGCGTGACCACGAATGCCGTCCACCGCTCCCGTGGGATGAGGCCGGCAAGCAGGGCGATCAGCGCCCGGTCCGACCAGGTGAAGCGGGCTTGGCCGACTTGGCGACGAAGGACCGCCACCTGGTGGCGTAAGACCAGGATCTCGGCGTCCTTCGCGAACGTGTCTCTCCTCGCCAACTTGAGCGCTCCAAAGGCTCGATGAACAAGTCGATACAGGAACGAGAGCACCACGGAGTAGCAGCCTCACCGACTCCATCCTGGCGGGTCAAGACAGTGGCTGGGCGTTTCTGGACCCTTCAGGCTCCAGCGCCGGTCGATAAACCTGGCGTCGGAGGACTGCCACCTCGTGGCACAGCACGACGACCTCGATGGCGAGGTCCGTGTCACTGCGACCGACGAGGCGGATGAGCTGCAGTACCCGGCAGAACGCCCGATACAGGAACGAAAGGGCCATCGGTCGATGCTCGCCGCGCCCTGCACCAGCCGTCAAAGTGCAGCTCACAGTCCATGGATGATGTTCTCGGCACCGACAGCTCAATAAACGGACTGCTGCGAACGATGCCGCAGTCGACGAGTACACTCACACAGCTGCCTGACGCAGATGTGGCCACCGACTTACTTCAACAAGGAGCGGGACACCCTCCCGTCACCCCGGGCCTCACCCAATCGGGACACTGGTTCCGCGTTCGTACCGGAGCTTGCTCCGAGCTAGCGGTCGGAGACTCGCCGAGCGTCAACGAGGTCGTGGATGATCTGGAAGTCACCAACGTTCTCGGTGAGGAGGGGCACTCCTTCCACGCGGGCCGTGGCCGCGATGGCAAGGTCGATCTGGCGCCGTCTCGGGTTGCCACCACGGCGGGCCACCGCGGCGGCGAGTTGACCCCAGACACGGGCGACGTCGACGCTCACGGGCAGGGGGTCGAACGTCGCTTCGATCGCTGATAGCCGAGCGATGCGGCGCGCTCGCTCGTCCTCGTCATCAGCGACGAGAACGCCGAAGTGCAGCTCGGTGATCGAGACGACGCTGATGGCTGCCTCGACCTTGTCAGGCGGGGGGAGCTCACCGATGAGCACCGACGTGTCGAGCAGGGCCCTCACGAAGCGAAGGGGTCCACGACGCCGGCCGGCAGTCGCTCGAGGTCGACATCCAGCCCTCGTGGCGCCTCTGCACGCCAGATACCAGCGAGTGCGGCACCGCGAACCCAGCGGCGGCGGTGCACCGGCCCGAGCTCGGCCACGGGACGACCGGCGACGGTCACGGTGATGGTCTCGCCGGCCTCGGCCCGACGGAGCACCTCGCCGACGTTGTTCCGCAGCTCCTTCTGTGCGATATGGCTCACGCCGACCATGGTAGCAGAACTGCTACCATCTCGGTGTCCGATCCGAGGGTAGGTTAGCGAATCAGAGTGCTACAATGTAGAACATAAGTACGGTAGGCATCCGGGCCCTCAAGCAGAACGCCTCGCAGGTGGTGGCCAGAGCCGCCGCTGGCGAGGTGGTGACCATCACCGACCGGGGAAGACCGGTCGCCCAGCTCGTTCCGGTCCCGGGGGGGCGAGTCGCTGCCTTCGTCGCGTCAGGTCGGGCTCGGCCGGCGAAGGGCTCGCTCGCAGCTCTTGGCGCGCCTCCCGACGCGGGTGCGGAGCAGCCCGTGCTGTCGGAGGTCGTAGCGGCCATGCGTGGCGAAGAGCGCTACTGATGGTCTTCTATCTCGACACGTCGGCGGCGGCCAAGCTCGTTGTCGCCGAACCGGCTTCAGAAGCCATGGCATCGTGGGCGGCCACCCACGAAACCCGGTTGATTGCCAGTGACTTGCTGCGCACCGAGCTCCTTCGGGCGACCCGGCGCGCGGCTCCCGATCGGATGCAGCGCGCTCGATCAGTGCTCGACGCTCTCACCTTGTTCAACCTCACCTCCGCCACGTTCGAACGGGCGGCCACCCTTGACCCCGAAGAGTTGCGGAGTCTGGACGCTCTCCATCTTGCCGCAGCTCTGGAACTGGGTGACGAGCTCGACGGCATCGTGACCTACGACAACCGTATGGCGGCGGCGGCCTCCCTGTATGGCGTCGCGGTGATAGCGCCGACATGAGACCTGGTCTGCATGTGGGCACCGAGAACCCTGTCGGTGCCGAGAACCTGTCTGCCCAGGTCACGCGACCATCAGGTGCTCGGAGATGGGGTCACCCATGTGTACCAGAGGCAACCTCGCCGGTGTGCTTGCCCGGATCACCACACAGACTATAATCCTGGTCGATGACGATATTGCCGCTGTCGGAGGTCAAAGCCCGGCTGTCCGAGATCGCCGACGAAGTGGCGACCACCCACGAGCGGGTCCAGATCACCAAGAACGGGCGCGAGTACGTGGTGCTCCTCGCCGCCGAGGATCTCGAGTCGATCGAGGCCACCCTCGAACTGCTAGCCGACCCGGATGCCCAGGACCATCTGCGGGCGGCAGACGCGGAAATCGCCGCGGGGGAGGTGCTCGATGAGCAAGCAGTCCGAGATCTCGTCTCTCGCCACCATCACCAGCAGTCACGGTGAGCCACCGGGTCGTCGTGGCCCGGAGCGCGGCGCGGCGCCTGGCCGAGGACCAGCCCGAAGCGGTCGCTGCGGCGTGCATCGAGTTCGTTTTCGGCCCGCTCGCGCAGGACCCCCGCCGAGTAGGAGCACCGCTGCGAAAGCCCTTCGAAGGGCAGTGGCGGGCTCGGCGCGGCGAGTACCGGGTCCGCTACCGCATCGACGACGAGACCCGGACCGTCTACGTCCTCGACATCGACCACCGTCGCGACGCCTACC
>DATGLW010000057.1:0-3823 GCA_035293965.1 Acidimicrobiales bacterium
AGCTTCTCGCCCTCGGCCAGCAAGCGGATGATCTGTTCGGGGGTGTGGTGCCTTCTCTTCATTGCCGTGCTGTCCTCCATCCCACCATCGTGGGGCTCGGACTCGCACAGCGGGTGGATCAGCCCAAGGGGACCCGGTCACTCCCACGGCGGCGCTGCTGATCGAATATCGATATCAATCACGACGTTGATGCTCGGCTCCCTGGCAGCTCGATTGCCAACAGCCTCCTCGTAGGCGCCAGCAATCTGCTCGTGCACGGTTCGTTCCACGACCAAGCCGTCGAACCGCATGCGCCAGTGACGGAAGGGCCCCACCAGCTCAAAGGCGAGCGGACCAGCGCCCAGCACCCGTGGCCGACCATCAGCCCCCATCGGATCGTGAACATGCCCTGGCCTAAAGAGATTGAAGACTCTCCCGCCCTCAGCAGCGATGTTCACCTGCACATCGTGCGTCTCCCATTGGTCGGCGACAGCCTCTATACCGATCCGTGGCATCCCGATTTCCGCCCCGTCATCCCAGATCCAGGCATTGACAGACTCGCGCATCTCGGGATTCTGCGGTTGGTTGGCAAACACGTACTCGCGGTCGTCACTCAAACCACCCGTCAGGTCCACTCCCATCGTCTCTCTCCCTCTACCACTCATTGGGTGGAGGTTGTCCCGACCGGCGTGGATTTTCGGTGACGGCCCCCGGCTTGTCGACTACGCGGCCACCTCCTTCTGCGAAGGATGGTCAGCAGGTGTAGCGGCGGCTTCGACCGCAGCGCGCAACTCGCTGAGGTGCAGGTAGCCCTGGACGCGATGGAACTGCTTCTTCGCTTCGACCATGCCCGCCGCGCACCAGCGCAAGGCCATGGTCCCGTCCCGCCAGCGCTTCACGTTCCGGCTGTGGGTCTTGGAGATGTCGATCATCGACTCGATGGCGTTGGTCGACCGCAGCGTCCTCGCCAGGGTAGGCGGCACACCAAGGCGGCTGATGGTGAACGTCTCGGCCAGCCCCTCGCGGAGGCTGGCGGCGGCGCCGGGGTGCGGGCGCTGGAGCTCCTTGGCCAGCGCCTCGAGGTCGCCCTGGCCGGCGAGGGCGTCGGGGTTGCGGTACGCGGCACGCATGCGGCGCTCGACGACGCGAGCGACGTCTTTCGGCAGATGGCGCCTGACATTCCGGACCTTGTGCTCAACGCAGCGGCCGATGACCGGGTGGTCGAACACCGCCTTGATCGCCGGCGGCAGGGCGCTGGATCCGTCGATGACGAACAGCGTCGGCTTCGTGACGTCCAACCCGCGGTCGCGAAGTCCCACGAGGAGGCGTTTCACCACGGTCGCGTTCTCGGTGTCGCCCTCGACGACCGCCAGCGGGTGCTTGGTCCCGTCGACGGCGATGCCGAGGGCGACGACGAGCAGATGGTCCCCAAACTTGGCCCCGTCGATCATGATCGCCACCAGGTCGAGCGCCGAGAGGTCGGCGGTCATGAGCTCTGCGAGGGCGGATTCGGTCATGGCCACGAAGCGGCGCGACACCGCCGACTTGGACACCGAACGGGTCCTCTTCGCCACGTCGGCACCCATGGGCTCGAGGCCGACGACGTAGTGGCGGGTGGAGAGGTTGGCGAGCATCCTCCCGAGGGTCTCTTGTCCGAGCAGCTCGGTCGACGACGCCCACTCGTAGGTCGGAAGCGCCACCTCGGCGCTCTTGTCCGCGGTGCGCAGCCTCGGCCGGCGAATCGCCACCTGCCTGCCCCCGAGGGTCACCAGGCCGTCGTCGGTCCCGTGGCGCAGGGCGGTGCGGTTCGGGTCGTGGCGGCCCTTGGGGCCCGCCAGGGCCGTGACGTCGGCCTCGAGGAGGACGTCGAGCGTCTTCATGCCGGCGCCGACCACGAAGGCGAGCAGGCCCTCTCGCAGGTCACCGGCGAGCTCGGCGATCGACAGCGTCACCGAGTCGGGCAACGTCATCGCCGCCTCGGCCGCTGCCGCCGCGGCGTCTGGCCTGGCCTTCTTCGGCGTGGTGCGCCCGGTGCGGGCGCGGTTGGTCGTGGTCTGGTAGGTCTTCTTCACGGCGGTCCCCTTCCTGTGCTGGATGTCTTGTCAGGACGCCCGACACCTACCACCTCGGCAGGTCTCAGGCGGGGGACCGCCACTTCAATTCACACGCTCAGCGGGACAACCTCACCTCATTGGTCCTTGCTCGTCATCTGGGTGTCTGCGGAACCTCTACGACAGAGATCGGCGCCTCGGATCTTTGATACCGCGTCGGATCTTGTGAAAGGAAGTCCGTATCTCAGCGCTTTGTCCGCGATCATGTTCTGCGTCTGACTTCGGCGCGGAGGGTCCACAGCGAAATGAACCAACACTGACAGGCTCCTCGGTCCGACCGAGAGGAGCATGCAGTGGCCGAGGAGAGCATGGGTTCGGGCCGTCGTCGCCCCCGAGTCTTGAGTGCCGAGACGAAGTGGGAGATCTTCTTGCAGATCACCACCGGGGAGATCACTCAGGCGGACGCGGCGCGCAAGTGGACGGTGGACGTGTCGACCATCATCGGCATCCGCCGCACCGTCAAGGACGCCGCCCTCGCCGCGCTGGCAGCCAGGCCCGGCCGGCCGGCGAAGGATCGGGACTGGGCGCTCGAGGCTGCGCGCTCGGAGATCGCCCAGCTGACCGAGGCGATCAAGGCCCAGGCCATCGAGCTGGCGGTCGTCCGGGGAAAAGCCGGCTGGGGCTGAGCGGCCCGCTCCCGGCGCGCGCCCCCGCCGAGGTGAAAGAGCTGGTGCTGAAGCACGTCGAGGAAGCCACCGCGGCCGGGTTCTCCCAGGCGTGGGTGTGCTCGTTGTGGGGCGTCTCCGACGACCGGGTGCACCGGTGGCGCCAGCGTCTGCGTGCGACCGGCACCCTCATCGACAAGGCCCCCGGCGGGAGCCCGGCGCACGGCGTCTTGGCGTGGGAGACCCAGGCGATCTTGGACCTGGCAGAGCGATGGGGTGAGGTCGACCGGTCGCATCGCAAGCTCGCGCATCGGGGCTCCTACACCGAGACGGTCTGGGTGTCCCCGTCGACGGTCCGGCGCGTGCTCGCTGCTCACGGCCTCGTGCTGCCCGAACGGGGTCCGAGGGAGCCGGTCGGGCGTCGCCCGTGGCCCGACTGGCTCGTCTGGGCGCCGAACCGCATCTGGGGATGGGACGTGACGCACTTCACCCGGGCGCGCCGCTGTGCCTTCGCCATCATCGACATGGTCAGCCGCAAGTGGATCGACACGCTGGTGTCGGTCGAGGAGACCTCGACCCAGGTGAAGCTCATCTTCGAGCAGGCCCTCACCGCTGAAGGGCTCGTCGACCTGATCACCCCCGAGCGCCTGGAGCTGGCGGCTGACGACCCCAGGCGTCCGATCCTGCTCGCGGTGTCCGACAACGGGCCGCAGATGAAGAGCGACGCCACCAAGGCGTTCATGGCCGCCATGGCCGTCGCCCAGCACCACGGACGGCCCCACACCCCGACCGACCAGGCCTGGATCGAGACCCTGTTCGGGCATGTGAAGGGCGAGTGGCCGCACTTGGAGCGCATCGGCGACCCAGCGCTGTTGGAGCACGAGCTCGGCCGGGTGCGCCACGAGTACAACTCGGTCCGGCTCCACGCCGGCATCGGCTACGTCACGCCGAACGACGAGCACGAAGGACGCGGTGCATCCATCCGCGAGGCCCGCCGGCGGGGCCTCGAACGAGCACGCCAAGAGCGGCTCGCCTACCATCGCCGGGACACCACCAACACCGGAGAGCCGGGCCAGTGACTTGGGTCATTTTCGGCCGGACTTCCGCGGCAAAGTCGGACACACGTCA
>DATGLW010000058.1:0-32862 GCA_035293965.1 Acidimicrobiales bacterium
ACAACTGTACCCTGCTACCCGGTGGAAGTGGTGGCTTCGTGTGCCTACAGGATCCGGAGGAACTCGAGCTCTCGCACTGCTCTCACCAGGGCTTCTGTCGCCGCGGCACCCCGAGAATGCCTACGAGCTGCGGAAGTCCGGTCTGTCTGCCCGACGGGACAAGGTGTACGATGGAGTGGGGCTGAACGGGGTGTGGCTCTACGTGCGACCCAACTACTTCAATGGGTGGGGCTATTCCAGTCCGGCAACCATGGGGCAATGGACGCTCACCAGCCATAATGTCTTGGCACATCTCTACCGAAATGGTGTCACGTACCTCGCTCTAACCGGACAGGAGCTCTCCGCTGTTCGTCGTTCGGCGTTGTGGCCGCACCTTCGCATCTCCTACCGCTCACCTGATGGTGCTTTATTGCTTCACCTGCTGGGCGGCGAGCGCCGTGTTTCTCCGCGATGAGGGGCTCTACACGACAATGCAGGAGGGAAAGCCTCTGATTCGTGCGGTCCGCCGAGTGATCCTAAAACTCCGCGCCGACCCCATCACCGCAGGCTCGCCACCAGCCCGTCGAGGATGTCCGATTCCGACACGAGGCATTCGTCGAAGCCGAGTCGCCGCATCACCGCCCGCAGCACGAGCGCTCCCCCGACGATGACGTCCTCGCGCCCTTCGACCATGCCGGGGCGCCGGGCCCGCGCAGCTGCCGGCTCGGCGGCGAGGATGCCGCACCACCGCTCCACCGCAGCCCGTGTCAGCCTGGCGTGGTGGACCCGGCTCCGGTCGTAGGTGGCCAGCCCCTGGTCGAGCATCGCGAGCGTGGAGACGGTGCCGGCCAGGCCGAGCAGCCGGCTGCCCGGCGGCAGCGACGCCAGGTCGGAGATGGCCTCGACGGCGTGGTCGAGGGCGGACCCGATTGCGGCCTCCGCGGCTGCCACCTCTGCCTCGGTCGGGGGATCGTGGGCGAAGTAGCGCTCGGAGAGGCGGACGCACCCGATGTCGAGCGACACAGCGGCGACGGCCCCTCGGCGGTAGGTCACGAGCTCGGTCGACCCGCCGCCGATGTCCACCACCACGTCCTCGCCCTCTGCGGACGGAAGGCCGGCAACGGCGCCGGCATGGGACAGGCGCCCCTCCTCCTCGCCTGCCAGCAGCTCGGCCGTCACCCCGGTGACCTCGGTCGCCGCCCGAAGGAGCTCGGCACCGTTCAGGGCGTCGCGCACGGCGGACGTCGCGACGAGCCGCGCCCGCGCGACACCCAGGCGCTCCATCGTGCGCCGGTACTCGGCCAGGACGCCCAGGGTTCGGTCCATCGCCTCCGGGGCGAGCTTGCGGGTGGCGTCGACCCCCTCGCCGAGCCGGGTGATCCGCATCTCGCGCGCCAGGACCCTGCCGGCTCCGTCGACGACGAGCAGGCGGGTCGAGTTCGTGCCGCAGTCGATCGCCGCCACCGGCTCGAACGAGCTTCCTTCCACGATGCCTGGCCTACCACACCCCACCGCCACGGGGGCCTGGCGTCGCCGGGCACCGGGGGTCGAGGCCGAGGCGCTCCGCCACCCACGCCCCGACCGGGTCCGCCCCGCCCGCCAGCCACCAGGCCAGATGGGCGTGCAGGCACTTCACCCCTCGGCGGGTGCCCCCGACCCCCCCGGCGGGCCTGGGCCCGCGGTGGCCCGCGGGCAGCGCGGCGTCGCGCTCGGCCGCGTACCGGGCATGGGCCGCGGCGAGCGCGGCCGGGTCGACCGCTGCCTCGGCCTGCCGGACGCCGCCGGCCGACTCGAGCCGGCTGACCGCCTCGCACAGGGCGGGGGACACGAGCCAGTAGCGCGTCGGCATGGGCGTGCCGTCGGCGAGCAGGGGCTCGTTGCGGATCACTGCCGGCCGGCCGCCGGGGTCCCGCACGACCACCGTGAAGGCGCCTGCCGGCCTGCGACCGAGCAAGGCGGTGACCGCCGCCACGTCGGGATCTGCTGGCTCCCCTCCGGGCTCCGGCGGCACGAGGCCGCCGCGCGGCCGGTCGCCCGGAGGCAGGCTCAACGCCAGAACTCGAGGGTCCGGACGATGCGCCCGAAGAAGTCCGGGCCACCGGGGTGCGCCGAGCCGCGCGGCGCGCCCCCGGGCGTGGCCGCCTGGCCCTGGGCGCGCTGGCCGGCCAACGAGTGGGACCCGGGCCCTGCGGCCTCCCCGAGCGTGACCCCGCTCGGCTGCGCCGCCGCGCCCGCCGCGCCAGGCCCGAGGGTCCCCGGCGGCAGCTCTGCGGCGGCCGAGGGTGACACGAGCGGCTGCAGCCCGGGATCGCCCGCATAGGCGGCATCGCCCTTGCCCGACGCGCTCGGCGGCAGGATCTGGTACGCGCGCTGACCCGGGGAGACGAGCTGGTACTGCTCGCGGGCGAGGCGCTCCACCTCGGCGGGGCTCTTGAGCAGGCGCTGCTCCTCGGCGAGGGCCCGGTCCTGCTGGCGGAGCTGGGTGAGCTGGGTCGTGGTGGCCGCGATCGCCTGGTGCTGGTGGTAGAGGGCAGAGGCCGGGAACCACAGCCCGAGCATGAGGACCGACAGGAGGGCCGACCCGGCCAGGATCACGCGGTTGCGGCGGACCTTGGCTGCCCGCTCGCGGCGCGCCCGGGCCTGGGCGCGCGACAACGGGCGCGGCCCTGGCGTCGCCCGCCGCGCCCCGCGGGCGGCCCGCCGCGGCCGGCCCCGCGCTGGGACACGTCCGAGCGCGCCTCGGGCTCGCTCAGCCACCGCCACCTGCCAGGGCCGCCGCCCCGGGAAAGCGGGCGGTGTCGCCGAGGTCCTCTTCGATGCGCAGGAGCTGGTTGTACTTGGCCACCCGGTCGGAGCGGGCCGGGGCCCCGGTCTTGATCTGGCCGCTGTTGACCGCGACCGACAGGTCGGCGATGGTCGTGTCCTCCGTCTCCCCCGAGCGGTGCGAGATCACGGCCCGGTACCCAGCCCCGGTGGCGAGCGCCACCGCGTCGAGGGTCTCGGTGAGCGTGCCGATCTGGTTCACCTTCACGAGCACGGCGTTGGCGACCTTCGAGCGGATGCCCCGCTCGATCAGCTCGACGTTGGTGACGAACACGTCGTCGCCCACGAGCTGGAGTCGGCTCCCGAGGGCCGCGGTCAAAGCCGCCCACCCCTCCCAGTCCTCCTCTGCCATGCCGTCTTCGATGGAGACGATCGGGTAGCGGCCGGCCAGCTCGACCCAGTACCCGCAGAGCTCCTCGGAGGACAGCGTCCGCCCCTCCCCTGCCAGCACGTAGGCGCCGTCGCGCCACAGCTCGGAGGTGGCAGGGTCGAGGGCGATCGCGATCTCCTCCCCCGGCACGCGCCCGGCCGCCTCGATGGCCGCGACGAGGACCTTCACCGCCTCCTCGTTGGACGGCAAATCGGGGGCGAACCCGCCCTCGTCGCCCACGCCGGTCGACAGGCCGCGCCGGTCGAGGACCTCGCGCAGCGCGTGGTAGGCCTCGGCGCCCCAGCGCAGGGCCTCGCCGAAGGAGGCGGCACCGACGGGCATGAACATGAACTCCTGGAAGTCCACCGAGTTGCGCGCGTGTGCGCCCCCGTTGAGCACGTTGAGCATGGGCACCGGCAGCACGTGCGCGTTGACGCCTCCCAGGGCGCGATAGAGGGGCACGCCGAGCTCGGCAGCGGCCGACTTGGCCACGGCGAGCGAGGTGGCGACCATGGCGTTGGCGCCGAGCCGGCTCTTGTCCGAAGTGCCGTCGAGGTCGATCAGCGCCGCGTCGAGCCCGCGCTGGTCGAAGGCGTCGAGGCCGCCCAGCGCCGCGGCGATCTCGCCGTTGACGTTGGCCACGGCGCCCGACACGCCCCTTCCCCGGTAGCGGTCGCCGCCGTCGCGCAGCTCCACCGCTTCGTGCTTGCCCGTGGAGGCTCCCGACGGTGCGATCGCCCGCCCGGTCGCGCCCGAGTCGAGGACGACCTCGACCTCGACCGTCGGGTTGCCGCGGGAGTCGAGGACCTCACGCCCCACCACTTGCTCGATCGCGCTCACGCACTCGCTCCTCCGGCGCCGTCCCTGGCCCGGCGCCGGGCGTCCACGCTACCTTCGCCCGAAGCTTGCCGGTGGGAGCCCGGGCCCGCGGCGGGCCGCCTCGGCGTCGACGATGCGATCGCGAAGGTCGAGGGCCGCCTGCCGCAGCGCCTCCTCGGCGTCCACCCCGAGGCGCCGCGCTGCGGCCACGGCCCGGAGCAGCAGTGGGCCCACGCGCTCGGTCGCGCCGGCCAGGAGCCCGTCGAGCACCCGGTCGGCCTCCGCCGGCGACCACCCGCCCGCTGCCGGCACACCTGCCTCGATCCCTGCCGATTCGGCCTTGCGCTGCAAGGCGGCAGCCAGCGCCAGTGCCGGCAGCGCGGTGGGCACGCCCTCGGTCACGCTCGTCCGACCCTTCTCGGCCGCCTTGAGCCGGTCCCAGTTGGCCGCCACCGCGTCGGGCGTCTCGGCCACCACGTCGCCGAACACGTGGGGATGGCGGCCCACCAGCTTGTCGTGGATGCCCCTCGCCACGTCGGCCAGCGTGAAGCGCCCTTCCTCGGCCGCCAGGGTGGCGTGGAGCACCACCTGGAACAGCACGTCCCCGAGCTCCTCGCGCAGGTGGTCGACGGCGTCGTCGAGCGCGCCCGCCTCCTCCGCCCGGCCCAGCCGCTCGATCGCGTCGAGGGCCTCGTAGGACTCCTCGAGCAGGTGGCGCGCCAGGGAGGCGTGCGTCTGCTCGCGGTCCCACGGGCAGCGCTCCCGCAGCGTCCGGGCGAGCTCGGCCAAGGCGGCGACCTCGCCGGCGATGGGCGCCGCCAGGCGCGGTACCCACAGCGAGGTCAGGTGGTCGGGCTCGAGGGTGCGGTCGAGCTCCCACCAGGGCACCTCGGTCACCACCTCGTCGGGCAGGCCCAGGTGGTGCAGCACGGTGACCGCCCCGTGGCCCGGGGCGGCCTCGTCGTCGACCGACAGCTTGATCGCCGACAGCACGTCGCGCGACCAGCACTGGGCCACGAGGAGGGGGCCGCGCTCGCCGGCCGCCTCCAGCGCGAAGCGGGTGCCGTCCACCAGGCGGACCCCGGCCGCGAGCGGGTCGACGCCGAGGCGCTCCCAGGCGAGGTCGAGGAAGGAGCGCGCAGGTCTGACCTCGACCGACACGGCCGGCTCCCGGCGGAGCAGCTCGACCGTGCGCTCCGCCACGAGGGGAGAGCCGGGCACGCCGTACACGACGGCCTCACCCTCCCGTGCCGCCGCCTCGGCTGCGGCCACGAGGGCCGCCACGATGCGGCCGTAGACCTCGTCGAAGGTGGCAGCCGCCTCGTAGAGGTGGTCAAAGGAGGGCAGCAGGCCGAGCTCGCCCGCCACCGCCGGGTGCCGGGTCGTGCGCAGGAAGGCGCGGCGGGCGCCGGTGAGCAGCGCCCTGGCGTCGGGGTCGAGGTGCTCGGGACCGGCGGGTCCGAGCCCCACCACGACGACCCTCGGCGAGCCCCTCTGCCCCTGGTTCAGCGCGCACCTCCGGTTCCTTGGACCGCGGGCCCAGGGACCAGTCCCCCCACCCCTGACGTGGTGGCGCGCAGCGACGTGCCGGCGGCGGGCACCGAGGAGGCGGGCGGGCTCGGTGCGGGCGCCACCCCGTGGGCCACCGACGACGAGGTCCAGCGCCCGTAGCGGGGATCGATGGTGACCTGCGCCCGCCGGGTGGCCGCGGCCAGCATGGCCTGGAGGCGCTGCTCACCGGCAGCCACCACCGTCTGGCGGAGCACGGGGCCCACCGAGCGCAGCGAGGCGGACCTGCGCCCGGTCAGGACGAACAGGTAGGCGCCACCGCCCTGGGCGGCCACCGGCTCGGACACCTGCCCGACGGCCAGGTGGCCCACGGCGGCCGCGATGGGCCGGTAGCTGGTGTCGGTCGGTGTGAGGCACGCCTGCTGGAGCGAGCCGGCCGGAGCTGCCTGGGCGAAGGGCAGGCCGGCTTGGACCTGGCCCCGCACCTGGGCCGCGGCGGCCTCGGTGGCCTCCTCGAAGCCCTCGACGCACAGGGTGTCGAAGGACGAGCGGTGGGCCTCGAAGTAGGCGCGCAGCGACGGCGGGCCCAACCGGTACCCGGCGGCCGACGCCGCCAGGCCGTCGGCGAGCGCCACCGAGCGGACCTCGCCGGCCACGAAGGAGGCGGGCAGCGACGACAGCACCTGCGTGCTCGACGGCGCCAGCCCGCAGGCAGGCTGCAGCCCGCTCTGGGCCAGGGCGGCAAAGGTGCCGTCGATGAGCCCGGCGTACTCCTGGCGGGCCGCCGCCAGGTCGCCGGCCGACACCGTCACGTGCCGGCTGGCGGCGAGCTGGGCCACCACCGTCTCGCCCACCATGCGGTTCATCCAGTAGTCGACGAAGGCCGAGTCGAATGTCCCCTGGTGACCGTCGGGCGACAGGCCCCCGGCCCCCGCGACCGGCGGGAGCTGGGCCATGTCCTGGGTGTCGAGGGAGACCTGGGCGGCGAGGTAGCACTGGTAGGGCTGGCTCGCGGCGATGGCGGCCAGGTCGCCGTCGAGGCTCGACCGGGTGATGCCCGTGCCGTTGACGGTGGCCGCGTCGGACGACACGGTCAGCGAGGCGGCGAGGACCCCGGCAGCCACGGCGGCCGCGAAGAGGGGGAGGAGGAGGCGCTTCACGTGGCGGGCATGCTAGCTACCCCGCCGGTCCGCGTTCGATCACCAGGGCGAGCGAGGTGGTGACGTAGTCGCCGAGGCGGGTGCGCAGGTGTGTGTCGGTGAAGGGCGCGACGTCGACGTGCAGGTCGGCCGGCGTCGTGCCGGGGGTCAGGTCGAGCTCGATGCGGTGCCCGAGCTTGCGCAGGCGCGCCGCCAGCTCCTCCACGTCGCGCCGGCGGTACAAGACGGTGCCGCCCTCGTGGTAGGTGTCGGTGTCCGAGCTCACGTTGAGCTCCGTGGTGTGGACGGCCACGCCGCCGGGCCGCAGGCAGCGCATCTGGGCAACCACGAAGTCGGCGCCGGCCGCAAGCGAGCCCAGGTGCTCGAGCGCGCAGCTCGACCAGGTGAAGTCGAACCCGCGCAGGTCGTCGGGCAGCTCGTTCATGTCGACGTGGCGGAAGCGGACCCGGGCCTCGAAGAGGGCCTGGTCGCACAGCCCGTGGTCGTTGAGCCCGGCCCGGGAGCCCGCGTACTGGGACGCCGCGGCCGCCCCGCCGGCGTCGGCCCACCCGGCCGCCTCGGCGCGCTCGGGCGAAAGGTCGGTCGCCACGAGATCGCACCCGCAGGCGGCGAAGAGCGCCACGAGCGGCTCACGCCCGACTCCGAAGCCGAGCCCCCGGCGGCCCGCCTCGAGCATCCCCCGCTCGGCCAGGGCCTGGCAGATGAAGAGCCACTCCCACATCTTGCGGTGCACCATGACGTCGCGGGGGTCGACGCCGTCAGGGTCCCAGGCCGGCCGGAGCCGTTCGGACCAGGCCCGCAGCTCCGGCGAGCGGAGCGACTCGTACCTGCACGGCTGGGACACGAGCATCTCGCCCACGGTAGGCGGCATCGAGGCGGGGCGGCAGGTGGCGACGGGCCGGGAGACCCAGGCGTGCAGCCGGGGCCGCGGGCAGACCTCGAAGGGAGCGGCTACCGGCGCGCCGCGGTGGCCGGAGGATGCGACGCCGCGAGCGGCGCCGCGCCCGTCGCCTCCTCTGGCGGGGGCAGCAGGGCCCGGAGCACCTCGCGAAGGGTGTCGGCCGGCCGGCGGCCGTCGGTCAGGGGCACCACCAGCTGGCGGAGCTCCTCGCGGTAGGCACCCCCCCGGACTACCCGCTGCAGGCGCACCTGGGCGCTGGGGGGCAGCGTCACCGGCGAGAGCCGGGCCGTGGCCTGGCGGGCGCCACCCACCCTGGTCGGCACCACCGCCACGTCGGTGATGCCGAGGCGCAGGCACTCGGCGCGCAGCCGGGCCAGGGCGAGCAGGCCCTCTGCGGGCGGGGGCAGGGGACCGAAGCGGTCCAGCCACTCGGCCTCCACGTCTGCCACCTGTGCCTCGGTCACCGCTGCCGCCAGGCGGCGGTAGGCCTCGAGGCGAGCGTCCTCGGCGCTCACGTAGGCGGCGGGGAGGTGAGCGTCGCCGGGCACGTCGAGGGAGACCGACGGCGGCTCGGGACGGGGCTCGCCGCGGGCCTCGGCCACCGCCTCGGCCACCAGCTGGACGTACAGGTCGTAGCCGACTGCCGCGATGTGCCCCGACTGGTCGCGGCCCAACAGGTTGCCCGCGCCGCGGATCTGCAGGTCGCGCATGGCGATCTTGAACCCCGAGCCGAGCTGGGTGTGCTCGCCGATGGTCCGCAGCCGCTCGTAGGCCTGCTCGGTCAGGACCCGGTCGGAGGGGTGGAAGAGGTAGGCGTAGGCCTGGTGGCTGCCCCGGCCCACCCGGCCCCGGATCTGGTGGAGCTGGCCGAGGCCGAGCAGGTCCGCCCGGTCGACCACGAGGGTGTTGACCGCCGGCATGTCGATGCCCGACTCGATGATCGTCGTGCACACCAGCACGTCGAACTGGTGCTCCCAGAAGTCGAGGACCACCTTCTCGAGGCTTCCCTCGTCCATCTGGCCGTGCGCCACGGCCACGCGGGCCTCGGGCACGAGGGCCCGCAGCCGGCGGGCGACCGCGTCGATGTCAGCCACCCGGTTGTGGACGTAGAACACCTGCCCCTCGCGCAGCAGCTCGCGCCGGAGGGCCTCGGACACCGCGGCGTCGTCGTACTCGCCCACGTAGGTGAGGATGGGACGCCGGTCGGCCGGCGGGGTGTTGACCATCGAGAGGTCGCGGATGCCCGTCAGCGCCATCTCCAAGGTGCGCGGGATGGGGCTGGCGGTCAGGGTGAGCACGTCGATCCCTTCGGCCAGGCGCTTCACGGCCTCTTTGTGGGTGACGCCGAAGCGCTGCTCCTCGTCGACCACGAGGAGGCCGAGGTCCTTGAAGCGGACGTCGGCGGCCAGCAGCCGGTGGGTCCCCACCACCACGTCGACCGTGCCCGCCGCCAGGCCCTCGACCACGCGGCGTGCCTGGGGCCCGGAGAGGAACCTGCTCAGCAGCTCGACGCGCACCGGGTACCCCGCGAAGCGCTCGGCAAAGGTCTGGTGGTGCTGGCTGGCGAGCAGCGTGGTGGGCACGAGCACCGCCGCCTGGCGGCCGTCCTGCACCGCCTTGAACACTGCCCGGACGGCCACCTCGGTCTTGCCGAACCCGACGTCGCCGCACACCAGGCGGTCCATGGGCCGGGGCTGCTCCATGTCGGCCTTCACGTCCGCGATGGCGCGCAGCTGGTCCGTGGTCTCGACGTAGGGGAACGACGACTCCAGCTCGCGCTGCCAGGGGGTGTCCGGCGAAAAGGCGTGGCCGGGCACCGCCAGGCGCCGCCGGTAGAGGGCGACGAGCTCCTGGGCGATCTCGCCCGCCGCCGCCCTGGCGCGGGCGCGGGCGCGCTGCCACTCGGCGCCGCCCATCTTCGACAAGGTGGGCGAGTCACCGCCGCTGTAGGGGGTGACGGCCTCGATCTGGTCGACGGGCAGGTAGAGGCGGTCGCTGCCCCGGAACTCGAGGAGCAGGTAATCGCGGGTCGCCCCGGCCACCGTTCGGCTCGTCACCCCGGCAAAGCGCGCCACCCCGTGCTGGCGGTGCACCACGAAGCTCCCCGGTGCCAGGTCGTCGAAGAACCCGTCGGTCGGGCGGGCACGCGGTCGGGGGCGGCGGTGCGGTGCCCGGCGGCCGGTCACGTCGGACTCCGACAGCACGGCGATCTTCGGGCCCGGCAGGGCGAAGCCGGCGGACACGGTCGCCACCACCACCCGGATCCCCGGGGCAGTCGAGGCGGCGTCGGCCACCGGTGCGTGCACCCCCTCGCCGGCCAGCACGCTCGACAGCCGCTCGGCCCCCGGCCGAGCCCCGGCGCACAGGGTCACCGAGTAGCCCTCCTCGGCCAGGGCGAGCACCTGGGCCGCCAGGCGTCCGGCGTCGCCGGCCACCAGGTCGAAGCCCCGCACGGGCACAGCGGGCACCTCGGGTCCCTCGGGAACCGAGGAGAGCGACAGCACCGCCGACGGGCAGCGCGCGAGCAGCCGGTCGAAGGGCAGGTGCAGGCGGGGGAACCCGGTCGGGTCGCCGGCACCCCACGTGGCGGCCAGGGCCTCGCCGAGAGACCCTTCTTCGTCGTAGAGCTCGACGGCACGGTCGCGGACCCGGCGGGGCTCGACGAGCACCACCTGGGCGTCGGGGCCCAGGAGGTCGGGCAGCAGCGTGGCCTCGGGGTGGAGCCAGGGCAGCCACGACTCCATGCCGTCGAACGACTGGCCCGCCGCCAGGCGGTCCCACTGGGCGCGTCCCCACGGCTCCTCGTCGCGCAGGCGCTCGGCCCGAGCCGCCACCTCGGCAGTGACGGGCATCTCCCGGCAGCCGAAGAGCACCGCCTCGTCGAGCTCGGCGACCGAGCGCTGGTCGCCGACGTCGAACGCGGTGAGGCGGTCCACCTCGTCGCCCCACAGGTCGATCCGGACCGGCAGCTCGGCGGTGGGCGGGAACACGTCGATGATCCCCCCGCGCACCGCAACTTCGCCCCTGTGCTCGACCTGGTGCTCGCGGCGGTAGCCGGCCGCGGCCAGCCAGCGGAGCACCGCTTCGGCGTCGAGCTGCCCGCCCCGGTTGACCACGAGGGGAGCGGCGGCCTCACGCCAGGGGGGGAGGCGCTGCAGGAGGGAGCGCACCGACGCCACCACCACCGCCGGCCGCGTGGCCACGCCGCCAAAGAGGTGCCAGAGCACGGCCAGCCGGCGCCCCATGGTGCCGACGTCGGGGCTGACCCGCTCGAAGGGCAGCGTCTCCCATGCCGGCAGGAGCGCCACCGGGCCGGGCAGGTCGCCGGCCACCCGCCGGCCGGCGCTTTCGTCCGGCCCTGCGACGAAGCACGCCAGGTCGCCCGCAAGCCGCTCGGCGTCGAGCTCGGTGGGGGTCACCAGCAGCGCCGGGCGGCGCTCGGACAGCCGGAGCAGCCCGGCCAGCACGAAGGGCTGCGCCGGCCCGGCCACGGCCAGGGTGGCGACGGCCGGCCCGAGCACACGCGCCACGGTGCCCTCGTGACGCAGGGCGGCGGCGAGCGGGGCCAGCCCCCGGGCGGTCTCCCCCGAGGGGGCAGCGGTGCTCATCGACCTCTGTTGTAGCGGTTCATCGCAGCCTCGGCGCCCTCGGTGGCGATCAGCTCGACCGCGTCGGCCGCGTCGGCGATGGCGACGTCGAGCAGCTCGCGCTCGGCCTTGGCCGGGCGCCGCAGCACGTAGTCGGCGCCGGAGCGGGCATGGGGCGGCTTGCCGACGCCGATACGCACCCGGAGGAAGTCTGCCGAGTGCAGGTGAGCCTGCACCGAGCGCAGCCCGTTGTGGCCGGCGGTGCCGCCCCCCACCTTCACCCGGAGGGTCCCCGGCGGCAGGTCGAGCTCGTCGTGGACGACCACGAGCGCCGGCGGGCCGACCCCGAAGCGGCGCAGGAGAGCCCGGACCGCCGTGCCCGACTCGTTCATGTACGTGGTCGGCACGGCCAAAGCGACGCGCGCCTCGCCGATGCGGACCTCGGCGACGCCCGCCCGGTGGGCCTTGAGCACCCTGAGGCGGCCCCCGTGGCGCTCGGCCAACAGGTTTACGGCGTCGGCGCCCACGTTGTGCCGGGTGCGGGCGTACTCCTCGCCCGGGTTGCCGAGTCCGACCACGAGCAGGTCGGCTGGCGTGCCCCGTCGGTCGCCCGGCTCGCGGGCAGGCCGCCCGAGCAGGCGCAGCGCCTACTCCCCGTCGCCCGCCGCGCCCGCCTGCTCCTGCTGCGGGGCGCCGTCGGAGGCGGCAGCTGCGCCCTCGCCGGCAGCGGTGGCAACGGCGCCGTGGGCGCCGGCCTCGGCCTCTGCCTCGGCGGACGGGGCCGAGGCCGCTTCTTCGGCCGCCGCCACCTGGACCCTCGGCGGCAGGGCCACGACCACGGTCACGTCCGCGTCGACGTCGGTGCCGACCCCCGGCGGCAGCCGCAGGTCGCCGACGCGCACCGCGGACCCGATGGTGAGGTTGCTGACGTCCACCTCGACCGCGGTCGGGATGTCGGCCGGCTTGGCCCGTACCCCGAGGGTGAACAGCTGCTGGTCGACGACACCGTCGAGACGCGTGACCTCGGGGGCGTCCCCCACCAAGACGAGGGGCACCTCGGTCGCCACCACCTCGTCGCGGCGCACGATCTGGAAGTCGACGTGGGCGAGGGTGCCGCGCACGGGGTGGCGCTGCAGCTCGCGGGCCATGGTGAGGTACGTCTGGGAGCCGGCGCGCAGCGACAGGAGCACGTTGGTCCCCGACTCCCCCGAGAGGGCGGCCCGCAGGGCGCGGGCGTCGACTGCCACCGGCAGGGGCGCCGCACCGTGGCCGTAGAGCACCCCGGGGACCTTGCCGGCCCTCCGCAGGCGGCGCGAGCTGCGCGACCCGAGGGGGCGGCCGATCTCTGCGTCGAGGGTGATCTCAGCCATGCGTGCTCCTGTGGCGCTGGACGTGGGAAGGCGGGCGAGCGGTGCCGGCGGCCCTGCAGTGCCCGCGACGGCCGCCCAGCGTAGCCCGCCACGGCGGGTCGCCGGCCCGGCCGTCGCGCCCGCGCTCGGTCGTCACACCGGATCGGAATGGCGCGCCGCCTCGCCCGGATCGGGAAGGGCCGCCACGCCCAGATCGGGATGGGCCGCCACGCCGGATCGGGAAGGCACGCCACGCCGGATCGGGTAGGAGGGTGGCGGGACCGCCGCCGCCTCGCGGCCCTCACCGGCTCACGCCGTGCGCACCAGCTTGGCCGGGGGCTTGCTCTCGCGGCCCTTGGAGGCGACCACCGGCCCCTTGCCGGGGCTCGTCCGCTCCACCGGCGTGAGGACCGTGAAGCCCGGGAACGTGCCCGTCGGCGTGACGATGGGTGGTGCCGAGGCGCTGACCTGCACGATCTCTCCGCCCTCGTAGCCGAAGTGCACCGAGCTCGAGTAGCTGAGGGGCACGAGGCCGGGGGTGGCGAACTGCTTGGCCGAATGCGCGATGGCCGCCATGACTCCCTGGCGGGTGAGGTTCCGCCCCGCCGCCTGGAGCGCCTGCACGAAGGTGTAGGCCAGGGCCACGCCGTACTCGGTGTTGCCGTCGAGCCCGTAGGTCGACCAGACCGACGGGGCGTAGTCGGCCAGCAGCTTCTTGGACACCTGGATCCACGGGTCGGAGGCGTCGTTCTCCGGCGGGAGGTAGGCGTTGGTGATCATGCCGTCGAGCAGCCCCACTGCCGCGGTGGCCAGGGCGGCGCTCCCCCCGCCCTTTCGGGTGAACGACGACAGCAGCGGACCGACGGTGGGCGGATCGGCGCCCACGGCGTCGACGACGAACTGGGGCTTGTAGCCGATGAGCGCGGCCGGCAGCAGTGCCAGTGCCGTGGCGGCCGGCACGGTCGCCAGCACGACGACCTTGGCCCCGGCCGCCTGCAGGGCGGCCATCTGGTTGCTGAGCGGGCCGGCCAGGGTGGCCACGTCGTAGGTCTGGCGCGAGACGACCTGGGAGCGCGGGATCTCCATGTCGAGGCCCTTCACCACGTCCTGGCCGAACTCGTCGTCTTGGTAGAGGTAGCCGACCTTCTCGCCGGCGAAGTGCGACCTGATGTAGGCACCGAGGAGCTTGCCGTCGACCGTGTAGGGGGGCTGCCAGCCCGTGGTCCACGGATCCCGGGGATTGCTCCAGCAGTTGCAGCCGGACTCCACGAAGAGCTGCGGGACCTTCTCGGCATTGAGGTACGACTGCACGGCGGTCTGGGTCGGGGTGCCCAGGGAGCCGACGGTGGCGAACACGCCGTTCTGGAGGACGAGCTTGCGGGTCTCGGTCGCGGTGACCGACGGGTTGTAGCCGTCGTCGAGGTAGACGTAGCGGATCTTGCGCCCGTGCACACCGCCATGGGCGTTCACCCAGCCGAACACGGCGTTCATCGCCGGCGCGATCTCGTCGTAGCCCGGCGAGGCGGGGCCGGTGAGCGGCACCGTGGCGCCGATGGTGACGCTCGTCGAGGTCACCCCGCTCGACGCAGCCGCGCCGGCGGGGCCGGCCACGGCGGTGAGCCCCGACACGACGATCGCCGCCGCTGCGCCCGCTGCGACGAGCCGGTACGCCCTGCTCCCTGCTCCGGAGCCTGCTTCGGAGCCTGCTCGGCCATGGTGCAACCGGCTCATCCCCTACCCCCTTGGAAGATCCCTCGGCAGCCGCTCGACGGTACGGGCGGCCCGCCGCGACCCGGCCTCACGCTCCGCCCCGCCCGCCGGTGGACCGGATCGGGTCCGGACGGCCACCGTCGCCCAGCGCGGGCACTGCTCCATCGTGTCCATCTTGTCGTTCTTGTTTCGACACGTTACCGCCCCCGCGACCGGCGACGGCCCAGGCCGCCAGCCGTCCGGCCGCCCATCGCAGGGCGCCCTG
Source organism: Acidimicrobiales bacterium (assembly GCA_035293965.1). Classification (GTDB taxonomy): domain Bacteria; phylum Actinomycetota; class Acidimicrobiia; order Acidimicrobiales; family RAAP-2; genus DATGLW01. Next base: position 14,473 of record DATGLW010000058.1, read on the forward strand.
GATGCCAGCGGGTGCGAGCAGCATCACCAGCACCAGGGCAGCGCCGAAGATGATGACGGCCAGGTTCGCGCTCACCAGGTGGCCGAGGTGGAAGGCGCCGGCGAGCGACTGCGACCACTGGTTGGGCAGGTAGACGACGGCGATCGCCCCCCACCACGCTCCCATCAGCGTGCCGGCGCCGCCGATGACCATGCCGGCCAGCAGGAAGATGGACAGCGACAGGGGGAACTCGCCCGTGCTCACCACGCCGGTGGACAGCGCGACGAGGGCACCCGCCAGGCCGGCGCAGGCGGCCGAGACCATGAAGGCCGTCACCTTGGTCCTCGCGACGTGGATGCCCAAGGTCGCCGCGGCCACCTCGTCGTCGCGCACGGCCCGAAAGGCGCGTCCGAAGCGGCTGTCGAGGAGGTTGGCCAGCAGGACCAGCACGACGAGGGCCGCGAGGATCTGCAGCCAGGCGAGCCATCGCTGCGGGTCGAGGCTGCCGGGGGCGCCCGGCGCCGTGGCGGGCAGCCCCTGGTCGCCACCGAAGAAGCTGCTGTAGCGGTCCGAGAGGCTGGGCAGCGCGAGGGCGAGGAGCAGCGTCATGCCGGCCAGGTAGGGCCCCTGGAGGCGCGTGGCGGGCACGGCGATCACCAGGCCGGCGGCTGCGGCGACGGCGGTGGCCGCCAGCAGCTGGAGGACGAAGTTCACCGACTGGTGCGCCTGCAGCTCGGCGAGGGTGTAGGCGCCCACCGCCATGAAGGCGCCGTGGCCGAGGGAGATCTGGCCGTTGACGCCGGTGAGCAGGCTGAGGCCGGCAATGGCGATGGCATACGCGGCGATCTGTCCGAGCTCGTAGTTGTCGAAGGGGCTCAGCTCGAGGGTGATCACGAACAGGAGGACGCCCCCTGCCACCGCGAGCAGCAGGTGGCGCACGAGGGGCAGGCGCGGGAGGCGGAACCGGCGCAGCGCGCGAAGGAGCGCGACCCGAGCAGCAGCGGGCAGGTCCTGCGGCATGTCACACCCTGCGCGCCGCCGGGGCGCCGAAGAGCCCCTCGGGCCGCAGCATCAGCACCACGACGAGGAGGGCGAGGGCGCCGAGCGGCTCGAGAGCCCCACCCAGGTACCCGCCGACGTAGGACAGGGCGAGCCCGGTGACGAGCCCGCCGACCAGCGCCCCCGGGGGGCTGTGGAGCCCCCCGACCACGGCCGCAGTGAAGGCGTAGACGAGCACGAGGTCCATGAACGTGGGCGAGAACGACGTGGTCGGGGCGACGAGGAGCCCGGCCAGGGAGCCGGCCAGCGAGGCCAGGGCCCAGCCCAGGGTGAGGAGCCTCGACACGCGCACCCCGAGCAGCCGGGCCGTGTCGGGGGCGAAGGCCGTGGCGCGCATCCGCAGGCCCAGGGTCGTCGCCCGGAACAGCGCCACCATGGCGGTCATGAGGAGGGTCACCGCCAGCACGACGAACACGTCGAAGTGCGAGAAGGCGACCTTGGTGCGGCCGATCGTGAGCCCGCTCTGTGAGAAGGCGGCGGGGAACCCGCGGTTGGAGTTGCCCCAGACCGCACCTGCGATGCCCTCGAAGAGGATGAGGAGCCCGAAGGTCACGATGACGGCGTTGAGCGGCGGCCTGCTCTGCACAGGGCGGATCACGAGCAGCTGGACGGCACCGCCGAGCACGAGCCCGCAGGCGAGGGCGACCGCGAAGGCGACCCAGTAGCCGACGCCGTGCTCGAGGACGCTGAACGCAATGAAGGTCGTGAGCATGCCCATTGCCCCCTGGGCGAAGTTGACGACGTTCGTGGCGCGAAAGACGAGCACGAGGGCGAGCGCCAGCGAGGCGAAGACCATGCCGTTGGCCACCCCGCTCAACGTCACGTCGACGAACAACCGCACCGCTCCTCCCTTCGTCAGGCGCCGCCGGTCAGTACCCGAGGTAGTGGTGCCGGAGCGCGGCGTCGGCGCCGACGACACCGGCGGGGCCCGCGGCGACCACCGTGCCGAGATGCAGCACGACCGCGTGCCGCGCGATCGACAGCGCGCTCCTGGCGTTCTGCTCCACCAGCACAACCGTCAGCTCCGTGGCCCGCGTCAGGTCGTCGAGGGTCGCCATCAGCTGGGCCGTCACCATCGGCGCCAGTCCCAGGGACGGCTCGTCGAGCAGCAGCAGCGTCGGCCGCGACACCAGGGCACGGCCCAGGGCGAGCATGCGGCGCTCGCCCCCCGACAGCATCGACGCACGGCGCCGCGCAGAGGCAACGAGCGGGGGGAAGAGGGCGTAGATCCGCTCCATCTCCTGGCGCGAACGGCGGCGGCCGAACCGCCAGGCTGCACCGAGGCGCAGGTTCTCCTCCACCGTCAGCTCCGCGATGACCGACCCGCCCTCGGGCACGTAGGACACGCCGCTGCGCACCACCTGCTCCACCGGCATGCCGGTCAGGAGGCGGGGCCCGAGGCGCACGGTGCCCGACCGTGGCCGCACCGAGCCCGACACCGCCCGCAGCAAGGTGGTCTTGCCAGCCCCGTTGGCACCGAGGACCGCGGTGACCGCGCCGGGCTCGGCCCGCAACGACACGCCCTGGAGCGCCCGGACCGGACCGTAGGACACCGACAGGTCCTCCACCCAGAGTCCTCGTCCATTCTCTGGGCCCGGGTGGGGCCGCCCCTCGGGCCCCGTGGCCGCCGCGTTCTCTGGCCCGGGGTGGGGCCGCCCCTCGGGGCCGGTGGCCGCCGCGTTCTCTGGCCCGTGATGGGGCCGCCCCTCGGGGCCGGTGGCCGCCGCGTTCTCTGGGCCGACCGAGGCGGCCTCGTGCCCCGGGACCACCGGTCAGCGCCCCGCTGCGGTGCGCGGCCGCCCGTCGGGCGCCCTGACCGTCTCGCCCAGGTAGGCGGTCGCCACTGCAGGGTCCGCGGTCACCGCCTCGGGCGCCCCGGCAGCGATGACCCGGCCGAAATCGAGCACGACCAGGCGCTCGCACGTGGCGAGCACGAAGTCCATGCGGTGCTCGACGAGGAGGACCCCCATGCGCGAGCGCAGGGACGACACCAGGCGAGCGAGCTCGGCCATGTCGTCGGCCGCGAGCCCGCTCGCCGGCTCGTCGAGCAGCAGCAGCGACGGGTCGGCGACGAGCGCTCGGGCGATGGCGGCTCGCTTGGCGATGCCGTAGGGAAGCGCCCCCGGGCGTTCGTCCGCGTAGCCGGCGATGCCGAGCTCGGCCAGCACGCGCTCCGCCCGGTGCCGGACGCGCGCCTCCTCGCCCCTTGAGCGCCCCACTCCCGCCAGCGCCGACAGGAAGCCCGACCGGCGCTGCGGCTGGGCGCCCGCCAGCACGTTCTCGAGGACCGTGAGGCCGGGGAAGAGGCCGACCCCCTGGAGGGTCCGGGCGATCCCCAGCTTGGCGAGGTCGTGCGGACGGTGGCGGCGCAACGGGCGTCCGTCGAAGCTGATGGTCCCCGACGCGGGGCGGACGAAGCCACAGATCACGTTGAACAGCGTCGTCTTCCCCGCTCCGTTGGGGCCGATCAGCCCCACGATCTCGCCTCTTCGTACCCGGAGCGACACCCGGTCGAGGGCCACGAGCGCCCCGAACGACACGCTCACCTCGTCGACGCTGAGCTCGGTAGCCTCGCGGTCCGTCATCGCCCTCCGGCGGCGGGCTGCCCGGTGGTCGAGCACGGACCGGTACGCGTTGCTCCGCCGTCCCTCAACCCGACGATACCTGGCAGGGTGGCCCTCAGGGGTGCACTCTTGGTCGCGTGCCCGCCCTCCCGGTTCGCCGGCTCGGCGAGGCCGGCTCGCAGCGGCGTGGCTCCCCACCGCATGTCCCCTGAGGGGGCGAACCGGGTCAGGCGAGGTTCTCGCCGCCGAATATCCTCGAGACCGAGGTGTCCTCGAAGACGGCGTCGATGGCATCCGCGATGATCCGAGCGACCGAGAGGACCTCGAGCTTGTCGAAGCTCAGGTTCGGGTCGATCGGGAGGGTGTCGGTCACCACGACACGCGAGATCGGGGATGCCTTGAGCCGGTCGCCGGCAGGATCCGACAACAGGCCATGGGTGGCCATGGCCCAGATCTCCGCTGCCCCGGCCTCGCGCAGGAGCTCGGCAGCGGCGCAGATGGTCCCCGCGGTGTCGATCATGTCGTCGATCAGCACGCAGTGGCGGCCGGCTACGTCACCCACCACGTGGCGGGCCTCGACCTGGTTCGCCGCACCGCGCGGCCGGGTCTTGTGGACCAGCGCCAGCTCGCAGCCGAGGTGCTGGCTGTAGCGCTCGGCCACCTTCACCCGGCCGGCGTCGGGTGCCACGACCACCACGTCGCCGTCGACGCGCTGGCGCAGGTAGCCCTCGAGCACCGGCGCTGCGGTCAGGTGGTCGAAGGGGACGTCGAAGAATCCCTGGATCTGGCCCGAGTGAAGGTCGACGCTCACCACCCGGTCGGCCCCGGCGACCGACAGCAGGTCGGCCACGAGCTTGGCGGTGATCGGCTCGCGACCGGTCGACTTGCGGTCCTGGCGGGAGTAGCCGTAGTAGGGGCACACCGCGGTGATGCGCTTGGCTGACGCCCGCTTGGCGGCGTCGATCATGATGAGCTGCTCCATCAAGGAGTCGTTCACCGGCCCGCAGTGGGTCTGGACGATGAAGACGTCGGAGCCCCGGATGGACTTGTCGTAGCGACAGTGCATCTCGCCGTTGGCGAACTCGCGCAAGTTCGCTTCGCTGAGGGTCACCCCGAGGTGTGCGGCGATCTGCTCGGCCAGAGCCCGGTGCGCCCGCCCCGACACCAGTTCGAGGCGTCGACGGGGGATCAGCTCCACGAGCCAACGCTACCGCATCGAGGGGCGAGCGCCGCCGGGCAGTGGCCGGTCCCGAGCTGACCCACTGCCCGCCGGCGCTCAGGCGCCGGCCGCAGGGAGGACCGCCCCGGGAGCCACGACCTCCCCGTCGGGGACGACCGCCCCGGGGCCGAGGGTGACGAACGGGCCGACGACGGCCCGGGCCCCGATGACGGCGTCGGTGGCGGCGCAGGGGCCGACCTTCGCGCCCTCGCCGACCGAGGTGTCCTGGAGCACAGCGTGGGGACCGATCTCCGCGCCCTCGCCCACCGTGCACTCGCCGCGTAGCACCACGCCGGGGAGCAGCGAGACGTCCGGGGCCAGCCGCACGCCCGCGTCGACGTAGGTCCGCTCGGGGTCCCACATGGTGACTCCCTTGCGCATCCACCGCTCGTTGATCCGATCGCGCAGCTCCGCCTCGGCCACCGCCAGCTGGGCGCGATCGTTGACCCCCGCCGCCTCCATGGGGTCGTCGAGGACGAGGGACTGCACCCGGTAGCCGGCCTCGTAGAGGACGGCCGCCACGTCGGTCAGGTAGTACTCGCCCTGCGCGTTCGACGGGCTGAGCCGGCGCAAGGCGGGCGCGAGCAGGCTCCGGCGGAAGCAGTAGATCGACGTGTTCACCTCGCGGATGGCACGCTCTTCCACGGTGGCGTCGCTCTCCTCGACGACTCGGGCCACCATGCCGTCGCGCCCGTGGACGATCCGCCCGTAGCCGGCGGGCTCGTGCACCTCGGCGGTGAGCAGCGTCGCACCGGCGTCGTGCTGGCGGTGGAACCTGACCAGGGAAGCCAGGGTCGGTGGCCGCAGGAGGGGCGTGTCACCGGGCAGGACGACCACGTCGCCGTCGTCGGCGTCGTTCTCCGGCAGGCCGGTCAACGCCACCGCCGTGGCATCGCCGGTGCCCCGCTGGGCCGGCTGCTCGACGAACTGGATCTCGAGGTCGCTCGGTGCCAGGTCGACGAGCGTCTTGGTCACCCACTCACCTCGGTGGCCCACGACCACCACCACCCGGTCCACCCGCAGCGCGGCCAGGGCGTCGAGGACGTGGAGCACCATCGGCCGCCCACACAGGAGGTGCAGGGGCTTCGGGCGGCTCGAGCGCATCCGGGTGCCTTCGCCAGCGGCGAGCACGACGGCCGAGAGCGGTCGGGCAGTCACGCGCTCATTCTCTCCCAGCCGGCCGAACGGGGCGTGCCATCGCCCGCGGCCCGAGTCCCCGAGTGCTGGCGGCCCGAATGCCCGAGTCCCCGAGTGCCCGCGGCCCGAATGCCCGTGTGCGCGGATGCCGGTGTGCGCGGATGAGCCTGCAGGGGGCCGGGGCCGGTGGAACCGGGCAGGTGGTCGCCCGGGCTGCAGCGGACCCCGGCGACAGGCGGCACGCCTCGGGTCGGTAGCGTGTCGCCGTGCGCCGCATGCTGTTCTCGCGCCGAGCGCTCCTCTTGCACGCCATCCTCGCCGTCGTGGTGCCGGCGTTCTCCCTCCTGTGCGCCTGGCAGGTGCGCCGGGCGCTGTCGGGCAACGAGCTCAGCTGGGCGTATGTCTTCGAGTGGCCACTCTTCGCCGGCTACGCCGTCTACCTGTGGTGGAGGCTGGTCCGCGAGATCGGCGTGGAGGGCGACGAGCGCGCCGCCGTGGGCGCCACCTCCTCCCTGGTGGGCACTGCAGGGGACCCGTCGGCACCCGCGAACACCGGTGCCGAGCCGGCCGCCGCCGGCGTGCTCGGTGCCGCGACCGGCGGGCCGGCGGTGGCCGACGTGGGCGCGGCGGTCCACACGCCGGAGCCGCTGCCTTCGGGCGCCAGCGAGGCCGGCGGCGACGTGGCGGAGGACACCGACGAGGACCTTGCCGCCTACAACCGGTACCTGGCCGAGCTCAACGCCGGCAACGTTCCCAAGCGGTGGGGGGCCCGCCGCTGAGCCTGCGCCCTGGGCCCTCGCCCGGTCCTCCGGCTTGTGGCCCGTCCCAACCGGTGCACGGCCATCGGCGAGTGAGGCGCCTGGCGAGGGGCTGGGTTCCGGGGGGAGGGCTCGAACCTCCAACATCCGGCTCCAAAGGCCGACGTTCTGCCGATTGAACTACCCCGGAATCGCCCTCCACGCGTAGCACACCCCAGGCGCACCTCGGCGCCCGGGCGGAGCCGGAGCGGCGCCGGTGCCCCGGGCGGAACCGCTTCGAGGTAGGCGACGCGCCAGGGGATAGGCCCGTGGCGCAGCGGGGCAACACGCCATGGAACCAGGCGCGCCCTTGCGCAGCTCCTGACCCACCGACCTGCCGCTTCTTCGAAATTCCTTACGCTGATCCTCGACCCTGGGCGGCGCGACCCGAGCAAGATGTGGCCATCGGGTCCAGGAGGCCGGAAGGAGCGACATGGGGCTCACCCAGCCCGCACGCGCAGTGTGGCCCGCACGCGCAGTGTGGCCCGCACGCGAGGTCCAGGCGCTGCGGAGGCAACCGTGCCGCTGAGGGTCCTCGTGGTCGACGACGACCCGGCCGTGTCCGCGTCCTTGGACCGAGCACTGCGCCTCGAGGGCTACGAGGTGTCGACAGCAGCCACCGGCGGTGGTGCCCTGCAGGCCCTGAGCCGTGGCACGACCGACGCCGTCGTGCTCGATCTCCAACTGCCCGACCTCGACGGTGTGGAGGTGTGCCGCCGGATGCGCCGGTCAGGTGACGACACGCCGGTCCTGATGCTGACCGCGCGCGACGCCGTCGGCGACCGGGTGAGCGGGCTCGACGCCGGGGCTGACGACTACCTGGTCAAGCCCTTCGCCCTCGCGGAGCTGCTGGCCCGCCTGCGCGCGCTGCTGCGACGGCGCGTGGGGGCCGAGGGCGAGGTTCTCCGCTTCGGGGACCTGAGCCTCGACCTCGCGACCCGGGAGGCATACCGGGGTGAGCGGCTCTTCACGCTGACTCGCATCGAGTTCGACCTCCTCGAGCTCTTCCTGCGCCACCCCCGGCAAGTGCTCACCCGCGAGCTCATCCTCGATCGGGTGTGGGGCTACGACTTCGACTCGGGGACGAACTCCCTTGCCGTGTACATCGGCTACCTCCGCCGAAAGACCGAGGCCGGCGGCGAGCCCCGCCTCATCCACACTGTGCGGGGCATCGGCTACGTCCTGAAGGCGTCGTGACCGCCCCGCAGGATCGGGAACGGGCGCCATGACCGCCGCGAGGCACCCGGGGCAGGAGGCCGTCGAGCGCGGGGACCGTCGATCGGGCGGCAGGCCGAGCGGCCGGTGGCAGCGCCTGCTGCGGCGCGCCGCCGCCAGCAGGTGGGCCTCCTGGTGGCAGGAGCGCACCGCCACCTTCCGGACCCGCCTGGTGCTGGCCGCCACCGTGGCTGTCGTGGTGGCAGTGCTCGCCGCGGTGAGCGCCGCCTACCTTGCCTCGCGCAACGCCCTCGTCGGCTCCGTCGACGGCTCGCTGTCTGCTACCGCGGAGCGGGTCCTCACCTCCCAGCTGCGGCTCGATCTCACCGACACCCTCGGCATCAGGCCCCAGATCGTGACCGCGGGCGGCCTCCCGATCGTGTCGGGCAACCTGCCCGTGGACCAGGGCGTGCTGGCGGTGGCCAACGGCCAGCGCGGGCGCTACTTCGCCACCATCACCGTGGGGGGCTCCCAGCTGCGCCAGCTCGTCGTGCCCCTGCCCGCCGGCACCCGGATCGGCGGCTCGCCCTTCATCGGCCCGGTCGTGCTCTCCCCGCCCGGCGGGGCTCTCCAGCTCGCCACTCCCATGACCGGGGTCAACCACCAGCTCGGTCGCCTCGGCCTGGTGCTGGTGCTCGTCGCCCTTGCAGGCGTGGTGCTGGCCGTGCTGCTCGGGTGGCTCGTGGCCAGAGCCGCTCTCGTCCCGCTCGACTCGTTGACCGCCGGCGTCGAGCACCTGGCGCTCACCACCGACGTGTCCGAGCGCCTCGACCCCGGCGGGGAGGACGAGCTCGGCCGGCTCCGGCGAGCCTTCAACCGGCTGCTCGCGGCCCTGGAGCGCTCGCGCGAGCAGCAACGCCAGCTGGTCCTCGACGCCGCCCACGAGTTGCGGACCCCGCTGACCAGCCTGCGGACCAACCTGGAAGTGGCCCGCCGCCTCGAAGAGCTTCCCCCCGAGGACCGCCGCGTCTTGGTCGACGACGTCCTCACCCAGCTCGAGGAGCTCACGGACCTGGTGAGCGACCTGGCAGAGCTCGCCCGGGGCGAGCAGCCCCAGCACGACCGCGAGCGCTTCCGACTCGACCAGCTCGTGGAGGACGCCGTCGCCCTCGCACGCACCCACGGGCGGCACCGGGGGGTCGAGCTCCGCCTGGTCGCCTCCCCCACCTGGGTCGAGGGCAGCCCCGACCGCATCGGCAGGGCGGTCGGGAACCTGCTCGACAACGCCCTCAAGTGGAGCCCCGAGGGCACGGCGGTAGAGGTGACCTGCGCCTCGGGCACCGTCACCGTGCGCGACCACGGACCGGGCGTCGCCGAGGAGGACCTGCCCCACATCTTCGACCGCTTCTACCGCGCCCCTTCTTCGCGGGGCCTGCCCGGCTCCGGGCTCGGGCTCGCCATCGTCGCCCAGGTGGCGGAGGCCGAGGGCGGGTCGGTGGCAGCCGGTCAGGCGGAGGGGGGCGGGGCTCGCTTCACCCTCGCGTTCCCGCCTCTGGCGCCCCCGCCCTCTGAGGGCAGCGATGGGTCGAACGGGTCGGGGCAGGCGGGCTGAACCGTACGCGGTGCGCGACGGTGGCCTCGCAGCATGCGGCGCCGACCCTGTCCTGCACGGTTCGGCCGGCTCCTCGACGGCCGGGTGCGCCCTGATGGCGTCCCCGCCGGTGCCGCCGAGGCCGGCACCGCATGGCGGCGGGACGCCGGTGCCAGCTAGCCTCCCGCACGACATGGGATCGCTCATCAAGAAGCGCCGGAAGCGCATGCGCAAGAAGAAGCACAAGAAGATGCTCAAGGCGACCCGCTGGCAAAGGCGGGCCGGAAAGTAGCACCGACCAGAGGCGGACCGAGCGCCTAGCCGCTCGGTCCGTCCCAACCGGCGGGGACCGTGTGAGCCTCGACGAGGTGCCCATGGCCCCCATCCGGAGGCCCGAGCTCGATCGAGCCCCTGCCGTCGAGGCCGAACTCGGCGAGGGTCCCCTCGACGAACCAGGTCGAGCCGCTGCCTGCCAGCACCGGGCGACGGCCGGTCACCTCCGCCAGCAGGTCGCGCCACGCGGCGAGCCTCGGTTCGACCTCGAGCGCGGCCACCTCGAGGTCGTTGCGAACCGAAAGCCCCCGGGCCTCACCCGGACCCCGGGAGTCGTCGGCGCCTGCCCGCCGGCCCGCCGCAGTCGCCGAACGGGCGTCGAAGCGCCGGTAGACGGCGCCGGTGTCGACGCCGAAGGGGGGGACGAGCAGGACGAACGACCTCGCCTCGAAGGGAAGCGGGGTCACCCGCTCGCCGAGGCCCTCCACCATCGCACGCCCACCGGTCACGCAGAACGGCACGTCGGCACCGAGCGAGGCCGCCACGGCCGGATCGTGGCACCCCGCCCATCGGAGCACCGCCGCCGCGTCGGCCGAGCCTCCGCCCAGGCCGCCGCCGACAGGGATCCCCTTGACCACGTGCACCCTCGCCCGGCGCCCGACCGCCTCGAGCGCCCGGTGGACGAGGTTGGTGGGCCCCGACGGCACCTCCTCGGCCCGCGAGCCGGGGGAGGCCTCGAGCACGAGTCCCTCGCCGCCCGGCTCGATCCGCAGCACGTCGGCGAGGTCGAGCGCCACCATCTCGGCCCGCAGGTCGTGGTACCCGTCGGGCCGACGGCCTTCGACCACGAGCGACAGCGTCAGCTTGGCCGGGGCCACGACGACGATCGGCCGGCCGCTCAGCGGACCCCTCCGGTTCCCCATGCGGCCAGTCTCCCCCACTCCTGCACCGTCAGCTCCTCTGCCCGCGCCTCGGGGGAGATCCCCGTGCCGGCGAAGGCCGCGTGGTCGACCACACCGGCCAGCGACCGGCGGAGCATCTTGCGGCGCTGGCCGAAGCCGGCCCGCACCACTCGAACCAGCCGGTCGTAGCCGACGGTGCCAGGGTCCACGGCAGGGGCCGGGCGGCGTTCGATGCGGACCAGCACCGAGTCGACCCGCGGGCGTGGGACGAACACCGTGGCGGGGACCCGCCCCACGAGCGAGGCCCTGGCCCAGTAGGCGATGCGCACCGACACGGCGCCGTAGGCGGGGTCGCCCGGTGCCGCCGCCATGCGCTCGCCCACCTCGCGCTGGACCATCACGGTGAGGTGGCGCACCCGCGCGACCTGGTCCAGGACGAGCAGCACGAGCGGCGTGGCCACGTTGTAGGGAAGGTTGGCCACGAGCCACCACTCCTCCTCTGGCCCGAGCAGCGCCGGCCAGTCGAGGTGGAACGCGTCGGCCTCCACCACCTCGACCGGCCAGGGCGACACCACCGAACGCAACACCGGCACGAGGCGGCGATCGGTCTCGACCGCCACCACCCGTGCCCCGGCCTCGGCGAGGGCCACGGTGAGCGACCCCAGGCCGGCACCGATCTCGACGACCGGTGTGCCCGGCTCCACCCCTGCGACCCGCACGATGCGTCGCACGGTGTTGGGGTCCGCCACGAAGTGCTGGCCGAGGGCGCGGTCGGGGCGCAGGCCGTGCTCGTGCAAGAGGCGGCGGACCTCGGGCCGGGTGAGCGTCACCGGCCCGGCGGGATCACCAGGTGACGACGACGGTCACCACGCCCTGGCCCAACGGGGCGAGCTGGGAGAACCCCGCCTCCGACAGGTCGATCACCCTGCCCGGCGTGCTCGCCTCCCGGTCCTCGACGGTGCACACCGTCCGGGCGCCGCCAAGCACGCTGGTCACGGTCACGACGGTCCCGAAGGGCAGCGTTGGGCTGGCGCACTCCCCGGCGGGAGCCGCCGCGTACCAGGTGGCGACTCCGGTGACCGACCGCGCGGCGACCGGGCTCGACTGGGCCGGGGCCGAGGAGCCCGAGGGCGCCCGCTCCGCTACCGGCGCGGCCGCTCCGAGCGTGACGGGGGGCCCCGGGCGGCTCGCCGCCGGCGCACCGCCACCGGCCGTGGCCGCCGGAGGAGGCGCCGGAGAGGACGCCGGAGGAGGCGCCGGGCCCGGCACGACCGAGGTGGTGTCCGCCTCGAAGGCGACCGACAACCCGCCGAGGCCGATGAGCTGCTCCGATGCCGCTCTGGCCGTTGCCGGGCCCGGCCCGGCCGCCGGGCGGGCGGCGCGGGGCCAGGGTCGCCCTGCGGGCGCCGGGGAGCCCAGGAGCACCATCGGCGCCCCGAGCAGCACCCCGCTCAGGAGCGCCGACACCGTGACGCGCCGGGCGGCGCTCGAAGCGTTCCTCAGGGCTCCACCCTTCCTCGACGACGCAACGGCCGCTCGGCAAGAGCCGCGCCGGCGGGCCGGACGCAACCGTAGGGAAGGAGGGGCCGTTGCGCAACCGGCGGGCCGCCGTGCACCGGGCGCAGCGGGCGGACGCCGTCACAGAGCGTACAGGGCGGCGGCGGCGGCGGCACTGCGCCGTGCCAGCTCGCCCGCCTCCATGCCGCGCAGCTCGGCGATGACCGACCCCACGAGCGGCAGGTACGCGGGCTCGTTGGCCCGGCCGCGGTGGGGAACCGGGGCGAGGAACGGGCTGTCGGTCTCGACCAGCAGGCGGTCGAGGGGGCAGCGGGCGGCGGCCTCGCGCACCTCGGCGGCGTTCTGGAAGGTGACGATGCCGCTGAAGGACACGAACATGCCGGCGTCGAGGCAACGCCGCAGCTCGGCAGGCCCGCCGGTGAAGCAGTGCAGCACCGTGCGCTCCGGCACACCCTCGGCCGCCAGCACGTCGAAGAGGTCGTCCCACGCCTGGCGGGCGTGCACGACCAGCGCCAGGTCGAAGCGGTGCGCCAGGGCGATCTGCTCGGCGAAGGCGCGGCGCTGGACGTCGCGGGGCGAATGGTCGTAGTGGTAGTCGAGGCCCGTCTCCCCGACGGCCACGAGCGTGCGCCTGGCAGGCTGGTGGGCGAGGTGGCCCTCGACGAGCGCCACCACCTCGGCAGTGCCTTGCCAGGCGTCGTGGGGGTGCAGCCCCGCGGTGGCCCAGATGCCTGGCACGCTGGCCCCGAGCCGTCCCTCGGCGCCAGCCAGGGCGACCCCGAGGGCCTCCCGGGAGGTGCCGGCGTCGGTCCCGACGCACACCAGCCGGCCCACGCCGGCCTCGGCGGCGCGCCGGCATGTCTCCTCGGGCCCTTGCCCCGCGGCGTAGCGATCCTGCAGGTGGCAGTGCGAGTCGAACCAGTCGCCGGCCATCAGGCGGCGCGGCGGGGGAACAGCGGCGCGCCTCGGGAGACCGCCACCCCGCCCGGGTATCCCCCCCAGGCCGCGTCGGCCGGCAGACGGCGCTCGAGCGGCGAGCCCGCCAGGCCGAGGCGGCGCCAGATCTCGGCAGCAGTGGACGGCATGGCGGGGGTGACGAGCAGCGCCACGATCCGCAGCGCCTCGAGGGCGCTCCCGAGGACGGCGTCGGCGGCCGGCCCCGGGGGGAGCTTCCAGGGCTCGGTCGCCTCGAGCTCGGCGTTGGTGGCGCCGATCAGCCGCCAGGTCGCTTCGAGCGCCTCGTGGGGGGCAAAGCGCTCCCAGGCGGCGCCGGCCGCCTCGACGGCAGCGGCCGCCGCGGCGGCGAGCGGGCTGCGAGGGTCGGGGCGGGGGCCGACGCCGCCGCACTTGGCGCCCACGACGGTGGCCACCCGGGCGACGAGGTTGCCGAGGTTGTTGGCCAGGTCCGCGTTGTAGCGCGACACCATGCCCTCGTAGGAGAACTCGCCGTCGGGGCCGAGCGGCACGTCGCGCAGGAGGTGGTACCTCGTGGCGTCGACCCCGAAGTCCTCGACGAGCGCCGACGGCGCGATGTCGGTGAGCTTCACCGGTGGCGCCCCGCCTTCGTCGCGCGATCGGCCGACGAGGGTCTTGGACAGCTTCTCGCCGCCCACGAGGAGCCAGCCGTGCACGAACACGTGGGCTGGCGGATCGATGCCGGCGGCCATGCACATGGCGGGCCACCACACGCAGTGGAAGCGCAGGATCTCCTTGCCGATGAGGTGGTGCACGGCGGGCCACCAGGCCGCGCAGCGCTCGGGGTCGCTGCCGTAACCGATGGCGGTCAGGTAGTTGACCAGCGCGTCGTACCACACGTAGAAGACGTGGTCCGCATCCCACGGTACGGGCACGCCCCAGTCGAGCGAGGTCCGGGTGATCGAGATGTCGCGCAGGCCGCCCTTGATGAAGCTGAGGGCCTCGTTGCGCTTGGCGGCCGGCTGCACCGCCGTCGGGTTGGCCTCGAACCACTCGATGAGGCGCTGCTCGAACGCGCTCAGCTTGAAGAAGTAGTTCTCCTCTTCCATCTCGACCACCGGTCGGCCGTGCACGGGGCAGTTCCCGCCGACGAGCGCGTCCTCGCTGTAGTAGTCCTCGCACGACACGCAGTACAGCCCGCGGTAGGTGCCGGGCTCGATGTAGCCGTTGTCGTAGACGGCCTGGAGGAAAGCCTGCACGGTGCGGACGTGGCGCGCCTCGGTCGTGCGGATGAAGTCGTCGTTGGACACGTCGAGCTCGGCCCAGGCTTCCACGAACCGCTGCGCGGTCCGGTCCGTCCACTCCTGGGGGGTGGTGCCGTTGCGCGCCGCCGCCTCGGCGACCTTGGCGCCGTGCTCGTCGGTGCCGGTCAGGAAGAACACCTCGTCGCCGACCAGCCGGTGCCAGCGGGCCAGTGCGTCGGCGTTGACCGTGGCGTAGGCGTGCCCGACGTGCGGCGCGTCGTTGACGTAGTAGATGGGGGTCGTCAGGTAGAAGCGGGGCACCGCCGGTAGCGTACCGGCGACGCCCTGGGGCGCCGGTCGGCGCTGGCGCGCCCCGGTGGACGCGACGCTGGGCGCGCCGTCAGCCGGCGCGCCGTCAGCGGGCGCGCTGCGCCTCGAGCGCCGCCGCGTAGGCGCGCCGTCGCGGCACGCCGAGCGATCGGGCCACCGCGTCTGCCGCCTGGCGCGGCCTGTCGCCGGCCGCCAGGCGTGCCGCGACGGCGCCGGCCACGTCGTCCGCGGTCGCTGCCGGTGCCGGCGCGCCCCCGAGCACGATCACCACCTCACCGCGCACGGGCCCTTCGCCGAAGCGCGCCGCCGCCTCCCCCAGGCTGCCCCGCCAGACTTCCTCGTGGAGCTTGGTGAGCTCACGGGCCACCGCGACCGGGCGGCCGGCGCCGCACGCCACGGCCAGCTCGGCGAGCGTCGCCCCGAGGCGCACCGCCGACTCGAAGAGCACCGCGGTGCGCTGCTCGGCTGCCAGGGCCTCGAGGCGCCGGCGCCGGTCGGCTCCCTTGCGGGGGAGGAAGCCCTCGACGCAGAACCGGTCGGTCGGCAGGCCACTCACCACCAGCGCCGCCACGGCGGCCGACGGCCCGGGCACCACGGTGACCGCGAGCCCGGCGTCGTGGGCCGCGGCCACGAGGCGCGCCCCGGGGTCGGAGATGCCCGGTGTGCCCGCGTCGCTCACGAGGGCCACGGTGCGCCCCTCGCGGACCCACCCGAGGACCTGGGCCGTGCGGGCGGCCTCGTTGTGCCCGTGGAGGGCGACGAGCCGCCGGCCCGCGGCCACCTTCGCAGCGCTGAGCAGCGCCCTGACCCGCCTCGTGTCCTCGCAGCACACGATGTCGGCTCGGGCCAGCACGTCGACCGCCCGGCTGGAGAGGTCCCCGAGGTTGCCGATGGGGGTGGACACGAGCACCAGGCGGCCGCCCGGGGTGCCGGCGGTCACCGCGGCTGCCGGCGGGGGGTCACCAGACCTCGCGGATCTCGAGGCGGTCGCCGACCCGGAGCCCCCAGCGCTCGAAGGCCCCCGCCGGGGCCTCGACCACCGACCGGGCCCGCAGCCGGGGCCGGCACACCCGCCAGGGCTCCATGCGGGCTACGGCGATCACGACCCGGTCCGTGTCGAGGAAGGCCACGTCGAGCGGGCAACGCAAGAAGGCGGTGTGGACGGCTCGCACCCGGTCGAGGACCATGGCGCCGTCGAAGTCGGGGCGACCGATCACCCCCCGGGCACGCTCGGACCACGTGCACGCGACCTCCGCCGCGGCGAGGACCCGTCCGTCACGGAGCAGCCACGCCGAGCGCATCAGCGCCTGCCGGGCCCGCGTCCCTTCCCTGCCACGTGGCCGACGCTACCCGCCTCGGCTAACCTCTGGCACCCATGTCGAAGCGCACGGTCAAGCGCAAGCTGCGCGCCAAGAAGAAGGCCAACCACGGCAAGAAGCCGAACTGCGGCCGCGGGTGATCCACGCGGGGTCGCTCAGGTGCCCCCGCTCCCAGACCCGGTCGCCCTCCCCTGCACGTCGCCACCGGGCGCCCATGCCACGCCGCGTGCGTCGAGGAGCCCGACGAGCACGCTGGGCACGTCCGAGATGATCCCGTCCACGCCCAGGTCCACCAGGCGGGCCATCGACTCGGCGTCGTTCACGGTCCACACGTGCACGGCGATCCCCCGGTCATGGGCCGCCGCCACGAAGGCCTCGTCGACCACCAGGAGGTCACCGTGGCGCTCGGGCACTTGGAGGGCCAGGTACTCGGTGGCGGGCAGCTCGTCCCCCCGGTGCACGGCGCGCCAGAAGGAGGCCACGGCCAGGGTGCCGGCCGAGGTGGCGACCCCGGGGGCCAGGCGCCGGAAGGTTTCGGTCGCCCCGTCGAGGAAGGACGCCACGATCACGTCGTCTGTCCGTTCGAGCTCAGCCAGCACTCGGGCCAAGGCGTGCTCGTAGGGGGGCACGGTGGGCGCCGTCTGCTTAATGTCGAGGTTGAACACGACCCCGGGGAAGGCCGCCAGCACCTCGCGCACGGTGGCGATGCGCAGGTCCGGGTCATCGGGCGCGCGCCCGCGCAACGCGTACTCCTCCTCGGGCCGGCCGCGGACGGCACCGCAGCCGGGCACGAACCAGTAGGCGTTGTCGAGGGCCTGCACCTCGGCGAGCGTCATGTCGGCGATGCGCCCGTGGCCTTCGGTGGTGCCCTCGACCGTGGCGTCGTGGCAGACCACCAGCTCCCCGTCGGCGGTCGCGTGCACGTCGAGCTCGACGGCGGTGGCGCCGGCTTCGAGTGCCCGGCGGATGGCGTAGAGGGTCGAGGACGGCCCCTCGAAGGCACCGCCCTGGTGCGCGTAGGCGATGACCCGACGGTCGAGCCAAGGGTTCGGCGCGGGTGGTCCGGGCACGGGCACCGGGGCATGCTAGCGGACCGTTCTCCCAGGTAACGTCGGCGCGGCCGTGCTCGACCACCTCCTCGTCCAGTTCATCGGCTCGCTCCGCGCAGCGATGGACAACGTGCTGCTGCAGCGCCAGGCGGTCGAGGAACGGTTCCAGGTCGACGTCTTCCTCGGCGACGTGTCGTGGGAGACCTCCTACAGCCTCCCCGGCGAGGAGCAGCCCCCCAGGGTGGCCGCAGACGTGTCGATCGACTGGCCGACCTGGAGCCAGACGGCCTATCGGAGCTGGTCCCTCGGCGAGCCGCCCGGGGAGCTGCCCGAGGCCCTGGTCGAGGTGGCATTGCACGTCGAGCGCCTTGCCGAGGCGCCGGACTTGGGGAACGTGCTCGAGGCCCTCCCCGCCGAGAGCCCCCCGATCGGGGCCGAGCCGCTCACTCGGACCGCGGTCACCCTCGAGCAGGTGCGCGAAGAGCACGGTGACGTCGGCGAGTACTGGGCCGTCGAGGCCTCCTACGAGGGAGCCGTCCGCTTCGAGGAGGCCCAGATGGAGGACCCAGCCGCCGTCGACCCGGCGACGGGCGCCCTCGCCCGCTGGATCGCCAGCGTGCTCGTCCGCCTGGCCGACATGCCCCTGCACTTCCTGCCCCCCGAGCCTGACGGCGAGGTGGCCTGAGCCGCCCCCGGGCGAGGACGTGGCCTGGGCTGCCCCCGGGCGAGGACGTGGCCTGGGCTGCCCAGGGTGTCCCGGCTGGCGTGCCCTACGGGGCCTGGCCGAGGAGCCCTGCCTCGTCGGCCAGGTGCCGCAGGTCGGCCTGCGGGCGAGCCCCGAGGTGGGTGATGACCTCCGAGGCGCACAGCGCCCCCAGGCGCGCGCAGTCCTCGGGCCCCGAGCCGTGGGTGAGGCCGTAGAGGAAGCCCGCTGCGAACAGGTCGCCGGCACCCGTGACGTCGACGACGTGGTCGACCGGCGCCGCCGGCACCGCCACCGGGCCGCGGGGGGTCACGACCACGCAGCCGAGGGCCCCGCGGGTGACCGCCACGAGCAGGCCGGTCTCCTCGGCGGCTCGCAGCGCCGCCTCGAGGGTGCGGGCGCCGAAGAGCGCCCGCACCTCCTGCTCGTTGCCGAACAGCACGTCGAGGTCGTCGCGCACGAGCTCGAGGAAGTCGCGCCGGTGGCGCTCGACGCAGAAGGCGTCCGACAGGGACAGCGCGACGGCGCCGTCGTGGCGCTGGCATTCGGCGATGGCGCGCCGCATGGCCTTCTTGGCCGCCGGCAGGTCCCACAGGTACCCCTCGAGGTACACGACGCGCCCGCGGGCCACGAAGT